>JAGBRY010000150.1 GCA_017632115.1 Alistipes sp. | reverse complement strand
ACCCTGTACCAACTGCCAGAGCTTAGATACGAGAGTCTTGGTCAAAGCAGCAACCTGCTCTGCAAACTTCTGGTCGATCTTCTCCAACTGCAACTTCTCGGCTGCACGACCCTTCTTATCTACCTTGCTTGCACGGCTATACAACTTAGTGTCGATAACCACACCGCTCAACGAAGGGTTTGCCTTCAACGATGCATCCTTAACATCACCTGCCTTATCACCGAAGATTGCACGCAACAACTTCTCCTCTGGCGATGGATCGCTCTCACCCTTAGGGGTAATCTTACCGATAAGGATATCGCCCGGCTTGATGTTTGCACCGATACGAATGATACCATTCTCGTCGAGGTTCTTGGTTGCATCCTCGCTGACATTCGGAATATCCGATGTGAGCTCCTCGACACCACGCTTGGTATCACGAACCTCCAAGATATACTCATCAACATGAACAGATGTGAAGATATCCTCACGCTGGATACGCTCCGAGATAACGATAGCATCCTCGAAGTTGTAACCCTTCCAAGGCATGAACGCTACCTTCAAGTTGCGACCCAAAGCCAACTCTCCGTTCTGTGTCGAGTATCCCTCGGTCAAAATCTGACCCTTAGTCACACGCTCTCCGGTGAGAACTCGTGGCTTCAAGGTTACAGATGTATTCTGGTTGGTACGACGGTAGCGTGGCAACTCGTATACGGTTACCTCTGGCTCGAACGAGCAGATAACCTCCTCCTCGCTGCGATCGTACTTAATTTTAATTACTGTTGCATCCGCAAACTCTACTACACCATCGCCCTCGGCTACAATCTGGATACGGCTATCCGAAATCATATCCTTCTCGATACCGGTACCTACGATTGGTGCCTCGCAGTTTACGAGTGGTACTGCCTGACGCATCATGTTCGATCCCATCAACGCACGGTTAGCATCGTCGTGCTCCAAGAACGGAATCAACGATGCAGCGATCGAAGCAATCTGGTTAGGTGCTACATCGACGAGATTTACCTCCTCACCGTGTACTACAGGGAAGTCTGCACCCTCACGAGCCTTGATACGACCATCGTTAACGAAACGATTGTCTGCTGTGAGAGGCTCTCCGGCCTGTGCGATGATCATACCATCCTCCTCCTCTGCCGAGTAGTAGCGGATATGTGAGTTATCCATATCGACAACTCCATTCTCGCACGAACGGTATGGAGTCTCCAAGAAGCCCATATCCGAGATCTTTGCATAGACACAAAGCGACGAGATAAGACCGATGTTCGGACCCTCAGGCGACTCGATTGGACACAAACGACCGTAGTGTGTGTAGTGCACATCTCGAACCTCGAAACCTGCACGATCTCGTGAAAGACCACCAGGACCGAGTGCCGACAAACGACGCTTGTGAGTAATCTCCGACAATGGGTTGATCTGGTCCATGAACTGCGACAACTGCGAAGTTCCGAAGAACGAGTTGATCACACCCGACAACGACTTAGCGTTGATCAAATCGATTGGTGCAAATACCTCAGAATCACGAACATTCATGCGCTCACGAATGGTACGAGCCATACGAACGAAACCTATCGAGAACTGGTTTGACAACTGCTCGCCTACGGTACGAACACGACGGTTAGACAAGTGGTCGATATCGTCCAACTCGGCACGAGAGTTGATCAACTGAATGAGGTAGCGGATAATTGCGATGATATCCTCACGAGTAAGTGTGCGGATTGCAGGGTCGATACCCAACTCCAACTTCTTGTTGATACGGAAACGACCTACATCGCCCAAGTCGTAACGCTTGTCCGAGAAGAACAACTTCTCGATAACATCACGAGCGGTTGTATCATCAGGTGCCTCCGAAGCACGCAACAAGCGGTAGATGTAGCGTACTGCATCAACCTCCGAGTTACAGGTATCCTTCTGCAAGGTGTTGTATATGATTGAAAAGTCTACACCCGACAAGTTCTCCTTGTGAAGGATGATTGTCTTGGCGCCACTCTCCAAAATAGCATCGATATGTTTCTCCTCCAATACGGTGCCACGGTCTACGATGACGCTGTTACGCTCGAGCGAGAAAACCTCACCTGTATCCTCATCGGCATAATCCTCAACCCATGTCGAGAGAACACGAGCTGCCAACTTGCGACCTACAGCCTTCTTGAGGTTGGTCTTGGTAACCTTCACCTCGTCCGAAAGGTCGAAGATCTCGAGGATCTGCTGATCGCTCTCAAAACCGATTGCACGCAAAAGAGTTGTTACAGGCAACTTCTTCTTACGGTCGATGTATGCATACATCACATTGTTGATGTCCGATGCAAACTCAATCCACGATCCCTTGAACGGAATGATTCGTGCCGAGTAGAGCTTTGTTCCGTTGGTATGGGTGCTCTGACCAAAGAATACGCCTGGTGAACGATGCAACTGCGATACGATTACTCGCTCTGCACCGTTGATGACGAAAGTGCCTCGCTCCGTCATGTATGGAATTGCGCCGAAATAGACATCCTGCACAACGACACCAAAGTCCTCGTGCTCGTTATCGGTGCAATAAAGCTTCAACTTCGCCTTGAGCGGTACGCTATAGGTCAAGCCACGCTCCAAACACTCCTCAATGGTGTAGCGAGGAGGGTCGATGTAGTAATCGAGAAACTCGAGTACGAAGTTGTTTCGTGTGTCTGTGATTGGGAAGTTCTCCTGGAATACACGATAGAGACCCTCGTTCTTGCGGTTCTCTGCGGTGGTATCCATCTGGAAGAAATCTCGGAATGATTTGAGCTGAATCTCCAACAAATCCGGATAAGGCACTCGGTTGCGGATTGTTGAGAAGCTAATTCTTTCTTTCTGTGTTGTAGTGGACATGTTGAAATCCATTTGTTTTTGTTGTGAGTACTCAAAGGGGAAAAACAACCCCTTGCGTGTGTGCGTATATTTTTCCGCACTAAAACTCTCAGCGTAAACACATTACACCCTGAGAGTATCAAAAAATCTTAGGAAGGGCACAGCTCAATTCGGCACTCCCATTCCTTAGACCCGAAAAGGTATAGCGCTTACACTGCAGTCGTAAGCACTATACCCATTGTCTAGGTAGAGTTAGTAACTCTTCGGAATTACTTCAACTCAACCTCAGCACCAGCCTCCTCGAGAGCAGCCTTGATAGACTCAGCCTCCTCCTTAGAGATACCCTCCTTAACAGCCTTAGGAGCTGCGTCTACGAGAGCCTTAGCATCGCCGAGCGAAAGACCAGCGATCTCCTTAACAGCCTTGATTACGCCAAGCTTAGCCTGACCTGCGCTCTTCAAGATTACATCGAACGATGTCTTCTCAGCTGCAGCAGCCTCGCCAGCAGCAGCAGGAGCAGCAGCAACAGCTACAGCTGCAGCAGCAGGCTCAATTCCGTACTCCTCCTTGAGGATAGTAGCCAATTCGTTTACCTCTTTAACAGTCAAGTTTACCAACTCCTCTGCCAATACTT
>JAGBRY010000149.1 GCA_017632115.1 Alistipes sp. | reverse complement strand
CGACCTATGCAAATTATCTTCATGGTTTTTTGATTTTATGCGGCATATTTAGTGCTTCCCTCGCGGTTCTCGAATGGGAAATACGTTTAGTATGTCCCATCCGAGGCTCTTTCGTTTGGCACCACATCTCACGACTTCTGACAAGAAATTTGCCTTGCTCTCATCTGCTTAAATTCCAGTTTTTGTTTCTTGTGATAAGTCGCAATCTGCACCGCATCTCACGACTTCTGACGATAAATTAGTTGAGAGGGTTATTTTTAATTAAAAAAAGGCTTGCAACTCTGCAAGCCTATACTATATATATTATTATGGTACGGGGTCGTAGCCTGAGCCTCCCCAAGGATGACAGCGTGCGATGCGTTTGGCTGCGAGCCATCCTCCTTTGAAGATGCCATACTTACGGATAGCCTCGATGGCATACTGCGAGCAAGTCGGAGTATATCGGCAGGCCGGGGGCGTAAGTGGAGAGATGCACCTCTGGTAGAAGCGAATCAACCCTATGAAGGGTAGAGCCACAATGCGGCGGCAGCTACTTAGAAAGGATCTCCAGAATTCGTTTTGTGGCATTTTCGATTGTTTTATAATCGACAACCTCCTTCGAGGAGTAGATTAGGGCCGCCTGAATCTGGCGAGGTGTTTCGCTTGCAAGGAGCAACTGTTTGTTGAGGCGATAGGCCTCACGCATACGACGGCGCACCTTGTTACGCTTATTTGCTCGTTTGAGGAACTTTTTTGGGGTTGAGAAGAGAATTTCGGCACTCATCTCCTCGGCCCCTTCGGCATACACCACATAGCGAAACGGATATACAAACCCACCCCGTCCCTCAGTGAAGAGGCGGCGAATTGCCCCGAACGAGCGCAATTTCTCCGACTTGGGCAGTTTGCAATCCATTGATGTGGTGCTTTTCCGATTATTTCTTCGAGCGACCCTTCTTTGCAAGGCGGCTCTGCTGTGTGCGAAGGAACTCCTCCTTGCGCTCATCGTTCACAAAGGAGATATCTTCAACCTCCTCACCCTTGCGGACATGCTGGATGTAGAGATCCACAGCCTTTGCGAGCGAAGGTGCCTCCGGAGTTGGGGCGTTGGCTTTCACATGGATACCATTCTCGACTGCGAGTTTGAGTGTACCCTCGCCGAAAGCTGCAATGGTAGGCATCTCCTCAACCGGCATCTTCTCGCAGATGCTCTTTACATCCCATGGTGAGTAGAGCAGTACCATATCGTACTCCTTCAACTTATCGGCCGAGATATCGGTCGCTACGGTGCGGGCCAAAATAATCGGCGTGTAGTTGATGTTGAGGCGTGTGAGGGCCTCAGGAATCTCCGGCTTGTGTGGCTCTGAGAGCGAAAGCAGGATCTTCTCAGCCTTGTGTTTCACCACGAGCTCGATAAGTCCCTGGAACGAACCGTCGGCAAACGAGATTTTACGCTTGCGATAGACGATATACTTCTGCAGGTAGAGTGCAATACTCTCGGTCGAGCAGATGTACTTCATGGTCTCGGGTACCGTGATGCGAGCATCTTCGCAAATGTGGAAGAAGCTGTCGATGGTGGTACGAGAGGTGAAGATCACCGCCGTATGATCGAGGATATTTATGCGCTGACTGCGAAACTCCTTTGGTGTTACGCCGATAACCTTGATGAGAGGGTTATAGTCGACTTCCACGCCAAGGCGCTTTGACAATTCAAAAAAAGGCGACTTCTCGATAATTGGAGGAGCCGGTTGTGCAACAAGAATTTTCTCTATATTATTACTCATATCTTCACTCTCTTTTGGAACCTATCCACGCACCATCGGAGCCAGTAACAACGATAGCGGGAAGAATTCCAGGGCGCAAAGATATAAAATCCAATGGAAAATAGAAAATCTTTGTGCTCGAAAGAGCAAAAAAGTCTCTTTGACGAACGAAATGAGCGTTAAGGAACACACTGCAACAGAGGTATAAAGGGCCAACTTGGCCACTATTCCCTCGGTCAGAAGCACCAAAATTGAGAGAGGTGCAAGCAGGATGATGATAATGCTGAAGTGGAGTATTTTTACATGCCAAATGGTGTTGCAAGCGTCGTTTCGACCACTTATTGCACCCACTACATAGAGCATAATCCTCTCTCCGAACATTGTTGCAAGGGTTGCTGCGAGGGCGACACCTCCGATTTCCCAACCCGTAAGCGGAAGGAGCGGTGCAAAAAATGGGCGTGTCGGTTCAAATACCGAGAGTCGCATAATAAGTAGCGAAAGCAACATTACACCCATGAGGCTGGTAAAGATCTCGATATTTTTCAGTTCTGACGAATAGATATGTATGTCGGAGCGGTTGCCCTGTTTGCTGATGGATGAAACGACCAGATGGCGGAAGAGGTCGAAGTATCGTACCAATATAAATATAAAGAGTAGAGCGACCACTCCTGTAGCAGCCTGGTAGGCACCACCCAGCGAGGCGATACCGGCAAGAGCATTGCTTTCGACCTGCTCTACCAAGCGACTTGTCGTGCCGAATAGCTCCTCGGCCGATATGTTGTTGAGTGTCTGCTCCATTCTCTGTCGGGTATTAAGCCTTTTTAAGTGTTATGCGGAAGGTTGTACCCTTGCCAAGTTCCGACTCTATAACCGCAATTTTTCCCTTGTGATACTCCTCGACAATGCGTCGTGAGAGCGACAGGCCGAGTCCCCAACCTCGAGTCTTGGTGGTATATCCCGGTTCGAATATGCGTTTCCACTTCGACTTTGGAATACCCTTGCCGGTATCGGAGACCTCCACCCACGCAAACTTGCGGTCGGAGCCGATAGCCACCTTTATCTCGCCATGGCCCTGCAATGCATCGAGCGCATTCTTCATAAGGTTTTCGACCACCCACTCAAAGAGGGTGCTGTTTATCTTCGCCTTTACCGTATTGGTTGCCAGACCATTGTAGTCGAGCGTCACATTGCGAGGTATGCGCTTGCGGAAATACATCACCGAGTCGCCCACAACTTCGTTCAACGACTCGACCGAGAGAGGTGTCTCGGAGCCGATTTTCGAGAAACGATCGACAATCTTCATTAGGTGGGTGAGATCTTTGTTCATCTCCTCTACCGCCATCTGATCTACGGGTTGCTCCCTCAGATACTCTATCCAACCGAGCAACGACGATGTCGGAGTACCGAGCTGGTGAGCCGTCTCCTTGGCAAGTCCCACCCAGATGCGACTCTGCTCGCCCTGTTTCATAGAGCGGAATGCCACAAAGACAACCAACACAAAGACTACAATAATCACAATCTGAATATATGGGAAGATGTAGAGTGTCTGCAGTGTCAGCGAGTGGCCATAGAAGATGATGTGGTTATGTGCTGAGGTCCACCAAAATCGTACCACAATCGGTGTGTTGTCCTTGGCCATACGGTCCAATACTCGGTGTAAGCGTTCCGGCGAGTTGATGACCTCGGATGGGATAAGGTGCGAGGATATAACTCGCAAATTCTCGTCGGTGATGACAAACGGAATGTTGTTGCGGTTGTTGATGATGCTTGTTACAAGGGGGTCGTTGATATAGTCGCCCATAGCATCCCTGTTCACACGCTCCATTGCGGCGGCCCACAGCTCCACATCGTGTTTCTCCTTGCGGTGTAGAGCTTCGGCCATACGGTTGGTGAGCAGCAACGAAAAGGCGATGAAGATGGTGGCGAGTACCAAAACGACTACTCGACCATTCTCCAAAACCTTATTTTTCAATCGCCTCAACATACCGTCGTAGACTCTACTTTCGAGCCGTATCCTGCTTGGTGGTTATGCGCTCATACTCCGCCTTGTCGGCCAGGAGTTTTACAGCCGCCTGCACCTCCTCGTCGCCTGCGAGCGAGTTGGCAATCACGCCTGCGGCATAGGCATAGCGCAATACGATATTCTGATTTATCTGCTCGGTAATCTCCTTGCGGAAGGTCTCCAAATTACTGCGCTTATCATCTTTCAACCCCTTGTCGATGGTGTTGAGAGCCTCGTCGAGCGAGGTGTTGCGCTCCTTGGCAAGCGACTTACGCAACTTCTCGAGTGCCGTTCTCGACTCCGACTTGTAAGGGATATCCTTCTCCATTGCCAACTTTACAAAATCGGCATAATCCTCGTCGGTTATCGAGAATGTCTTGACATCTATCGGCTTCGAGCCATTGCGACGGATGTAGTCATCGCCAAAATCCTCGATTATACCCATCAGGTAGAGCGTTACGGCGAACGAACTGATATATTTTGGAGCAAATTTCTTGTCCGGCATAATTCCACCGCCATCGTAGACCTTGCGACCACCTCGGGTTTTAAACTCCTTGATAAGCGAGTCGGCAACCTGCTCGGCACGGCCATCGGTCGAGTAGTTTACTGCCTGGATGCAACGACCCGAAGGGATGTAGTACTTACCCACCGTAATTTTGGCGTAGGCGTTGTAGCCAAGCGGGGTAGTTCCCTGCACCAAGCCCTTTCCGAAGCTGCGCTGACCAATTAACACACCTCTATCCAAATCCTGAATGGCTCCCGCCACAATCTCGGCTGCCGAGGCACTATTGCCGTTGATCAACACTGCAAGTGGGGTGTTTGGCAGGAGTGGCTCATACTCGGTGAAGAGTTTGTGCGACTTCTCGCCACGACCTCGGGTTTCGACCACCATCGTACCCTTTGGCACAAAGAGCGAGAGCACCTTTACGGCAGACTGCAACACGCCACCGCCATTGTTGCGGTAGTCGAGAATGAGCGAACGCAGCTCGCCCTGGCTCTGCAAGTGGTGAATTGCGGCACGCATATCGTCGTAGCACTTGTCGGTAAAGTCGGCGTGGCGGATGTAACCTACACCTTCAGCCACATAGCCTGCATAAGTTATGCTCGGTATGACGATGCGACGACGGCGAATTTTCAACTCCTCACGCTCGCCCGTGAGCAACTTTTCGACAGTGATAGTTACTGTAGTATTTGGCTCGCCACGAAGACGCTTGCTGATATCTTCGACCTTTGCACCACGCATATCTTTGCCCTCAATAGCCACAATTTTATCGCCTATTTTCAGACCATTTTCGTCGGCCGGCGAACCCTTGTATGGCTCGGCAATTATGACATAGTCCCCCTTTTTGCGAATCAACGCTCCGATACCGCCATAGCGACCTGTGGTCATAGCCTCGAAATCGGGCATATCTTTCTCGGGGATAAAGTCGGTGTATGGGTCCAACTTCGATGTCATACCCTCGGCGCCGTTGCGCATCATCTCGTCGGCATCGACCTCATCGACATATTGAGTCGAAAGGGCGTGCATCAGATTGACCATAATCTCCATATTGCGACCCAAGCCGAAGTCGTTGCGAGTGGCAAAGATGCCGCCCACAAAGACCGCAGCAAGAGCAACAGCGGTAAGGGTGTATTTTAAAATTCGACGCTTCATTCTCTCTTGAATCTCTTGTTAAATCTCGCCACGCTCTCGGCGATGTTTGTTAGTAATGTATCGCTCGGCATCGAAGGCGATGCGTACAGAGGAGCTACGCAGACCCTCAACCTCAACCTGACGGCCGTTTTGGCGTACTCTTACCTCATCCTCGAAGAGGCGCATCACTCGTCGGAAACCGTCGGCACGATAGAGCAACTCGCCATTGTTCTCTCCGACAAATTTCAGTCCTACAACCTCGGCTGCCATATCCAGTTGCTCACGGTCTGCCACAATATCGCCCTCGAACGAACGCTTTGCAAAACCGAAGAACGGATAGGTTGCTGCCAGCAAAATTATACCGACAACCATACCCCAGCCACGCCAGGTGGCAAACATCAACTGCCAACGCTGTGCTAAGGTTATAGGCAGATGCTCCGAGTAGTGAACAAATGCCATAAATGCCACATATACAACGCAAAATGCGATAAGATATTTTACGCTTCTCAAAAGATACTTCTTCATAATTTTATTCTGCTTTTAGTTGTTGGCCATTGGCCGTTAGCTTTTTTATAATTCTCAATTATATCATACCCCCTCCGCTTTGCTCGTCCCCCTAACTTAGGGGGACAAATTTTCGGAGTTCTATCTCCTCCCCTAAGTGAGGGGAGGTGCCCGTCAGGGCGGAGGGGTCTGTCAATTCCCCAATTGTGATTTTATCGCTTGGACTGTTTCTCTAATTTTTCTATTTCTGCAAGCATTTCTTTGCGCCGTTTTAGTGCTAAACGCCTTCGAACTCCCCAAAGAACGCCGTCTAACAACACTGCCCCATTCTCTTTTGCGATAATTTCTTCTTTGAGTTCTTGTATCTCTTTTTTGGTTAGGTCAGAGATGTTCAACCCTTCTTCTTTTATTGCGTTCTCTATTTTCTTTTCCATATTTGCCTCTTTCTGCTCCTCAATAGCTCTCTTTATTGAACCGACCACCTCATCTGGATAGTTGAAGAACTCTCTATTCTCAAATCGTAGAGTGCGAATGTTGTGGTACTTTTTCAAATACTCGGTGCGCTCATAATCGTAATCACTTCCCCCAAATGTGAAATGTGGTGCACCATCAAGTTCTATACACAAATTTACCTCTGGCGAGTAAAAGTCAAGCACATATTGTTCAACACTAAACTGCCGTCTAAATTTTACACCCAATTGTCGTGACTTTAACATACTCCACAACATTGCTTCGGCGCTTGTGCTGTTATTGCGTAGCGTTTTTCGTTGCGTGGTCAGCTCTGACTTGTTGTGTGTACGACCTTTCATTTCAAACAGCCTATCTTTAATAGTTTGCATTTCCTCCCCTAAGTTAGGGGAGGTGCCCGTCAGGGCGGAGGGGTCTGTCAATCCTCAATCCTCAATTCTCAATTGAAACAATCGCCTCGGCGATATTCTCCATCAGCCACTTTGGTGTTGAGGTGGCGCCGCAGATACCTACGCTTTCAACCCCCTCGAACCACTCTTGTTGCAGTTCGCTCGCCTCCTCTATATTGTAGGAACGCTCGTTCTCCTCTTGGCAGATGTTATACAACACCTTGCCATTGCTCGACTTGCGACCACAAACAAAGATTATGATATCGTGCTGTCGGGCAAACTCTCGCAGATGCTCCTCTCGGGATGATACTCGGCGACAGATGGTATCGTCGGCCGTGAGCATCGCCTCATTAGGAAGGCGTTGGCGCATCTTCTCGGCCAGGCGACGGAACTTTTCGACACTCTGCGTGGTCTGTGAAAGGAAATATATTGGGCGGGAGAAATCTACCTGCTCCAGATCCTCCTCACACTCCACAACTATAGCTTTTTCGTCGACTTGTCCTGTCAATCCGACCACCTCGGCGTGTCCTCGCTTTCCCAGAATAACAACCGAGCCGTCAACTCTCTCCATCTCCTCGTAGGCCTTTTTCACTTTGCGCTGCAGGGCTGCAACTACGGGGCAGGTGGCATCCACAACCTCTACACCGTAACGCTTGGCGAGGTCATAGGTTTTGGGCGGTTCGCCGTGTGCACGGATAAGCATGCGCTTACCCTCGAGAGTCGGGATATCCTCGTGCGAGATTGTCTGTAAACCGAGCGCTTCGAGGCGTTGCACCTCCATTCGATTGTGGACAATATCACCGAGCGAAGCAACGCTACCACTCTGTAAAGCCTGCTCCGCCTCGTTAATTGCTCGCACTACGCCAAAGCAAAAACCCGAATTTATGTCAATCTCAACTTTCAACTTTCAACTCTCAACTAAAGAGTGCTTTGCACTCGTCGGAACTCCTTGTCGAACCACTCCATCTGCTCAGGAATGGTCATATAGCTGTTGTCGAGCACAATCGCATCCTCGGCCTGCTGCAATGGCGAGATCGCACGGCTCATATCGGCCTTATCTCGTGATACGACATTCTCCAAAATCTCTTCGAACGACACATTGTCGCCCTTGGCGGTCAATTCGGCATAACGACGCTCGGCACGCACCTTCGGATCGGCCGTCATAAAGATCTTCAACTCGGCATTAGGGAATACCACAGTGCCGATATCTCGTCCATCCATCACAACGCCCTTTCTGCGTCCCATCTCCTGCTGCATGGCAACGAGCTTTTCACGCACCTCGCCAATGGCGCTCACGGGGCTCACGCAGTTCGACACCTCTATGGTGCGAATCTTTCCCTCGACCAGGTCGCCATTTACATAGATGTCGCTCGCTCCACGCTGAGGGTTGAAGCGGAAGGTTATCGAGATATCCTTCAAAAGGGCAACCACCGCATCCTCGTCGACGATGCCCGAACGGATGGCTCCGTGCTCAAGGGCGTAGAGGGTTACGGCACGATACATCGCTCCGGTGTCGATAAAGATATAACCGAGTCGCTGTGCAATGCTCTTTGCAAAGGTGCTTTTTCCGCACGACGAAAAGCCGTCGAGGGCAATGATGATTTTCTTGTTAGATTGTTCCATTTGGGGTTGTTGTGATAACTGTCGAAAGTATTGTTATAATGCCAAGCAGACAGATTATAATGCCTGCAATGCGGTTTATTGTGCGCATGTGATGCGGTCGGAATGAGCCACGGAAACGGCTGATAAGCATTGTGAGCAAGAACCACCATGCCGTAGCTCCGCCAAAGAAGCCGCCGATGATGAGCAGACTCGAGAATATCGAAGCTATATCGGTCGAGCCGTTGTGTGATGTTACGCCAAACATGGCGAAGAAGGCGAGCAGATAGGGGATGATGGTTACGAAATTGGCAATCGTGAAGCCAAACATCGACGAGAAATCTCGCCATGGGGTGTTCGATATTGTTCCGTCGGGCTTAACCTTCTGCGAAGGTTTCTGCAAGAAGATAACCACGCCCACAATCACTACAAAGAGTCCGCCAACAATCGAAAGGATGTGTCGGTAGCGCTCAATCTGCGAGTGCATCAGGGCGTAGAAGAAGAAGGCAACGATTGCCATAAGGGTATCGGCGCAAACCACTCCCATTCCCGAGATAAATCCCGAACGACGACTTTTGTTCAATGTGCGCTTGATGCATAGCACTGCCACGGGCCCCACCGTCACCGAGGAGATCAAGCCCACAACGAAGCCTCGCAATATGATATCGATTATATTTAGCAACATATTTCTAGCTTATTTATGGTCACAACAATCCAAATTACTCTGCAAATATATTAAAAATATATTAGAAACAGCTACGCTTCGTCAAATTTACCACAGCATTTTGTGTGCCTTATATCATTTATTGTTGAAAACTTCTTTGCGAAATAGGGGCGGCAAGCAAGATATTTGTCTACCTTTGTAGTGGTAAAATAAAAACTATTCGAAGATGAACGATCCAAAACAGCACGGAATAGATGTAGAGCTCAGTGCCGAGGTTGCACAGGGACACTACTCAAATTTGGCTATTATATCGCACTCGCCATCGGAGTTTATTATCGACTTTGCTGCAATTTTGCCCGGCTTGCCAAAGGCAAATGTGAAGAGTCGCATCATCCTCACCCCCGAGCATGCCAAGCGACTTCTGTTGTCGCTACAGGAGAACATTGCTCGCTACGAGAGCAATGTTTGCCAGATCGAGTTGCGACAACTGCAAAATGTTGATACCTTCCAGCAAAAGTTGAACTAAAAACTAAATAGAAAAGGTCGGGCAAACGCTCGACCTTTTCTATCTCTACCATATCGGCACTCTACTCGTCCAATCGGATGATATTTGCACCAATAGCATTCAATCGACCCTCTATGTCACGATAGCCACGATCTATCTGGTCGATATTCTGGATGGTGCTCACACCGTCGGCACTCATTGCCGCAATCAGCAACGATACTCCCGCACGAATATCCGGCGAAGACATCTTTGCAGCACGGAGCTGGTGCTGGTGATCCTGGCCGATAACGGCTGCACGGTGAGGGTCGCAGAGGATAATCTGTGCACCCATATCTATCAACTTATCCACGAAGAACAGGCGGCTCTCGAACATCTTCTGATGAATCAGAACGGTACCCTTGGCTTGTGTTGCCACAACGAGGAAGACAGACAACAGATCGGGTGTTAAGCCCGGCCATGGCGCATCGGCAATGGTCATAATCGAGCCGTCTATAAAGCTCTCGATGCTGTAGTGATCCTGCTGTGGAATATAGAGGTCGTCACCTCGGCGCTCCATGGCAATACCGAGTCGTGCGAACTGTGCCGGAATAATACCGAGATTTTCAAAAGATACACCCTTGATTGTCAACTCCGAGCGGTTCATAGCCGCCATACCGATAAAGCTACCCACCTCGATCATATCCGGCAACATTGTATGTGTGGTGCCACCGAGTGACTCCACACCTTCGATTTCGAGGAGGTTCGAGCCTACACCCGAGATCTTTGCACCCATTCGGTTGAGCATCTTGCACAACTGCTGCAGATATGGCTCGCATGCGGCATTGTAGATGGTGGTCTTGCCTTTGGCAAGCACTGCTGCCATGACGATATTTGCCGTACCCGTTACCGAGGCCTCGTCGAGCAACATATATGTACCCTTGAGCTCCTTAGCCTTGACTGTGAAGAACGACTCTGCAGCGTCGAAGTCAAACTCGGCTCCGAGCTTCTGGAAACCGATAAAGTGGGTATCCAAACGGCGACGACCAATTTTATCGCCACCCGGTTTTGGTATGTAGCCCACACCGAAACGGGCCAAGAGTGGTCCGACAATCATCACCGAGCCACGCAGACGGGCGCAACGGTTGCGATAGTCGTCGCTAGCGAGGTAGTCGAGGTTGATATCCTTGGCGCAGAACGAGTAGCAATCCTCCGACAAACGCTCAACCTTCACTCCCATCGCCTGCAAGAGGTCGATGAGCTGAATGATGTCGAGAATCTGCGGGATGTTGTCGATTACGACCTTCTCCTCAGTGAGGAGTGTGGCGCAGATAATCTGCAACGCCTCATTCTTTGCACCTTGCGGTTTAATCTCGCCATGCAGACGGCGACCGCCTTCAACCTTAAAAATAGCCATAGTATCCGAATTTTTACCAAAGGTAAGGAATTTTTGGCGAAAAGTCAATAGTTGTGGAGCGAACTTTGCAAATTTCCCATATCAGAACAACTTAAAAATAGATTTGTATGGAAATTTCGAAAATTTTGGCTCGAGAGATTCTCGACTCTCGTGGTAATCCGACCATCGAGGTCGATGTGGTAACACGCAGTGGTGCCGTAGGTCGTGCTGCAGTGCCGAGTGGTGCTTCGACCGGTGCAAATGAGGCATTGGAGTTGCGTGATGGCGACAAATATCGCTACAACGGAAAGGGTGTATTGAAGGCGGTAGAGGCGGTAAAGCATACTATTGCTCCAAATCTTATCGGGCGAAATGTCTTGGCGCAGGCCGAGATAGATATGGCGATGTGTGCGCTTGACGGTACTCGCTCGAAATCGGTGCTCGGTGCAAATGCCATTCTCGGTGTGTCGCTTGCGGTGGCAAAGGCGGCAGCTACGGAGTTGAACATTCCGCTCTATCGCTACATTGGAGGTGTCGATGCGAGGGTGTTGCCTGTGCCGATGATGAATATCGTGAATGGCGGTCGCCACTCCGATGCCCCTATAGCCTTTCAGGAGTTTATGATTCGTCCCGTGGGTGCCGGCTCCTTCGCCGAGGCGTTGCAGATGGGTGCAGAGGTGTTTCACGCTCTTCGCTCGGTGCTGAAAAAGCGAGGGCTTTCGACGGCCGTAGGCGATGAGGGAGGTTTTGCTCCCGCCTTCAAATGTATCGAGGATGTGCTCGAAACAATCCTCTCGGCAGTAACGCTTGCAGGCTACAACTACCCTCGAGATATCTCGCTTGCTCTCGACTGTGCCTCATCGGAGTACTACACCAATGGCCTCTACGACTATTCTCGCTTTGAGGGTAACGGAGGGGTGCAGTTTTCGCCGGCCGAGCAGGTGGCATATCTCCGAAAGTTGGTCAACGACTATCCGATAGACTCCATCGAAGATGGCATGGCCGAGGATGATTGGTCCGGGTGGCAACTGCTGACTGCCGAGCTGGGCGAGCGATGTGCCATTGTTGGAGACGACCTCTTTGTCACCAACACACAATTTATTAGCCGGGGTATCGAGGAGCATTGCGGAAATGCGGTCTTGATAAAGGTTAATCAGATAGGTACTCTGACCGAAACCCTCGAGGCGATACGATTGGCGCAACGAGCGGGTATGCAGACCATAATCTCGCACCGCTCGGGCGAAACCGAGGATACCACAATTGCCGATATTGCCGTAGCGGTAAATGCCGGGCAGATAAAGGCCGGTTCGCTATCTCGTTCAGACCGCACTGCTAAGTACAATCGCCTGTTGCGTATCGAATCGGCACTCGGACATACAGCGAAGTATGGGCTATAAAAAGATAGAGTCGGATCTTCCGACTCTATCTTAATTCAAAATTTCGGTCAAGTTGCTTTTTATTTGAGCTTCTCCTGGAACCACTTGCTACGAGCGTGCTCCTGCTCGAGGTAGAGCCAGTGGCCAATCTCGTTGTAGAGGGCCAACTCCTTTGGTGACGAAACAACATTGTAGACCGAGAACATCGAGGTTGGGCAGCAGGTTGTGTCGTTGTAACCGCAAGCCATAACGCCAGGAACATTCACTCGGCGAGCAAAGTTTACTACATCGTAGTAAGGGATAGTCTTCAATGCTGCAGCCTTGTCGATATTTGCATCTGCACCGTTGCGCCAGAGGTGTGGCCAGCCACCACCACGGCCGTTGAGGTAACCTGTCAAATCGGCAAGTGCAGGGTAGTGTGCATAGTAGTACTTAACCTTAGGGTTGAGGTAGGTGGTAACATAGGTCAATGCGCCACCCTGGCTGTGTCCGCAAACTGCGATGCGATCTGCATCGACCCACTCGAGCTCCGAGAGGAAGTCTACGGCACGAGCACAACCGATATAAACTCGCTTGTAGTAGTATGCGTCACGATCCTGAATGTTGAAGCGGTTGTACTGATACAAAGCACCTCTCGAGAGGCTGCGATAAGCCTCCTTTGGAAGGTTTACAGGGATGCTGTGGATACCCACCTGCAACACCACGAACTTATCCAACGGAAGCTCGGTCATTGGGGCGTACGAGCGTACACCTGCGCCAGGAACACGCATAACTGCAGGGTGCTTGCCAGGCTTGTTAGGTACGGTCAAAAGACCATAGAAATAGACACCCTTCTTGTAGGTCTGATACTGCACATAGTAGGCTGTATATGCGCCTGTGCTGTACTCCGGAGCAGGGGTGAGCTTCGGCATCATCGGAACTTTTGCGCTCTCGGCCAACGCCTTCTGCCAGAAAGCATCGAAGTCGGCAGGGTTCTCAACTGTAGGTTTGATCTTCTCTACATCGAAACCTGCGGTAGCCAAGCCCGTATAGCTGAAGTCGCCATCCTTGACTGTTACTGCGCAACGCAAGAAGCCCGGAACCTTCATTGTGCCGAGTTGAATCTTGCCCTCGCCCGCCTTCAACACCATCTTTTCGCTCTTGTGAGCCGGCATATTGTCCTCCGACAACTCGTAGCTTATCTCCACATTCTGCATTGGCGAGTGGTGCTTCAATACCAATACCTTGAAAACAGGCTTTTCGCCACACTTGTAGTTCCAATCGAGGTGGTCCGGCATAACGATAACCTTAACCGAACGATCGGTAGGGGTCGCAGCCGAAAGAGTCGTAACTCCGAGTGCCACAAAGGCAACAACTGCTGCCAAAATAGAGAGTAGTTTTTTCATATTTTTACTAATAATTTGGTTTTTCTTGCTACGAAGATAGTAAAAAAGATAGGAAAATATAAGCATATTACTCTATTTTTTCAAAAAGTTGTATCTTTGCAGCGCAGATTCGGTTCATCGCTGCCTCCGAAAGGAGGGGGAGGAAAGTCCGAGCAACACAGAGCACCGTGCAAGTTAACGGCTTGATGTTCGAGAGGGTATAGTAGCGTAACAGAGAATAACCGCCGTAGGTTTCGGCCTGGGGTAAGGGTGAAAAGGCGGGGTAAGAGCCCACCGCAAGGGCAGCAATGTCGCTTGGTCAGTACGCCTCACGGGTTGCAAGGTTATGTATATCGGCAATTAAGGGTTGCTCGCCCAATGCCGAGGGGTAAACCGCTAGAGGTGGCAAGTGATTGTCATCGTAGATAAATGATGGACTAAAACAGAACTCGGCTTATGGAATCTGCCACCATAACCCTATGCCTGACGGTGTAGGGTTTTTGTTTTGGTGGTAGTAAGACGGTCGGTTACGGAAAATTCCATAAGCCGAGATGTGTGTTACCCACCCCCTAAATCCCCCTCCTGTGAGGGGGACTTGTCGCTTTGCTCCATTATGGGGTCTGCGGTTTTAAGGAAGGCTTTACTGGATGTAAGGCCTTCTTTCTTTGTAATGTGGTTCTTCCCATAAGCCGAGTTAGGTGTTACCTATCCCCCAAACCCCCTTTGACCTTCGGTCTTCCTTCTTCGCACCTCGGCAGAGGGTGCTTGCACACTATGCCGAGGTTTGGCGGCGGCTCTGTAAAGAGGGCTTATTTATTAAGATAAACCCAAAGTGTAAGTTTTATAATCCGAACTTTTCACGCTCATTAACTTGTAAAAACTAAATTTTACATATAAATTTGTGGAATCATATACATATACAATGTGTAATACCAACTGAATATCAAGCAAATTTCGATACTTAACTAATCAAACCTTTATACTATGAAGAAATTAATCATTCCTCTAATCGCACTTTTTATCAGTGCCTGCCAGCCGTCGGATAAGGTTGTATTGGACAATGGCTTGTTGCGCTTGACTTTTGACCGCTCAACAGCACATTTAATCTCGATGACTGATCTTGAAACCGGTTACGAGTATCTCGATTTGACTGCTGCACCAAAGACCCTCTGGGAGCTTGCGCCAAGAGAGGAGGGTTGTGAGTTCGACCTCCCAACCAAAGCCTCGGTTTGCAGTTGGTCGAAAAATAAGGCCGTTTTAAAGTGGCGACAGGAGGACGGTAGAGGTATCGAGGTTACAGCTACGGTATCGCTCGATAAGACCAAGCCGATGTCTTATTGGGATATTGAACTTACATCTTTCGAGGGCGATAAGCTAATGGAGGTATATTTCCCACGCATCAGCAACATAAAGGAGTTTACCAACGAAGAGGTTGCCATTGCGCCATGGACCGGACACCTCTATAAGAATTATCGCAAAGTGAGCAATGTTCTCTCACAGCGTTCGGTAATCCGCCCGACAATGCAGGTTGAAGTCATCTATGGAGAGGAGCCGAGCGGTCTTTACATTGCGACTAACGATGTCAATAGTATGGCAAAAGGCTCATATTTCGAATTCGAAGGTAACACCACTACATACAAGCATGTTTATATGTTGCCAATGTCTGCCGAAAATAGTTCGTTCAGCTCTTCATATCAATCCATCATCGGAACGCTGCACGGTGATTGGTATGATGCTGCACAAATCTATCGTGAGTGGGCATTGCAGCAGGAGTGGGTTAAGAACAATCGCCTCCACAGCGGTAAGATGAACTCATGGCTGCCAGAAACCGATATTTGGATGTGGAACCGAGGTCGTTCAAATAATGTTTTGACTGAGGCAGCCGATTTGAAGGAGTATTTGGGCGACTACAATGTTAGCGTTTTGTGGCATTGGTGGCACAATGGTCCATACGACGATGCTTTCCCTGAATATCTTCCTCCACGTGAAGGTCGTGAGAGTTTTGTGAAGGCCGTAGCCGAGGCAAAAGCGAAGGGTATCAATATGACTCCGTATATGAACTCAATCCAGTGGGGCGAGTCACGCAAATCGTGGACAGAGTTAAATATCAGTCAATACTCTGCTCGTAAATCCGACGGAACGACCCACGCAAACAAGTATAATAAATATACAGAAAACCCTATTACGCCGATGTGTATGTCGCAGGAGTTCTGGCATGAGATCTACTCAAACCTTTGCGATACAGTGGTGAATAGCTACGGTAGCACCGGTGTCTATTTGGATCAGGCGTGCTTGCACTACTGCTGTTACAACCCGAACCACGGACACACAGTCGGAGGTGGCAACTATTGGGTAAAAGGATATCTCAAACTCGTAGAACTGATACGTGAAAAGACCAAAGAGGCGAACCCTGTTCTTACGGGTGAAGGCTCCGGAGAAGATTGGATGGCTCACCTTGACGGCTTCCTCACCCTTGAAGCAAGTACAGAGCGTGTGGAAGGACTTGTGCATAAGGAGATTATTCCGTTCTTCAATGCTGTATATCACGAATACGCAATTACTTTTGGTCAGTTTGGAGGATTTACCTATCCGCCATACGATGAGTTCTGGCCAAAGGAGTTCCGTGCACCTAATACCGAAACCCTCCTACCTGCAAAGTATAATACCCAGCTACGAATGGAGCAGGCGAGAAACTTTGTATGGGGTATTCAACCTACAATCGTGAATTACCACGCCTTTGCACGAAAGGCTCGCCCTGTCGAGATGAAATATATTGCCGAATTGGTAGCAAAGCGTAAACAATACAAGGATTATATGCAATATGGCAAGATGATGCGTGCTCCAAAGCTTGCAAATAATTACGCTACCGAGATCGAGATTGCGCAGATGTCCACATACAGCTATAAAAACGAGGGCACAAACCTCTTCCCTCACAAGAAGGTTGTACCATTGCTCTATTCAAGTGCTTGGCGCAACAAGGAGGGTAACATCTTGCTTGCCTTCACCAACATTAGTGAAGAGGCAAAAGATATGGCCTTTACAATCAACCCTACCGAGATGGGACTCGATGAGAACTTTACTCTCTACATTGATGGTGTGGCACAAAATGGAGTACCACAATCGAAGTACGAAGTGGTTATTAAGGGGTGTTCAACAAAGATTTTTGAGTTCAAGAAAGAGTAGATAAATCCGTTTTAATCCGACTTTTACATCTTTGTATAGATTAAACTAATACGCTGTGTGTAACCTATCCCCCAAGCCCCCTTTGCGAAAAAGGGGGCTTAATTTTATGCTCCATGAAAACAAAAAAGGTTATAGAGAAACCCCTATAACCCACATAACACATAGTGTCCACTCTTACTCCTTCGTGTGCCACAAGATACACGACTCCGAATCCCACTCGGGGAGTGGCTTTGGCTCGAAGTCGGAGTAGCCGAGAGCAACAACACACTCGATGCTCCACTCGCCCGGAATGTCGAGGAACGAGCGCAGATACTCCTCGGCCTGTGCGCCTTCCGGCTCTTTCTGCAGGCGTGGGCGGCCTCCTACATGCACCCAGCACGAAGCCAAGCCGTGGTCTACAATCGAGAGTTGCAACATTGTGGTCGAGATGGCGCAGTTCTCACGCCAAAGGTCGGTCTTAGTGGTGTCGCCCATAACCACGATTGCGGCCGGTGCATCGGTGAGGAAGCTCGAGCCATAGTCACGCATCTCGGCCAACTTGTCGAGGGTTTCACGATCGTCGACAATCATAAAGCGTGTGGTGTGCATATTGCGTGACGATGGTGCGGTGAGTGCATCACGCACAATATCGAGCAAAATCTCTCGTGATGGTATGGTAGGCAAGAACTTGCGTACGCTGCGGCGCTTGCTAATAACTTTTTTGAAATCCATAATCGTATATTGTTTTTGTATTCGTAATCTCTGCAATGCAAAAATAGTGAAAATTATATTATCACTATCGTGTTATCTTGCCTTTTGTTGTCCAAATGCCATTTTTGCCCCTTTCGAGCCCCCTGACCGACATTACGGCAATGACGGTTTTGTCGTCAATTTGGGTAAGCGAGTTCCAGAGAGCATACCCATCGGCAGGAAGATTGGGCAATGGGGTGGTGCGGTTGCGGAAGTGGCGACCGCTTTTGTTGCCCACATAGACCTGCATATTGGCAAAGTGGTGCGATTTACCTTTGCGCCCCTCGGTCGATTGCACCGAGAGCAGGGTGTGCCTCTCGCCCAAGCGAATGAGATATGGCGCACCGGCATAGATTGTATCTTGGATAGCCTCTCGACCACTCACTGCCTCCTCTCGGCGGGGGTCGTTACCACCAACATATCCATCTCGCCAATTATTGGCAGTGCGGACAATTACGGGCTTGAAAAGACCACGGATGCCATTGTCCTCAATCGCCATTGCAATCTCCCCCGAGTGTGGAAGATAGATGGGTACGGGCATACCGTCACGCTTACCTCTGCGGAACGATACTCGCTCGGCTCGACTCCAAGTGTTGCCCTCGTCGAGTGAGCGTAGGAGCGAAATCTCCTGCTCTCGGCTTTCGGTGTAGGGTTTTTCGTTGGCAAAGTAGATGTGGAGTTCGCCCGAGGGGAGTTGCAACGCTACAGGCTCCCAACAGCCGGTGCGATTGTCGGTGCCTGCCGTGTAGAGGTCGTGGCCTCGGCTCCAGCTTGCCCCTCCATCCTCGGATGTGGCGTACATAATCTTGTAGGGCAACCCCGTGTTGGGGTGTGGGCGTGCATTCCACATAAAGAGAAGTTTGCCGCTATGCAGTTGCAAGAGTTCGCTGTTGGCGTAGTTGTACCCCTCGCTACGAGCCACCTCGACGGGATTGCTCCAACTTTCGCATCTGTCGTGGCTGAAACGAATCCACACCGCACCCCTCGCCTCGTAGG
>JAGBRY010000148.1 GCA_017632115.1 Alistipes sp. | reverse complement strand
CTGTGCCTTCTTCTGTACAGGCTCCAACAGCTCGGCCTCCTTCTTCTGGAAGTCCTGCTGTGCAATCTGCTGGAACTCTGCGAAGCGCTGCTGCAACTGCTCCAACTCCTGCTGCTTCATCTGCTTGATAGAAGCGGCCATAGTAGCCTGGTTCTTCTGGAAGTCTGCCAACTTGTTGTTGAACTCCACCTGAATCTGCTCCATCTGCTCCTGCAAGTCCTTACCGAAGGCCTCCAAATTCTTCTGTGCCTCCTCGAACTCTGGCATCGCAATAACAATAGCCTGCAAGTCAATGCGTGCGAACTTCTGCGCCGCTGCGGTGTTTACGCCAAGCATTGCCACCGCCAAAAGGGTTAATCCCAAAAGTTTTTTCATAATGTTTTCTGTTATTTTTTTATTTTGTAAGTTCTTCAATTATCTGGGCTGTGAGGTCGATTGCCTCGTTGTAGTAGAGAATCGATGCGTTCGATGCCTTGTCGAGCACGAGGTCGTAACCCTTCTCCTTGGCATACTTCTCGATTGCAGCAAAGACCTTCGCCTGGATAGGTTTGATAAGCTCGAGGCGCTTCTTCATAAGTGCACCCTCCTCGCCAAATACCTCCTGCTGGTACTTCTGAGCATCCTCCTCCTTCTGCAAAATCTGCTGCTCGATGGATGTGCGAGCCGATGCCGAAAGGTTGCTCTTCTGAGCCATGTAGTTGTTGTAGAGGCTCTCAATGCTCTTGTATTTATTGTCCACCTCGGTCTGGTAGGCCTTGCCCAACTCGTCGAGTGAGGTGAGAGCCTTGTTGTACTCGTCGAGCGACTTGAAAACCTTCTCGCTGTCGATTACACAATACTTCTGTGCCGAGGCGATACCCAACATTGCCAATGCAAATAGTGCTGTCAAGATAATTCGTTTCATAGCTTTTCTGTTTTTAATAGAATCTATTATATCAAACGCAATAATTCTCAAATATATTGCCACTCTGCTCCTGTTTGGTTAGAAACTCTGACCAATAACGAAGTGGAATTGGCTGCCACTACGCTTGTTTGAGCCTGCCGGTGGATCGAATCCCCAACCCCAGTCGATACCGAGCATACCTACGATTGGGAGGTAGAGTCGCACACCCACACCGGCCGAACGCTTAACCTTCCAAGGGGCAAAATCCTTCCACGAGGTAAATCCGTTACCCGCCTCCATAAAGCCGAGGGCGTAGATCTGTGACGATGGCTTCAGGATGATAGGGTAGCGTATCTCGACGGTGTATTTGTTGTAGCCAATCGAATAGTCGCTACCTGCAGGGTCCAATGCTCCATCCTCGTAACCACGCAACGAGATGATATCCACACCATACATTGTATAGCCCGACATACCGTCACCTCCGACCTGGAATCGCTCGAATGGCGAGATCTTATTCTTGTTGTAGTGGCCGAGGTAACCCATCTCTGCCTTCGCCATCAAGACGAGCTTCTCGTCAGGAGTGAGGGCCTGGAACCACTGAGCCTTGAACTGCCACTTGTGGAACTCGCTCCACTTGTATCGCTCCTCTTCGCTCATGCTTGTATCGGCATAGTTCTTTCCGTCCATAGCCGAGAATGGCGGCGTAATCTGCAACGACATCGAGATATCCGAACCTCGGCGTGGGTAGATTGGCTGATCGGTCGAATTACGGGCCAATACCAATCGCAGCGAGAGCATGTTTGCATTACCGTTCGACATTACGAAGGCGTTGTAGTTCTTCAGGCCATATCTTTGATATGCCAACTCGCCATAGAATGTGAAGTATGGATCCGGCCATGTCAAACGCTTACCCAAACCGACCGAAAGACCATACGAGCGGAAGTATGATGTTGCCGACTGCCAGATGTAGTAGGCGTTATTCTGCTCGGAGAGGTGTCCCGATATGGTGAATGAGTTTGGCTTGCGACCTCCGAGCCAAGGATCCTGAAACGAGAGGGCGAGAGCCTTATAGTATGTACCGTTGGTCTGTCCCGAAATCGAAAGACGCTGATTCTGTCCCATAGGGTATGGCTTCCACGCACCCTTCTTGAACATATTGCGGATGGAGAGGTTGTTCAGCGTAATACCTACCGAACCTACAAATGTTCCCGAACCCCAACCTGCTGCAACATTGAACTGGTCGGATGCCTTCTCTTCGAGAGCCCAGTTGACATCGACCAAATCGTTCGATACAGGCTTGATGTCAGGTACCATATTCTCCTCGTTGAAGTGCTGCATACCGGCCAAGGTGCGCATGGTCTGCATAATGAGGGCTCGGTTGTAGAGCTCGCCGGGACGAGTGTAGAGCTCACGACGAATAACCTCGTCGTTAACACGATTGTTACCTGTGATGCCTACATTGTTAATGGTAAATTGATTGCCCTCGAAAATTTTAATCTCGAGGTCGAGCGAATCTTTGCCAATGATAATCTCGTCAGGTTCAATCTGCGACATCAGGTATCCGTCGTTCTGGTAGAGCGACGACACGGACATATCATCAGGATTTCCCTCCTTGCCGATACCGAGTCGTTTGTGAATGGACTTCTTGTCGTAGACATCGCCCTTCTTCAGGGCAAGCATACGCTGCAATAATTCGGTGTCGTACTTCGAGTTGCCAACCCAATTTACATTGCGGATATAGTACTTGTTACCCTCGGCAATAGAGAGTTGGATGCCGACACGAGGCTTTTGTCGTTTCGACACGGTTCTATATATCGAGTCGGAGAGGATATTGGCATTGCGGAAACCCTTCGAGTTATAGAAGTCGAGCATCAACTCCTTGTCCTCTTCGTACTCCTTCTCGTTGAACTTGGTCTTCTGCCAGAAGTAAGGACTTACCTTGTGGGTCTTCTTGAATGTGCGTGCCAAGCGCTTATCGTCGAAGTTCTCGTTGCCTTCAAAGAAAATCTCTCCAATACGAATACGCTGGTTCTTTTTAACATCAAAGGTTACATTTACCGCCTGCTTAATTACGGTATCAGGCTCAACCTTTACATCTATTTCGCAATCGAGGAAACCCTTCTCGCCGAAGTGCTCCTTCAAGAGTTTGATGTTTCTGTCGATGATGTGGTCCGAAAGTTCGTGTCCTCGCTTGAGTTTGAGAGTCTCGTCGATGAGATCTTTGCCCTTGCCCTTTGAAACACCGGTAACTGACCAGTTCATCACTCGAGGACGCTCTCGAAGCATAACCTCCAAATCGACGCTGTCACCCTCGATGGTTGCACCAATCTGGATATCCTCGAAATAACGCTGCGACCATAGGCGCATCATCGCATTTTGGATGAATGAGCCTGAAAGATAGATCGAATCACCGGGAACCAAACCCGACGACGAACGGATGATATCGTGGTTGATATGCTTAACGCCGTGGATGTTCACCTTGCGAAGGTGATACATCTTGTCGTCTGCTCCGCTGAAATATGGGGCGTTCTCCGGCATTACAAAGTTATCCACAACTTCTAATGAGTCCTGCTTGGGCTCAATCTTCTCGGCCTCTTTGTGTTTGTCGACGCTCTCTGTTGGGAGGGGCGCAGATTTTTGTCGTTTGCCGCCTTTGGCTTGAGCCATCGCCACGCAGGACAAGAGCGCCATTGCCAATAGGCAGAATATCTTGGTTAAATATCTCATCTTCAATCTCTGTTGTTCAAAAGTTACAAAAGTCCGTAGCGACGCTCTCGCTCCGAGTAGACCTCCAACGCCTTATCGAACGCCTCCTCACGGAAGTCGGGCCACATGGTTTGAGGGAAGTACATCTCAGCATACGATGCCTGCCACAACATAAAGTTGCTGAGGCGGCACTCGCCACTTGTACGGATAATAAGGTCGGGGTCGGGCATATCTGCCGTGTCGAGATGAGCCGAAATTATCTTGTCGTCAATCTCCTCGGCCTTCAATTTGCCGTTTTGCACCATCTCTGCTACTTTGCGTGTTGCTCGCACCAACTCATCCTTCGAAGAGTAGTCGAACGCCAACACGAGAGTAAGTTTGTTGCCTCCGGCCGTGCTCTCCTCGATATGGAGCAAACGCTCACGCACCTCCTCCGAGAAGCGGTCACGGCGACCAATGATGCGTACCTGCACGCCCTGCTCTACGAGCTCCGGAGTCTCCTTCGTGACACTTGCACAGAAGAGCTGCATCAGAGCATCCACTTCGGCTTGTGGTCGTCCCCAATTCTCGGTCGAGAAGGCGTAGAGTGTAAGATAGCGCACACCTCGCTTGAGGGCTGCCTTGATACACGCTTTGACCGACACAACTCCCTCGATGTGTCCGTCGCAGCGATCCTTGCCCTGAGCCTTTGCCCAGCGGCCATTGCCGTCCATGATTATGGCGATATGTGCAGGAATCTTCTCCATACTACCCATTATAAGGCGCAAATATACAATTAAAAACGGAAAAGTGAAAACGGAAAGCGGAAAACTTCTATTTTAATAGAAAAATAAAAAAGCTAATGGCTAATGGCCAATGGCTAATAGCTTAACGAATATCCACTCCCCACATCATCTTGTTTCTTAACGAATCGAAGAATGAGATATTGTGTGGTACGGCTAAACGAATATATCTTTTTGCCTTTTTGATAGTTAAAATTGTGTCGTTCGACACTTTGAAGGTGCGGTTATCGACCGATATCGAAGCTTCGTTGTTGCGGGTGTTGATATGGAGTGTTACCTCGCTCGAATCGGGCATTACGATAGGTCGCATCGTAAGGTTGTGCGGCGCCAGCGGAGTGAGCAAAAACGAGTGGCACGAAGGGGCAAGAATAGGGCCGCCTGCACTCAGGGAGTATGCTGTCGAACCTGTTGGTGTAGAGATGATTACGCCATCACCATTGTATGTTGCCACAGGGTTGTTGTCGATGGTTGCGTCAATCGAAATCATCGAGGCTCCGAGTCGCTGTACTGCCACCTCGTTCAAGGCGTAAAGTTTCTCCTCGGCAAGACCTTCTACGCAGAGCATCTCTCGCTGCTCGAGGTGAAGATTGCCGGAGGCTAAACCATCGAAAACCTCCTTGATATTCTCACGAGGTGCGAGTGCCAAAAATCCGAGATGACCACCATTTATGCCGACTACGGGAATGTCGGCTCCGTCGAGGCGATGCACGCCTTCAAGCAGAGTGCCGTCGCCGCCGTAACACACCATTATCGCATCCGAAGGTTGCTCACCTACGACACCGTCGTAAATAAATTCGGGCGCAATGGTACGGGAAGTGAGCTTCTCGATATTCTCGGCAAAGGCCTTGTTTATGGCGTAATCAAAGCTGTAACGCTCTATAGCTCCGAAGATTGCTTCGATATCCTCGGTGCGCAGTGCGATGCTTTTTCGTGAAAAAAGTATAATTTTCATCTCTCGTTTCGGCGAAATTTATTAACTTTACAACGATTTTGGCGCAATGTGTGCAAAATCATTGGCAAATATAGCGATTTTTTATGACAAAATTAAGCGTAAATGTAAATAAGATTGCCGTAATTCGCAATTCTCGTGGTGGAAACACTCCGGATGTTGTTGCAGCGGCATTGGCAATAGAGCGTTTTGGTGGCGAGGGTATTACCGTTCATCCCCGTCCTGATGCTCGTCATATCCGCTACTCCGATGTGCGAGAGCTGAAGACGGTGATCAAAACAGAGCTCAATATCGAGGGTAATCCTATTGGTTCGTTTGTCGATTTGGTATTGGAGGTTGTACCTGCTCAGGTAACACTTGTTCCCGATGCGGTCGATGCAATTACTTCGAATGCCGGTTGGGATACCATTGCCAACAAGGAGTTTCTGACCAATATCACAAAACGCTTCCATGAGAAGGGTATTCGAGTCTCGATTTTTGTCGATCCGAAGCCCGAAATGGTTGCCGGCGCAAAGGCTTGCGGTGCCGACAGAGTAGAGCTCTATACCGAGGCCTATGCTGCTAATTATAAGGCGAATAGAGAGTCTGCTATCGCACCATATGTTGCCGCTGCCGAGGAGGCTCGCAAATGCGGTTTGGGCCTGAATGCAGGCCACGACCTTTCGCTCGAAAATCTGCAATACTTTGCCGAGCAGATACCATGGTGCGACGAGGTGTCGATAGGCCACACCCTTAACAGCGATGCCCTCTACTACGGTCTTGAAAATACGGTGCAACTCTATCGTCGTTGCCTTAAATAAGTCGAGAGTCGAGAGATGAATAACAACCCTTTGCAGTTACCTATATTCGAAAGAATTTCACGCCTTGTCGATGAACG
>JAGBRY010000147.1 GCA_017632115.1 Alistipes sp. | reverse complement strand
CCGTTCGACTCGGGCACAAAGCCCACCAACTCACGGATAATTGCGAGAATATGGCTGCGACCCTTCTTCGGTGGAATAAACTTTTCGACCTTATCCGAGAAGAAGATGCAACCCACCTTGTCACCCGTCTGCGAAGCGGAAAAGGCGAGCACTGCCGCCAACTCGGTAATGATATTCTTTTTGAGAAAATCTGTGGTTCCGAACATTCTCGAGCCACTGACATCGACCATAAGCATCATTGTCAGCTCTCGCTCCTCCTCGTAGACCTTGATATGCGGCTTATGGGAGCGAGCCGTAACATTCCAATCGATATCTCGCACATCGTCGCCAATGCGATACTCACGCACCTCGGCAAACGACATACCACGCCCCTTGAATGCCGTATGATACTTTCCTGCGAAGATCTCATTCGACAAACCTCGTGTCTTAATCTCTATCTTTCGGACACGCTTCAGGATATCGTTCTCGGTCTGCTCCACGCCCTGCTATTAAGAGATGTACGATTAAGGTACAATCACATTATTCAAAATCTCGGTAATAATCTCCTCCGAGGTGATATTCTCGGCCTCAGCCTCGTAGGTCAAGCCAATACGATGGCGCAAAACATCGTGGCATACAGCACGCACATCCTCCGGAATTACATAGCCACGACGGCGGATGAAGGCGTATGCTCTGGCCGCCTTAGCCAACGAGATACTTGCACGAGGCGAACCTCCGTAGGCAATCAGCGGCTGCAACTTCTCAAGATTGTACGACGCAGGCTCACGGGTTGCAAAGATGATATCGACGATATACTTCTCGATCTTCTCGTCCATATAGACATCCTCTACCACCTTGCGTGCCTTGACAATATCCTCGGGCGAGATAACCTTGTTAGGCTCGGGCATACCCGCACCCGAGAGGTTCATACGCACAATATCACGCTCCTCCTCACGCTTCGGATAGGTAATCTTTGCCTTCAACATAAAACGGTCAACCTGCGCCTCCGGAAGCGGGTAGGTTCCCTCCTGCTCCAATGGGTTCTGGGTTGCCAATACAAGGAATGGCTCGGGCAACTTGTAGGTATTGTCGCCAATGGTAACCTGACGCTCCTGCATAGCCTCCAACAATGCCGACTGCACCTTTGCAGGCGAACGGTTAATCTCATCCGCCAATACGAAGTTTGCAAATACAGGGCCCTTCTTTACGGTGAAGTCCTCCGCCTTCTGCGAGTAGATCAAAGTACCCACAATATCGGCCGGAAGCAAGTCGGGCGTAAACTGAATACGGGAGAAGTCGGCATCGACAGCCTTTGCCAAAGTGGTGATGGCCAAAGTCTTTGCCAAGCCCGGTACACCCTCCAACAGGATGTGTCCATTGGACAAGAGTCCAATCAAAAGTGTATCGACAAGGTGCTGCTGACCAACAATAACCTTGCCCATCTCGGTACGCAGAGTATCCACAAAGAGGCTCTCACGCTCGATGCGCTCATTCAACTCTTTGATGTTGATAATGTTACTCATATCTTTTTTTCGGTTAATTTTTATCGCTATATCTTAACGCAATGTTCTTCGATTTTATTGTGCCTGCTCCTCCTGCTCCTTGCGCAGACGAAGGAAGCAGTGGCGACATACAGGCTCGTAGGTATCCTTCTCGCCAAGCATCACCAACTTCTCGCTTTTGGCCAAGCGATGCGAATGTTGTGCAGGGTTACCACAATGTACGCAAATAGCGTGCACCTTATCGACATACTCGGCAATAGCCATCAACGCAGGCATAGGGCCAAACGGCTTGCCAAGGAAGTCCATATCAAGACCCGCTACAATTACACGCACACCACGATTTGCCAACTCACGGCATACATCTATGATGCTCTCATCGAAGAACTGCGCCTCGTCAACGCCTACAACATCGACCTCCGACGACATAAGCAAAATCTGCTGTGGCGACTCCACGGGTGTAGAGCGAATCGAAGAGTGGTTGTGCGATACAACCTCATCCTCCGAATATCGAACATCTATCTGTGGTTTAAAAATCTCTACTCGCTGATGAGCGAACTCCGCACGACGAAGTCGGCGAATCAACTCCTCGGTCTTACCCGAGAACATCGAGCCGCAAACGACCTCAATCCAACCCTTTTGTGTACTATTTTCCAAAAACATTGCTATACCTTTTTATATTTTTTTGCAAAAATAGTAAAAAAACGGAAAACGAAAAGCGGAAAACGGAAAACTTTTGGTTTTTAGACAAAAGACGAAAGACGAGAGATGAAAGAATGGACAGACCCCT
>JAGBRY010000146.1 GCA_017632115.1 Alistipes sp. | reverse complement strand
TAACCGCACTTTTAGTGTCGTTGTTATTCATCTCGACCACAGCCTTTGCACAGCTCAAGGCTAAAGATTACGAGTGGATGAAGTCTATCCGCACCGATCACCCTCGTATGTTCTTTACTGCCGAGGATCTACCTTTAATGGTAAACAACTCAATGTTGTTCGATGCACCAACCTACAATGTTATGCAGCGTCGCATCGACCGTATTATCCGAAATGGCTTGAGTGAAAAGAGTGAACTTGCTGCCAATAATAATCCGTTGGCATCTCTTGGCCTGCGTGCTGCCGATGCAGCAATGCTTTGGACCATCACGAAGAACCCTAAGTATCTCGATTTTGCAAAATTTGCACTCAGACGAGTGATCGAAAACTACGAGTTGCGAATTGCGAATAATCTCGAAGTTAGTGGCCAGGCATTCAGTGTTATATCAACACTCTGTGCCTACGATTGGCTCTACAATGACCTCACTGCAGAGGAGCGTGCCGAGTTGGGTAAGCGCCTATATAATGTTACCTATGATATAGCTTGGCACGGCAAGGATGTAAGAGCCAAGCGTCCTCGAGAGAATGTAAATGGTACGAAAAATTCGTTCAATGGAACCTCTGTATTGCCATGGTATATCGGTTTGACCTTCTATGGTGATGGTATCGACGACGAGGTCTGCAAGAGTTTGCTTTGCAGTGGCTACGACGAGCATCAGAAGATGACTGTTCATCGTTCGAAGTTGCTTGGCAAGAGTGGCGGTTTTAACTCCGGTACAGTTGGTAATGGCTTCGAGCAATATCCATACGCCGAGTACAACCTTATCTACACTTTCCGTTCGGCAATGGGCATAGATATCACTCCGCAGTTGAAATATATGCTCGGCTATGTTCGCTACCTCGACTGGATGCGTCTGCCAGAGAATCGTGAGTTCGGAATTGGCGACTCGAACCATACAGATAATAAGCTAAGCCGCATGACATTGCCTCATATCCGAGAGATTGCAAACCTCTTTGTCGAGAACAATCCAGACAAGTTCGATTGGTTTGCAGGGCTGATTGCTCGCTATGGCGATGCAAACTCTCGCCCTTCGATAATGCACTTCTTGCCGCTGTTACATCGCTACCACTTCGATACCGAGGAGGCCGAGGGCGTAGCTGATGCTAAGAATAAGCAATCTATGCGCTTCAATACTCTTGGTCATATCGCTATGCGCTCGGGCGTTGGCGATAAGGATACATATGCAGTATTCCTCACCGAGCGAAAGGATAGAAGCCGTCAGCACTACGACCTTAACCACTTTGTAATCTACAAGAATGGCTATCGTGCTCTCGACTCGGGAGCTCGTCCGCAGCCGGGATTGCATACTCCATACTACTATGGTCGTACAGTGGCGCACAACTGTATAACTATCACAATGCCTGGCGAGCAAGTGCCTAAGGCTTGGGGTAGGGCAGCATCACACGAGGATCCAGAAACTCCTGTACCAAACGATGGCGGTCAGAACAACAACCGAGCCGGAAAACTCTTGGCACACAAGGAGAGCGAGGACTATGTATATATCGCATCGGATGCAACCAGATGCTACAATAGCAGCAAGGCTGAGCAAGTAGTGAGAGAGTTCGTATGGCTCAAACCCGATATCTTTGTTATTTACGACAGGGTAGTGTCGGACAAAGCCGACTATGCAAAGCATTGGCTCTATCACACCGTGTCGGAGCCTGTGATGAATGGCAAGTCTGAGTTCTCGGAGGTGTCGCAGGGAGGAAAGTCTATATGCCGTACACTCCTTCCGAAGAAGGCTGTTGTAGAGTTTATCGGTGGTGAGGGCAAGCAGTTCTGGTCGGATGGCAAGAATTGGCCTATACCTGAGTACAAGAAGGAGGATTCGATGTTTAAGCGTTATCGAAATACCCCTCGCAACAACCATCCATTGGTTGGTCAGTGGCGTGTGGAGGTATCGCCAAAGAAAGCGGCTACAAACGACCACTTCCTCCATATCATTCAGGTTGGTGACGAGTCGCTCCAATCGCTTCCTCAAACCGAGTGTAAGGATGGCAAAGAGGCTGTAACACTCGACTTCGATTATGGAGGCAAGCACTACTCGCTATCGTTCGATAAGACACAGCGAAGTGGATGTAAGATAAAAGTTACAAAGTTGTAGAAAAAAAAGATGCAGAAGATTTTGCTTCTGCATTTTTTTTTAATGCTCTATTTGTCGGTAGATATCTCGCAGACGATCCGCCATAAAGTATTGCAGTATCAGGCGGAATATGATATAGAGCAGGAATGCCAACCACAATGCGTCGTTGCCTATTACGGGCAACAGAGCGTAGTATACGCCGAAGAAGATGATGGTTGCGCCTACCATAGAGTTGCGCATTGCACGAGTAAGCGTTGCGCCTGCATACACACCATCAAGCATAAATGGCATAGCAGCGAACAACGGAATAACCACGATCCAGCCTATAAACTCTTTTGCTGTGGCCAATACCGTAGCCAACTCCTGCTCGGAACTGTTGCCGAGGAAGAACGAAAAGAGCCACTCCCATCCCGCCAAATAGGCGATAATAGCTATTGCGGCAGTAGCGAAGGTCCAGACAACGCAGTAGCGCAGACACTTTTTTAGCGATGGCAGATCCTTCGCTCCGATAAAGCGACCAGTCATCGCCTCGGCAGCATATGCAAAGCCGTCATTCATATAAGAGAATAGCATCAGCAACTGCATAAGCGTAGTATTTACCGCCAAAATTGCAGCATCGCCCATTCGTGCCGAAGCTGCGGTGAAGAAGGTATATACACCTACATTGCAGAATGTGCGTACGATAATGTCGCCATTGACCCTGAAAAATCTCTTCATCGCACTGAAATCCAATACCTCACGCAGCACAATCTTGCGCATCGTCTTGCGGAAGAAGATAACGATTAGAATGGTTGCTAAGACAAGACCTATCCACTGTGAAACTACCGAGGCGTAGGCTATGCCGACAATGCCCATATCGAACGAGTAGACAAACCACCAACCAAAGAGGATGTGGAGCGAATTTACCGTAATTGACACAGCCATCGGAATAACTCCGTTCTGCATGCCGACAAACCAACCATAGAGTCCGAAAAGAAGGATGCCTGCAGGCACGGCCCAAATGCGAGCAAAGAAGTAGTCGGCAACCACCTCATCACCTCCCATTAGCCACAACGATAACTCGCCGAGAGGTCGCTGGAAGATAAGCACCAATGCGCTCATTGCCAATGATATAACTACGGCACGAGCCAACATTGCAGTGGTTTCGTGAAAGTCGCCTGCTCCGTATGCTTGGGCTGTTAAACCGCTTGTGCCCATGCGAATGAACGAGCAATTCCAATAGATGAAGTTGAAGATTGAAACACCGAGTGCCAATGCACCGATAATCTCCGCCGAGCCGCTCCAAGTACCGACAATGCCTGTCGAAACCAGGCCCATCAAGGGTACGGTTATGTTGGATATAATGTTGGGTATCGCTATGCGGAATATCTCTTTGTTCATCTTCATCTTCTATTCGCTATTTTTGAGGTATAAGTTCAACCTTTATGGTCGATTTACTATGCGGTTCTATTGTTGTTGTAAAGCCTACACGGGAACCTTTGTTCTTTACATCGTACCAATTTTTGGAGTTATTATCCATAATGTATGCCTTTGCATTTTTAGGTGCTACTACACGCAATAACAACTCCTTGCCATCTTGTTTCAAAGAGATGGTGTGGTTATCGATAATCTCGGCCTTTGCAAAGGTGGTCATATTCCAGCGTACGGCACAGTTGATGTAACGGCTCTCAATCTTGTCTACACAGGTAACCTTGTCGTTGTTGTCGATGGTGATGCTACGAGTTACGCTCTCGGTGTCTAAAAAGAGCGATGAAAGGTCGAACTCGGCACCTTTGTATCTCTTTTTGTCGTACACCTTTGGCATCGTTACCATACCGTCGTATTGGTGTATCTTATTGTTGATAGTGAGCGTATTGTGCGAGAAGTTGCTCAATCTGTATACTTGCCAGCGCTCCGAGTTCTGACCTTTTTTCCAAAGTCCAATACCCTTAGACTCCAACGAATGGTAATCCTGACTGCCAAGATCTACGGCCCATCGAACTCCGCCCCACTCGTAGATGAATGAACCTCCATCCATATGTGCGTGGCTGTTTTTGGGACTACCGCCTTTAACTCCGAGATAGCTATCCTCTGGCGATGCAAAACCTTTGCGATATAGAAATAGCGATTGTGATCCTCGTCCTGTCCACACCTTATCTTGAATAGGTTTGATATCTTTGGTATTGCAACGAGATGCAAACAACATTGCTATCGGAGTCTGTCGGTTGATGCCTCTAACGAAATCTTCTCTCATCAGACGCTCTCGGTCTTGCCATACAAGCGACATATCTCCCGTCTCGAGTGCAAACCAGTAGAGTAGAGGGTTTACTACATCCATAGGATTTCCGGAGTCCGAGAAGTTGAAAACTGCACCTGTAGGTGTAGACATAAAATTCATAAACTTTGCCGACTCCAAAAAGCCGGAAACCTTCTCCAAGTCGCAACTTGTGCCCAAAGCCGTACGCAATGACTCTATGAGCATCACCTCGTACCAGGTGCCATACTCCCAATAGCCGAAGCCTTCAGGATAGACACCATCCGGGCCATACTCCTTTTGCGCTATCGGGTTGCTCTTGAGAGCCTCTGCTATAATCTTTTGTGCCTCCTCAGGAATACGCTCATATACGGCCAAAGCACCCATTACCAAACCTCCGTTGCAAACTTGATTCCAGTTGTTGTGCGATTTTGACCACCACCTCTTATTGCCCGAAGTACGCAAGCCTTTTACGATGATGGCATCTTCGATTATTTTGCGACTCTCGGGCGAAAGCCAGTCGTATAGCCAGTCGTAGCCGATGGCCAGAGCTGTTACCATTTCGCCAACATCGAGGAAGTGCGATGGATTCCAGCTAACAAAATCGGCTGCTGCCAACATCTCCTTCTCGGCACGGCGTGCGTAGATTTCGTCGCCGCTAACCAAGTACATGTACGAGCAGTAACAAACTCTCTCAAGGACTGCACGACAGCGTCCGAGAAGACGCTTTCCTACCTTTCTGTATTTGGTCGGCTCGGCAGTGAGATACTCATTTGTGCGACGCTCGATGATGTTGTGCAGGATACACAAAGGCTGGTCGCTCTCGATT
>JAGBRY010000145.1 GCA_017632115.1 Alistipes sp. | reverse complement strand
CGCTCTGGATATCAACAAATACGATATCGCCCAACTCGCTCTGTGCGAAATCGGTAATACCAACATAGGCGAACTCGCCCTCTACTCGACACCACTCGTGGTCGTTCGAATACTTCAATTCAGCAGGAATGTTTGACATAGCTATATAGTTTTTAGTTGTTTGCTTTCTACAAAGATAATCAAAAAATTACAAACTCCACCTCTTTGAACAAATAATCTTTCGTATTGCCCTCTTTGTCTTCGAGTCGGAGAGCTCCCGAAGGGGCAGTTCCGACAATTTTAGCCGAGAATTTTTCGCCACTCGGCAAGGCGTAGGTGTGGAGCTCGTTTTTGCGATAGAGCAAAGCGTTGTATCGGTCGTGCAAGCTTATCTTTGCCCCGTCACGCAAAGCCTCGTAGTTGCATTGCAAGTGTTTTAAAAAGCAGTGCAACACCTCCTCGGCAATAAGTTCTTTGCCAAGTAGTTGCACCATCGACACAGGGTTTGGCAGCGATGGGTCAAATTCGGTTTGATTTACATTTATGCCAATGCCTACAATCGTGCGACGCAGCGCTGCCGACGATAGCGAATGTTCAATAAGTATGCCTACCAATTTCCTATCGCCGACATAGATATCGTTTGTCCACTTTATCTTCGCCTCGATGTCATATTCCGAGAGCATATCGACCAACGACAACGCCACAACCTCCGACACCGAGAACTGCTCGGCAATTGGCACGAAAGTCGGCTCCAAGACCACCGAAAAGGTCAAATTCTCCCCCTTGCGGCTATGCCATTCGTGCCCACGCTGGCCACGACCTGCGGTCTGGAAATCGGCCCACACGACATCGCCCTCGTGATACTTCTCATCACGGGCATCGTCGTTGGTCGAGGTGGTTATCGGGAAATGGTATATCATCTTCGAACTTTTTAACATAAGTGGCTAAATCTTCCACTATCTGCAAAGTTACTCCATTCTCCTCAGATATGCAACTTCTGAAAGTTGATTTTTGCTCGAAACTATATTTGGCGTGTGATTTGTAGAGGTGAGAGGTTGAGGTAATAAAAGTATTAACAACTAAAAAAAACATCAACCTATGAAAAACACAACACTATGTATCTTTTCGGTGCTTGGCGGAATGGTACTCGGCTCGGCCGTAGCATTGGCCCTCGCACCAAAGACAGGCGAGGAGATGCGCAACTTCGTGCGAGGATTTCTCAACGACGAGATCGACAAGTGGCGCTCGGCCTACAAGGAGGCGATGCCGAGCTGCGAGTGCGAGAAAAAATAGCGGTGGGGTAGTCTATGCACGAAAATCGCTCGTTTATCCCCGCTCTCATCATCGTTGCTTTGGCGGCACCGGCGGCTGCATTGCTGCTTGTGGTGGCGTTGGTGGTGTGGCTGGCCGAGCTTATGGGCTCGGTCATCTATCCCTGTCTGCTGCTCGGGCTTATTTTCGCACTGCTCACCTATATAATATATAAGGTATCGCTGCGAGATGCATTGCGTGAGATTGACGAGCGGTGGCGAGTTATCTACGAAGCCACCCGACTCATTCGTGAGGGTATAGAGTGGGGCTTGCGACTGCTATTTGGCAAAGAGGGGTGAAAAAAACCGAGCGAAGATTGCTCCTCGCTCGGTTTTTTATGGACATAGTTGTTAGTATACCAAATCGTCCTCTTCCGTTCCGAAGCCCGGAAGCGTCGAACCGACACCACCCGGAACCGGCTCACTAACGCTGTAGCCACGCTCGGCTACAACCTCGAAAATATCAATCTCTGGAGCAGAATAGCTCAAAATCTCTCTTTTCATAACGCTTTTGAATTTAATTTAGTTCCGTCATTGCGAGGCTCGTAGAGCCGTGGCAATCTTCATTATTGTTTTTAATCTCAAAGTGGGAGATTCCCACAGTTGCTTCGCTCCTTCGGAATGACGATTTTAAACTATTTTGGTTAAACTATTCTGTTTACTTACTGTGCCGGTGTGTAAGTTGGAAGCGCCGGCTTCTCGGTCAAAAGGTAGCAACCATCGCCCTCAGCAGTAGCCTGAGTTACATCTGTAGTGTAGATGCGCTCGTACCAATTGCCTGCGATTGACTGGAAGTCAGGAACGAGAATCAAATCACCGCTTGGGTCATTATCCTCCTTCGTATCAAATGCAATCGAACCTCCAACGCCACATTTTGTAGATGTAGTGGCAGTTGCACGAGCCATACCGACAACCATACCAACATAGCCCTTCAAGCCAATAGCCTCGATGTCGCAGTACGACTTAGCCTCTGTTATTGGCGTGACAGTGTAGCCGCAAATACCACCGATGTAGGTCTTTGCAAGGTCAGTTGCTACATTCTGAACAGTAATCTTACCTGTGTGTACCAAGTTGCCAATGATTGAGGCCTCAGTATCAGCATTGTAAGCTATAATACCAGCCATCTCGAATGAATTCTTCTTAGCCGAGCAGTTCACAATCGAGAGTTCGCCCGAGTTACCGCAATCCTTGAAGTTGGTTGAGCTCTTACCACGGTTCTGGTTGTATCCGAGAATACCTGCTGTCATAAGGTATGACGATGCATTGATATTCTGGATGTAGATCTTACCGGTGTTAGTACAGCCAAACCAATCGCCAATCTGGTCTGCCACCTGCTGATAAGGGTGGAAGTAGGCTGTGATACCGGCAACAGCAATGTTGTTAGCAGTAGCCATTGCGCCTGCAGCTGCAGTGCCATCAACACCTATATTTCCGCTGTTGTGGCAGTTGATGAATGAGCCGCTACCGTAGTGGTCAGCTGTGATACCTGCTACACAGTTGCGTGAAGTTGCCTTTGCAATGTTGTTACCCTTCAAGGTAACAGAACCACTGTTGGTACAGTTCTCAATCAGAATCTTCTGCTTAGCATCGGCAGTTGCCATATACCAACCACCATACATACCTCCGATGAGGAAGCCCTCGCCTGCTGGGGTAATAGTACCCTCTGTGCGTGGAACTGCGTTTACGGTGATATCACCGCTATTGTCGCAATTCTGCATCGAGCAAGTGAAGTCTGTGATAGTGGCACTCTGTGCTACATAACCTGCGTGTCCGCCAACGAATGCGTGGCTCGAAGCTGCAATATCAATATCGATATCACCCTCGTTATCGCAGTTGTTCCAGTTGTAGAATACTACGTGCATATGACCAAAGCAACCTGCAATGATGGTACGACCCTCTTTGCCTGTTGCGCCACTTGCAAGGCCAGGACCGAAGTTGCGAGCTGTGATGTTACCCTTATTCTTCCAGTTGAGCAACTCTACACGGTTCTCGGCTGTGAAGCCGCTGCCCGTAGCTGCGAGCTGACCAATAATACCACCGATGTAACAGTTGGTGTTGCCGATCCAACCGGTAACGTTGTTTAAAGTGATATCACCGCTATTCTCAACATTCTGCCACTTATCGGTCGAAGAAGAGTTTGGTGTAGAGATAGCCTTGCTCGAGACACCTGATACCCAAAGCGTATTAGCAACAACATTCTTAACCGAGATATCGCCACTGTTGTTACACTCTGCAATCTTGTCGTAGAAGTTGAGTGCCATACCTGTAGCGTATACAGTCATTGCAGTCTTGTTAGTTGCATCACCGTTGATAGATACAGAGCCCGAGTTAGAGCAGTTGGTCAGAGTACCATTTGCTGTTCCAATCAAACCTGAGATATATAAGTATCCAGAGGCTGGAGCCTTACTATCGCTACCAACAACTACGCTTCCGCTATTAGTGGTCTGATCTACTGCACCGCACGAACGACTGCAGATACCGGCAATATAGCAGTTCGCCTTCGAAATACCGATGTGCTTAACAGCTGCAGTGTTGCTACATCCGCTGATAGAAGCTGTTGTTGTACGAGCTACGATACCTGCAAGGAAGATAGAATTACAAGAACCCTCGTGGATAATCTCTCCCTTGTTGTGGCAGTTAGTAACGTGGCAATTCTCCTCCTTCAATGCGTAATCGGTGTAGTCCTCGTCAGTAATTGCCAAGTCGCTTCCCGAGATACCACCGATATAGAGGTTGCTGGTACTTGTGAGAATACCCGTATTCTTGATTATACCATTGTTTGTACAGTTGGTGATTGCGAAGAGAACATCACGACCAACAATACCACCAATATATGTCGCTCCTGCATCACCATTGTTGGTGATAGGGGCATTGTTTGTACAATTGTCGATAGGCGACCAGCTATGAGTTCCAACAACGCCTCCCATAGTACGGCCAGCAGTGTTGTCGTTGCAGGTGATAGCGCCGTGGTTGTGGTTGTCAGAGAAGTTGGTGATACCACGAGTCATTACAGCAGTGATACCTGCATAGGTAGAAGCCGCCAAACCTGTTGACTCAGCTGTTGTTGTGATTGCACCGTGGTTGTCGCATTTTGTTACAACCTTTACGTCCGGAGCAGCTGTTACATCGGTGCTGAGAGAAATCATATGACCAACAATACCTGCTGCGTGAACATAAGTAGACTGCTCACAACGAACATCAATAGTGACATCTCCGTAGTTATCTACATTGGTGAGCGACGAGAGAGTGTGAACACCACCAATAGCACCACCAATAGCAACATATACGCTTTTCTGTGTTGCTGCAGCTATCGACTTAAGTGTTACATCTACACGGTTCTCGCAATTCTCGAATGTTGCGCCACCTGCCTGACCAACCAAACCTCCGATGTCCATTACATTGTACTTAGTCAAACTCTCAGTTGTGGTAAATGTGGTGTTGTTAACCTCCAAAGTACCTGCTGCCGAGCAGTTAGTCATTGTACCGTCGAAGCGACGAGCGATAGCACCAACGATAGTCTGCTTGGTCTCAACGATAGCTACATTGGTGAGCTTTACATTCTTAATAGTAGCAGCTGTAGCACCAAACAATGGAGCCTTCAAGCCTGTAATCTCGTAACCCTTGTCCGAGCCACCGTCGAATACGATGTGCGAAGGCAAGAGCTCGATGCCGTGCCAATCTGCTACGCCCGACATATCGATTGTTGCGCCAACGGTAACCTTGGTTACACCGCTCAACTGGCCAACCTCCGACAACTGTGCCAAGCGCTTCATCTGTGCAGCATTCACGATTACCAACTCACCCTCCTGACCGCTTGCAGCGTTAGGGGTGAATGTGATCTCGCCAAACTCCTTAACAACGCCCGGCTCAACCTTGTGGAAGTCGCTGTTGAAGCGAACAACCATAGTGTTGTCTGCGAGTGCGTCCGATACGAGTGTGATTGTGTAGATGCCGTGCTCGCCTGCAGGAACTGCTACATAGATTGGAGTAGCCTCTGTTGCGCTGAGCTTCAAACCGCCCTCAGGCAATACAACGGTGATGTTGTTTACAGCCTCCTCGTGAGCGGTCAAAGTACCACTCTTGCAGTCGATGAGGAATGTACCTGCAATTTTACCCTCAGCTGCAACAGTCATCGATGCCAAAGTTACATCGCCCTTAACAGCCAAACGAAGAACACCTGTGAGGTGGTTCATCTGGATAGGAGCAGCAACCTCACCCTCAGCAGGCTCTACTGCGTAAGCGTACATAGGAGCCGACTTAGGAGCAAATGTACCAACGGTGTATGGCTGAACATTTGCAAAAGTTACAGGGTAGGTGTTCTCAGGAAGAGATACCTCTGGAGTCTCAGTAGGCTCCTCGGTTGTCTCATCCTCGATAGCCATAGCCTCTGGTGCAGGGTATACAACGCAATAAGGATAGGTAACCTCCTGCTCGCCGAAGTGGAAATCTGCTGATGGAGCACCAGCATACTCCGCTGCGAGTGGTGCCGAAATTGCACCATTGATAGCGATAGCATCGCCCTCGCTCCAATAAACAGGGTAGAGTCCCTCGGCCTTAACTCCGAGCTGAGTACGACTCTCCTCCAATGAAAGGGTGACGGTTGTATTACCTCCTCCCTTGCCGGCCTCGATGTTTACACCGAGGTCTTCGGTTGAGTCTGCAACGCACGAGAATGCGAACATCGCCACTGCAACCACCATGAAAATTTTAGTCAAATTTTTCATCGTTTTTTAGGTTTTTAGTTAATAATTTAGTTATCTGATTTTAGTTGTTTCTACTCTTAAAGAGAATTACTACTAAACAAAGATAGGGAAAAAATTTTTTGATAACAAATTTTTACCCATTATTTATAATAATAAATATGTAGTGTTCGTTATTTGGATAGTAAAAATAGGTCGATTGCCTGGTTCTTGCTTGTGTGTGCGAGAAAATGGATATAATGTGCGTACAAAAACTTTGAAAACTTTTTTGGTGTTTCGAGTTTTCTTACTATCTTTGCACCGTTGTAAAGTGCGAAATAATGACAAAACGAGAAGTTGTAATAAAACGAGCGGCAGAGATGATTGCCGAGTTGGGTGTGAAATCGTTGCGAGTTGACGATTTGGCTCACGATCTGGCGATATCGAAACGCACTCTGTATGAGATGTTTGGCGATAAGGAGGAGTTGCTCTATCATAGCATTAAACATCTTTTCCAAAGTGAGTCCAGAGAGGTGCAGACAAGCGTTGGAGAGCATTTGTCGGGTATACCTGCTTTGCTCGAGATTTTCGATGGTATGATGGCTCGTTCGGCTGTGCGTAAGCGCTTGACCGAGAATTTGGCAAAGTTCTACCCCGAGCTATATGAGCGTATTATGACTGAAAATCGTGACTTCGGTTTGAAAATGTTGCGAGAGAGATTGACTCGCTTGGTCGAGGAGGGCTTGATTTCGGAGATTGTTAATATCGACCTCTCGATTACGATGTTCTACTACACTTCGATGGGCTTGATGCGTCGTCATGGTCGCTTGGTGTTGCCGAATGGAGTAACCGAGCAGGATGCTCTCCGCTACACTATAGTAAACTTCTTCCGAGGTATTGCAACATTGAAGGGCGTGGAGCAGATAGATAAGTATTTGGCAGAAAAGATAACAAAATAGTATAAATATATATGATTGGTAAGATGAAAAAACTTGGTTTATTTTTGGGTTTTGTTACCTATGCACTTGTTTCGGTGGCACAGAGCACCGAGCAGTCGGCTTTGACCTTGACTTTGGAGCAGGCGCTCCAGATTGCGTTGAGCGAGTCGCCAACGATTAAGGTTGCCGAGCAGGAGATTGAGATTAAACGATTTGCAAAGCAGGAGTCCTACTCTGCGCTATATCCTCGTTTCGACGCTACGGCGCAGTATCAACGAGTGTTGGCAAAGCAGACTATGAGTATGGATATGGGCGATGGTAACCCTCGCACACTCAAGGTAGGTAGCGATAACTCCTTCAATGGCGGTGTTACAGGTTCGATGCCTGTAGTAAATGCCCAGTTGTGGGAGAGCTTGAAGGTGTCGGTGGCGGATGTTATGCTCGCTATCGAGAAGGCTCGTTCGTCGCAGATAGATATGATCGAGCAGGTGTCGCAGGCATACTTCTCGGTGTTGTTGGCAAAGGAGTCGTTGGTGGTATATCAGCGAGTTTACGACAATGCCGTAGAGAACAACAAGAATATCAAGAAGCGTTACGATGTGGGTTCGGTGTCGGAGTTCGACTATATCTCATCGAATGTGTCGGTGCAGAATGCTATTCCAAATGTTATCGAGGCGCAGAATAGTGTGGTTTTGACCTTGTGGCAGCTGAAGGCGTTGCTCGGTATCGACTTGAAGAAGAATATCGATGTTGTGGGTTCGTTGGCAGACTACGAGGCGCAGATGAACTACGCCAAGACCATCTCGGAGCTCGACTTGTCGAACAATACCACTTTGAAGCAGTTGAATATCCAGGAGGGTATGCTCGAGAGCGCACTCAAGATCTCGAAGTTGGCAAATGTTCCTACATTGTCGATTAACGCCGCTTACCTCTACACTGCCCTCGGTAATGATGGCAAGTTCTTCCAGGCAAAGGCGTGGAACCCATATTCGTATGCAGGTGTTCAGTTGAACATCCCAATCTTTGCGGGTGGTCAGCGTCGTGCCGCTATCAAGCAGGCAAATTTGAATCTCTCGAACTTGAAGTTGCAGCGTGAGAATATCGAGCGTCAGTTGCAGGTGGCTATCGTGCAGTCACTCAACAATATGCAGACCAATGTTAAGAAGTTCTCGTCGGCTGCGGCAACCGTAGGCCAGGCACAGCGTGGCTACGAGATTGCGGTTAAGCGTTACGAGGTTGGTCGTGGAACTTTGGTCGATGTCGACAACTCGCAGTTGGCTCTCACTCAGGCGGAGTTGGGTCGCAATAGCGCAATCTACAACTTCCTTATGGCGAAGATTTCGCTCGACAAGATCCTCGGTAATCACGAGGTTAAGAGCAATCACGACTACATCGATGAGTACGAGCAGAAGTACGAGCGTCGTTATGGCGATAAATAAACGGGAAAATAGGTGTAAAATAAAAAATATAGAAAGATTATGAAGAAGATTTTTGTAAAGTCGATGTTTGTAGTGGCAGCCGTAGCGATGGTATCGTGCGGCTCGAAGCAGACTGCAAAGCAGAGCGTAGCAGAGGAGGTTGTAGTGCTTCCAAAGGTTGAGGTTGAGGCCGTAGCAAGCCGTATGGTGTCGCAGGAGGCAACATTTACCGGTACGGTCGAGGCTCAGGTGGTGAACAATATCGCACCGCAGCAGCCATTGCGTATCAAGGAGATTCGTTTCGATGTGGGCGACCATGTAAAGAAGGGTGATTTGCTCGTAAAGCTCGATAACTCGTCGCTTGTACAGGCTAAGGCTCAGTTGGACAATGCAAAGAAGGAGTATGAGCGTACTAACGAGTTGTATGAGTTCGGTGGCGCTTCGAAGTCGGAGTGGGACTCTCGTCGTTTGCAGTACGAGGTGGCTCAGACCGCTTACAACAACCTTGTGGAGAATACCACTCTCATCTCACCAATCTCGGGTATCGTAACTGCTCGCAACTACGATAAGGGCGATATGTATGCAGGTCAGCCTGTGTTGGTTATTGCACAGATCAAGCCTGTAAAGATTATGATAAATGTGTCGGAGCCATTCTTCGGCAAGGTGAAGAAGGGTATGCCTGTATATATTACTCTTGATGCTTATGGCGAGGAGGTATTCAAGGGTAAGATTGCTCGTGTATATCCAACTATCAACCAGTCGACTCACACTTTCCAGGTTGAGGTGTCGGTACCAAACTCGAACGAGCGTGTTCGTCCGGGAATGTTTGCCCGTGTAACTCTCCCTTATGGCAAGAAGAACAATGTGGTAGTACCTGATCGTGCCGTTCAGAAGTTGATGGGCTCGGGCGACCGCTATGTATTTATCTACAACCCTGCAGACAGCACTGTCCGCTACTCGAAGGTTGAGCTTGGCCGTCGCTTGGATACCGAGTTCGAGTTGCTCTCGGGTGTTAAGAGTGGCGAAATGGTCGTTACCAAGGGCCATATGGCACTTACAAACGGCGCAAAGGTGGAAGTTGTTAAATAGTTAAAGCGTTTTCACAATGAATATCTATAAATCAGCAGTCAATAATCCGATAACGACGATTCTGATTTTTGTCGCTATCTCGATTTTTGGTATCTTCTCGTTTACGAAGCTACCTATCGACTTCTTCCCGCATATCGAGACTACCAATATCATGGTAATCACCGCCTATCCGGGTGCGAGTGCTATCGATATCGAGGAGAATGTCACCCGACCATTGGAGAATACCCTCAATAGTGTTGAGGATTTGAAACATATCCACTCGCAGTCGAAGGAGAATATCTCTATCGTGGTGCTCGAGTTTGAGTATGGT
>JAGBRY010000144.1 GCA_017632115.1 Alistipes sp. | reverse complement strand
CAATAAGCAGAGCCAACAATGTAAAAATTAGTTTTTTGTTCATTTTGTTTAGTTTTTGGTTATTTGAGTAGTACAAATATAGCAAAATATATCGACAAAATACCTTATACTGCAATTTTTCGATATCTGACCACCTCTAAGAGGTGGTTTTTACTTTATTATTACTATCTTTGGGGGAAAATTTGCATTTTGATATTTATATGGGAGCAATAAAGTGTATAGGCATTCTCACCTCGGGTGGAGATGCACCAGGAATGAACGCAGCAATTCGTGCCGTAACCCGCACCGCAATATACAACGGTTTCAAGGTTAAAGGCATTATGCGAGGATATAAGGGTTTAATCACAGGCGAAATCATCGACTTCACATCGTCGAGCGTCAGCAATATCATCCAGAAGGGTGGAACAATTCTCAAGACGGCTCGCTGCCCCGAGTTCCGAGAGGCCGAGGGACGACAGCAGGCGTACGAGAATATGTGCAAGGCCGAAATTGACGCCTTGGTTGTGATTGGCGGCGACGGCACAATCACCGGTGCGCAGACCCTTGCACGAGAGTTCGATGTGCCTATCGTGGCATTGCCGGGCACTATCGACAATGACCTCTCGGGTACCGACTCGACTATCGGCTACGACACCGCACTCAACACCATTATGGAGGCGGTCGATAAGTTGCGTGACACGGCAACCTCGCACGAGCGATTGTTCTTTATGGAGGTTATGGGCAACACCGCAGGTTATCTTGCCCTCAATGGAGCTCTCGCATCGGGAGCCGAGGCGGCAATCATCCCCGAAATGGAGACCGAGACCGACCAGTTGAAAAACCTTATCGACAACGGTTTCCGCAAGAGCAAGAACTCGGCTATCGTGCTTGTGGCCGAGAACCCAGCTACAGGTGGCGCAATGGGGTTGGCCGAGCGTGTAAAGAAGGAGTTTCCGCAGTATGATGCTCGTGTAACCATCCTCGGACACCTTCAGCGTGGTGGCTCGCCAACAGCTTCGGACCGTATTCTCGCATCTCGTCTTGGCGCAGCGGCAATAGCAGCCTTGAAAGATGGCCAGCGCAATGTGATGATCGGTATCCACAATATGGAGATGGTATATGTTCCATTCTCGAAGGCTCTCGGTCGCTCGAAGCAGGTGAACAAGGACAAGGTAGAGTTGGTGAAGATTCTCTCGATATAACCTAAACCTCAAATAACCCAAACAACAAAAGATGAAGCGAGTAATTGGCATTGGTAACGCATTAACTGATGTATTGGTAAATCTTCGTAACGAGGATGTACTCCACAACCACAACATAGCACGAGGTTCGATGTCGCTGGTCGATAGCGAGCTGCAGTCGCAGATATCGAAAGAGGTGGCAGGACTACCCCACTCCCTCTCGCTCGGAGGCTCGGCCGACAACACCATTCGTGCGATGGCACGACTCGGCTCGGAGGTGGGTTTTATTGGCAAGGTGGGCCACGACAATACGGGCGACAGATTTGAGCAAGCATTGAGCAATCTCGGCATCGAAGGTAAAATTTTCCGTGGCGACAACCCTTCGGGTAAGTGTATCTCGTTGGTTTCGCCCGATGGCGAGCGCACGATGCTCACCCACCTAGGTGCAGCGGCAGAGATGCACGCCGAGGATATCTCGCCTGCGATTTTCGAGGGTTACGACTGCCTCTACATCGAGGGCTACCTCGTTCAGGAGCACTCGCTAATCGAAACGGCTATTCGCACCGCCAAGGAGTGTGGCTTGCAGGTGGCTATCGACTTGGCAAGCTTCAATGTTGTAGCCGAGAATCTCGAATTCTTGCGTAACATCGTGACCAAATATATCGACATCGTATTTGCCAACGAGGATGAGGCCCGAGTATTCTCGGGAGAGGAGGAGCCAATCAACGCCTTGCAATATATCTCGGAGATGTGCGACCTCGTAATCGTGAAGATTGGCACCAAGGGTGCGCTCATCAAGCACAAGGGCGAGGTTATCCATATCGGCATTATGGCGGCAGCCAAGCGTGTGGATACCACGGGTGCGGGCGACTTCTACGCCGCAGGATTTATGTATGGATTGTGCGAGGGGTTGTCGTTGCGACAGTGTGGCACCATCGGAGCCATCACCGCAGGCAAGGTTATCGAGGTGGTAGGTCCAACCCTCGGCGAGGAGGCGTGGGCCGAGATTGAGGTATTGGTAAATAGAGTTAAAACCGAAAAATATCTCTTCTAAAATGAAGAAAGCACTACTTTTAATAGCACTTTGTGTTACCATTGTTGCTTGGGGCGAGGAGCGCAAACTCCTCACTATGGAGGATGCTATTCTCAATCGCAACCTCGTACCTCAAAACTACGACATCCGCTTCAACAAGGATAATTCCGCCATCTACGAACACGCCAACGGCGGTAATATCGAGCAGTACGATATCCGCACCGGAAAGTTGCTCTCGAGCAAACCAATTCTTATTGGTATGCCCAACCCATTTCGCAACAAGGCGAGCATAAAGGATAACAATGTTGTTTGGTACGATGGCGAAGGCAAGATACACAAGGTAACCGACTTTGCCGACAAGAATATCGTCTGCGGCCAGTCGGTATCACGCAACGAGTTCGGTATCAGCGGTGGATTGTTTCCATCGCCCGACAACTCATTATTGGCATTCTACCAGAAAGACGAGTCGAAGGTTTCGACCTTCCCGTTGTTGGATATCACCTCACGCACAGGCTCACTCGTAGAGATTAAGTATCCGATGAACGGCATGGCATCGGAGCGAGTATCGGTGGGCGTCTACGATGTAGCGACACAGAAGGTTGTATATTTGAGCGTAACCGACTTCGACGAGGAGCGCTACCTCACCAATGTGTCGTGGTCGCCCGACTCGAAGACAATATATGTTCAGGTGCTCAATCGTGCTCAGAAGGAGATGCATCTGAACGCCTATTGCGCCAAGACAGGCGCCTTCATCAAGACTCTCTTGACCGAGAAGAACGACCGTTGGGTGGAGCCTCAAAATCCGATTCGTTTTATCGACAACGACCGTTTCATCTACACGACCGACAACCGTGACGGATTCAAGAATTTGTATCTCTACACCCTATCGAAGGGTACTATTGAGCGACTCACCAAGGTTGATGCCGATGTAAAGTATGTGGCTCACAACGATCGCTCGGTATTCTACTACTCAGCCGAGGTTTCGCCCGTGGAGCAGCACCTCTTTGCGCTCTCGCTCCGTAACGGCAAGGCAAAGCAGCTCACCCGTGGTGAGGGTTGGCACAACTGCACCGTTTCGGCAGACGGAAAGTACTTCTCGGACAACTACTCGTCGTTGAATGTACCTCGCATCGTGGCAGTAGGCTCTACTGACGGCAAAATATATCGTGAGCTATTCCGTGCCGAGGACCCATCGAAGGATTACAACTACTCGACTATCGAGCTCGGCTCGGTGAAGTCGGCCGACGGCAAGTATAACAACCACTACCGCCTTATCAAGCCGCTCGACTTCGATGAGGACAAGAGATATCCCGTAATACTATATGTATATGGAGGACCACACTCGCAGATGGTAACCAACTCATTCCAGGCGCAGTTGCGTCGCTGGGAGATGTATATGGCACAGCGAGGCTATGTAGTCTTTGTGATGGATAATCGTGGTACGCTCAATCAGGGTGCCGAGTACGAGAAGGCTATCCACCGCCAATGCGGAAAGGCGGAGATGGAGGACCAGATGGCAGGTTTACAGTGGTTGCTTTCACACAAGTGGGCCGACAAGGAGCGTGTAGGCGTTCACGGCTGGTCGTATGGCGGATTTATGACGATTTCGCTTATGACACACTACCCCGAGGTGTTCAAGGTAGGCGTTGCAGGTGGCCCTGTGATAGATTGGAAGTGGTATGAGGTGATGTATGGCGAGCGCTATATGGAGAGCGAGAAGACAAACCCTGAGGGTTTTGCAGCGACATCGCTCATCCCTCAAGCCAAGAACTTGAAGGGCAAGTTGTTGATCTGTCAGGGTGCCATTGACGATGTGGTAGTGTGGCAGCACTCGCTATCCTTTATCGACACTTGCATCGATGCGAATGTACCTGTAGACTACTTCCCATACCCTCGTTCGAAGCACAATGTGCGTGGCAAATGGCGTGTGCATCTGATGCAGAAGGTGACCGACTATTTCGAGGACTATCTGCGATAAGTGTGCCAAAATGGCAGAGCAAGGCGCTTGGCACGCAGATTGATAGATGAAAAAGCAAACAGAAAACAACAAAAACATACGATTATGACAGTAAAACCACTTTCAGACAGAGTACTTGTACTCCCAAACCCTGCTGAGACAACAACGGCAAGCGGTTTGATTATTCCCGACTCGGCAAAGGAGAAGCCGGCAGCGGGCAAAGTAGTAGCGGTAGGCCCAGGCACCGCCGATGTTAAGATGGAGGTAAAGGTTGGCGACGAGGTGTTGTATGGCAAGTATGCCGGCACCGAGTTGAACATCGACGGCGTAAGCTATTTGATGATGGCACAGCGTGATATCCTCGCAGTAGTTGAAAAGTAATTTTTTCAACAATTGAGGATTAAGAATTATTAAAAAGCCAATGGCTAATAGCTAATGGCTAAAATCAAAATAGAGATAGTTATGGCAAAGGAAATAAAGTATAATGTTGAAGCAAGAAATCTCCTCAAGGAGGGTGTTGATGCTTTGGCAGACGCAGTAAAGGTAACACTCGGTCCTAAGGGCCGCAATGTGATTATTGGCAAGCCGTTTGGTGCGCCACACATCACAAAGGATGGTGTAACAGTAGCAAAAGAGGTTGAGTTGGAGGACTCATTCGCAAATATGGGTGCACAGATGGTGCGTGAGGTTGCATCGAAGACTAACGACGATGCGGGCGATGGTACTACCACCGCAACAGTTCTCGCACAGGCTATCATCGGCGTAGGTATCAAGAATGTTACCGCAGGTGCAAACCCAATGGACCTCAAACGAGGTATCGACAAGGCTGTTTCGACCGTTGTGGAGAGCCTTCGTGCGCAGTCGCAGGAGGTTGGCTCGGACAACTCGAAGATTGAGCAGGTGGCTACAATCTCGGCTAACAACGACAACACCATCGGTAAGCTTATCGCCGAGGCTATGGCGAAGGTGAATAACGAGGGTGTTATCACCGTCGAGGAGGCAAAGGGAACAGATACCTATGTTGATGTTGTGGAGGGTATGCAGTTCGACCGTGGTTACATCTCGGCTTACTTCATCACCAACACCGAGAAGATGCAGACCGAGTTGGAGAAGCCATATATCCTCATTACCGATAAGAAGATCTCGACAATGAAGGAGATTATGAGCATTTTGGAACCTGTGGCACAGAGTGGTCGTGCACTCCTCATCATCGCCGAGGATGTTGATGGCGAGGCTTTGTCGGCTCTCGTAGTTAATAAGTTGCGTGGTACCTTGAAGATTGCTGCTTGCAAGGCTCCAGGCTTTGGCGACCGCCGCAAGGAGATGTTGGAGGATATCGCAGCTTTGACTGGTGCAACCGTTATCTCGACCGACAAGGGTATGCGCCTTGAGGATGCGTCGCTCGAGTCGCTCGGATGTGCCGAGAAGGTTACAATGAATAAGGAGAATACTACCATCGTCGATGGCTGTGGCGACAAGGAGGCTATTAAGGCTCGTGTCGAGCAGATTCGTGCCTCGATTGAGGTATCGAAGTCGGACTACGACCGTGAGAAGTTGCAGGAGCGCTTGGCGAAGTTGGCCGGTGGCGTGGCAGTTCTCTATGTAGGTGCCGCAACCGAGGTTGAGATGAAGGAGAAGAAGGACCGTGTGGACGACGCTTTGGCTGCAACTCGTGCTGCAGTCGAGGAGGGTATCGTACCGGGTGGAGGCGTGGCTTACATCCGTGCTACCGAGGCTCTCGAGGGCTTGAAGGGCGAGAATGACGACCAAACTACAGGTATCCAGATTGTGAAGCGTGCTATCGAGGAGCCACTCCGTCAGATTGTAAACAATGCCGGTGGCGAGGGTTCGGTAGTTGTGAATAAGATTCGTGAGGGCAAGGGCGCATTCGGCTACAATGCTCGTGACGACCGCTACGAGGATATGCTCGATGCGGGTATCATCGACCCAACCAAGGTATCTCGTGTAGCTTTGGAGAATGCAGCTTCGGTTGCTTCGATGTTCCTCACCACAGAGTGTGTCTTGGCCGAGAAGAAGGCTGAGGTTCCAGCAATGCCGGCAATGCCGGCAGGCGGAATGGGCGGAATGATGTAAAAGAGATGCGCAGAGAAATCTGCGCATCTTTTGCTTTTAGCCATTGGCTTTTTTGTTGCATCATTACCCAACTATCATTTCTCTCAACTTTCCACTTTCAACTCTCAACTAAAAAACACAAAAGGATTTCCTCTATTGAGAAAATCCTTTTGTATTAGGAGAAACTCCTAAATACACAGTAGCGACTATTTCATATACTCAGCTACCTGGTCAACTGGTACGATTGCCTCCTTAAAGATGTAGGCACCAGTCTTCTCCGACTTAACCATCTTGATGCACTTGGTGAACTGCTTACCAACACCAGTACGAAGGGTTGCGACTGCTTTCTTTGCCATAAATCAAACCTCCTTATTACTTAATTTCACGATGCAATGTCACTCTCTTCAAGTAAGGATTGTACTTCTTACGCTCCAAACGGTCAGGGGTGTTCTTCTTGTTCTTAGTGGTGATGTAGCGAGACATTCCTGGTACGCCACTCTCCTTCTGCTCGGTGCACTCCAAGATGACCTGAACTCTGTTACCTTTCTTTGCCATGTCTTGTTAAATTTTAGTAGAT
>JAGBRY010000143.1 GCA_017632115.1 Alistipes sp. | reverse complement strand
TCGTGGGTGTTTTTTGACTTGTACCCCCCCCCGCGGTCACGGGTATTAAAAATAATACCCGGCAATAAAAGTGAAGCTCATACCCCTCCCCACAGGTATCGAAAACAATACCCGCACTTTTCTATTAACTAATTTTGCATTTTGCATTCTGCATTTTGAATTTTTTCATATCTTTGTAGTTATGAAACGAATTTTTGCACTTTTGAAGGCTTGGGCGCAGAAGTTGCGCAACTATATCTCGCCCGTATTTTTGGCGTTGCTCGCCGTGTCATTCACACTGTGGTATATCTCGAAGCTGAACTACACCTACACCACCGACTTTAATATCAAGGTCAAGGTCGAGGGACAGCGTATCGTTGTGCCTTGCGTGGTGGAGGGCAAGGGCACAAACCTCTTCGGCTACGGCTTCTACACCTCTCGCCGAGTGAATATCCCTCTATCGGAGCTCAATCACGAGGTTGTCGAGGTGCCCGTAATCAACGAGCAGGGCGTGGTCGACACCCTCGCCAAGGCGTACAAGGTGCGAATTTCGCCACTCTCGATGCAGGATGCTATCTCGGTGCGTTTCAGCGACTTGAAGATAGTGTCGGTAGGCGATTTTGACGATATAACAATTCCTCAAGAATGAAAAAGATAGCCATTTGCGGAGGTATTGGCAGCGGAAAGAGCACTGTCTGCGGAATGTTTGCCGAGCGAGGTGCGGCAATCTACGATTCGGACTCTCGTGCCAAGTCGCTGATGTCGGAGTCGGCTGAGTTGCGTGCAGCCCTCATTGCTGAGTTTGGCGAGGGATGCTACAAGGGTGGAGAGCTTAATCGTCCCTATCTTGCTGAGAAGGTCTTTGGTTCGGAGGAGCAGTTGGCGAAGCTCAATTCGATAGTTCATCCTGCGGTTAAGGCCGATTTCTTGGCTTGGGCCGAGGAGCAGGAGGGCGATTTCTGCATCTTGGAAACGGCGATTCTCTTCGAGTCGGGTTTCGATGCAGTGGTTGATTGCTCGGTGGCGGTTTTGGCGCCTATGCCCTTGCGTATAGAGCGTGCAATGCAGCGTGATGGCGCAACGAGGGAGCAGATTGAAGCTCGCATCAAGGCGCAGATGAGCGACGATGAGTTGATGCGCAGAGCCGATTTTGCGATTGTAAATATCTACCTCGAAGATGTCGAGAAGGATGTTGCAGAGTTGCACTACCGCTTCAAGATGATGCCGAATGAGTAATATCGATAACATATTGTGGCAGAGGGGTGTTATGGCGATAGTGAACGCCACGCCCGACTCGTTTTATGCCTCTTCCCGTACGCAGTCGCATAAGGCGGTTGCCGAGCGAGTAGAGCAGGCATTGAACGAAGGTGCCACAATTATAGATATAGGTGGCTACTCCTCACGCCCCGATGCCGACGATGTGACAACGGCCGAGGAGTGGAGCCGAGTAGATATGGCACTCTCTGCAGCGAGAGAGGTGTCAGACGAGGTTGCTGTGTCGATAGATACCTTTCGTGCAGAGGTTGTACGCAGGGCTGCCGATAAGTATGGCGAGATCATCGTAAATGATATTACGGGAGGTTTGGGCGATGCTGAGATGCTAAAAACGGTAGCGGAGTTGCAGTTGCCATATATTGCGATGCATATGCGTGGCACACCGCAGACAATGCAGCAGCAGACGCACTACAACGATGTTGTAGCAGATGTTGTAGCGGAGCTGCAAGAGCGTTTGGCAGCAATCGAAAAGACGGGTATCGACTGCAAGAGGGTGGCGTTAGACCCGGGCTTTGGCTTTGCCAAGACGGTGGAGCAGAACTACGAGTTGCTTGCAGGTTTGCATCGCTTGGCGGAGTTAGAGCAACCGCTTTTGGTGGGCGTATCACGCAAGTCGATGATATATAAGCCCCTCGGCATAACACCCGACGAGGCACTTGCCCCTACACAGGCAGTGCATTGGGAGGCACTGCGACAGGGTGCAACATTGCTCAGAGTACACGATGTGCGTGAGGCGGTTCAGACCATAAAACTTTACGAAAAAATTAACCACAATGATAAAGGTTTCTAATATACACAAACGATTTGGCGACTTGGAAGTGCTGAAAGGTGTTTCGCTCGAAGTTGGAAAGGGCGAGATCGTTTCGATTGTCGGTGCGAGTGGCGCAGGTAAGACTACGCTTTTGCAGATTATCGGCACACTTCTACCCGCTGATGGTGGCGAGGTGGAGATTGCCGGCACAAAACTTTTTGGCTTGAACGAGAAGCGCACCGCCGAGTTTCGCAACCGCCATATCGGCTTTGTCTTCCAATTCCACAACCTTTTGCCCGAGTTCTCGGCACTCGAAAATGTGATGATGCCGGCACTTATCGGTGGCACAAAGCGCAAGGAGGCAAAGCAACGAGCTATCGAACTCTTGGAAGCGGTGGGCCTCTCCGAGCGAGCAGAGCATAAACCCGCCCAACTCTCGGGTGGTGAGCAACAGCGAGTGGCTATTGCAAGAGCCCTGATAAACCGCCCTTCGGTGGTCTTGGCAGACGAACCTACTGGTAACCTCGATACTCACAACCGAGATGAGATTCAGCGCCTTTTGTTTGAGGTGCGTGAGAAGTTTGGTCAAACAATCGTAATGGTAACTCACGATGAGCGATTGGCCGAGATGGCTGACCGCAAGATAGTTATGAGCGATGGACAGATACTCTAACCTCTCGTTCGAGGAGTTGCACGAACTGCTCGAAACGCTCCACGACCGCTACAATCGCCCCGAATTTATCGAGGCTGACCCTATAAGCATTCCCCACTCGTTTGAGCGTACCGAGGATAAGGAGATTGCCGGCTTCCTCGCTGCGACTATTGCGTGGGGCAACCGCAAGGCGATTGTAAAGAGCGCACGCCGTATGGTCGAGATGATGGATAATGCACCATTCGACTTTACGATGAACGCCTCGGAGGAGGATTTGCAACCACTTTTGCGCTATGTTCACCGCACCTTCAATGGCCAAGATTTTCATGATTTTGTCGTTGCATTACGCTCTCTTTGTACGAAGTGGGGTAGCGTTGGAGAGGCTGTGCAGGGGTTGTACGAGCGTGAAGGCTCGATAGAGCGAGTTTTGGCAGAGTTGCGCCGAGAGTTTTTCGAGGTGGAGCACTGCCCACACTGCGAGAAACACCTCTCCTCTATTGCAAAGGGTGCATCGTGCAAGCGACTCAATATGTATTTCCGTTGGTTTGTGCGCCACGACAACCGAGGCGTCGACTTTGGCCTATGGCAACGCATACCGACCTCGGCACTCTATCTTCCGTTAGATGTTCATACGGGCAATATGGGCCGTGCATTGGGCTTGCTCACTCGCAACTCTAATGATTGGAAAGCCGTTGCCGAGATAACCTCTGCTCTCCGTCAGCACGATGCCGCCGACCCCGTAAAGTATGACTTTGCACTCTTTGGAGCGGGGATTGAAGGATTCTTGAAATAGTGTGATATTATGGCTGGTTTCCGTTTCAAGCAGTTTGCCGTGGAGCAGGAGGATGTGGCGATGAAGGTCGGCACCGATGGCGTATTGCTCGGTGCGTGGGCGAATAGCGACAATGTCAAGCGCATCCTCGATATCGGCACGGGTACGGGCGTTATTGCTCTGCAAATGGCGCAACGCAACCCAATAGCGCATATTCACGCCGTGGAGATTGACGATACCGCCGCCAAAAGAGCAAGAGCCAACTTCGACCTCTCCCCTTGGGCGGAGCGCCTGACGGTAGAGCAAACTGCGGTGCAGGAGTTCGAGCCGAGCGAAAAGTTCGACCTCATAGTGTCAAATCCGCCATATTTTGTCGATTCGTTGCTTCCGCCCGATGCAAAGCGCTCGACGGCTCGCCATACTCACGATTTGACCTTCGAGGAACTTGATAGTGCGGTCTGCCGACTGCTTGACGATAATGGCAGATTTGCCCTCATCTTGCCCATAACCGAATTTGAGAAATACTTGGCACTCACGCAGTTGCATCTTGTGCGCCGTTGTGATGTCTGCCCCGTAGAGGGCGGAGCGATAAAGCGCATTATGGGCGAATTTGCAAAGCAACCAACCACTGAAATAGAGATCGAAACCATTGCAATAGAGCGAGGACGGCGTGGCGACTACACCGACGACTACCGAGCCTTGACCAAAGATTTTTACCTTAAATTTTGATAATCAGGCGTAAAAAGCGTACCTTCGTAGCAGAAAACCAAAAGATATGAAGAAGATTTTTGCAATTTTGGCACTTGTAGGCATCGCCACCGTGGGCGTTGCACAGAATATAAAGGCGGGCTTGTACGACAAGCAGGGTAATGCCGTTGTCGTAGAGGCGGAGCCAATCGTGGTAAATGTAACCCTTCGTGTTGCGACCGAGCACTTCACCCCTGGCGTGTATGCTCGTTATGCTCAGAAGTATCTCGGCAAGCGTGCAACTCTTTCGGAGTACTCGTCGCTCGAGTTGGTGGATGCAAAGTTGGCTCTCGGTCAGGCAGAGGAACTCGCTCCTAAGGTGGAGCAGGAGTCTTACACCTTGCCTTTACCCCTCAATCGTACATCTGCTACTGCGCAGACCACCGAGGAGCAGGCGGCAGCAACCGCAGATATGATCTTCTCGTTGCGTAAGCATCGCCTTGACCTCATTACGGGCGAGGCCAGTGAGAATGTCTTTGGCGCAGGCTTGAAAGCGGCTCTCGACGAGATCGCACGAATGGAGAAGGAGTGTCTAGATATGTTCTACGGCTCGAAAACTATTGCCGAGCAGACTCATATATTCAATATCGCAATCGCACCCGACAAGAACGAATATCTTGTTTGTCGTTTCAGCGATAAAGCGGGCGTAGTCGAGGCTGATGATTTGTCGGGTAGCCCAATCGTATTGAAGGTTGAGACCGAAAAGCACAAGGATTATCCACAGTTGCAACCACTCGGACCAAAGGATAAGGTGTCGGCCGAGTATATCATCGTTCCGCAGTCGAAGTGTTCGCTTATTATTGGCGCAGAGTTGAAGGGTGTTGTGGAGTTTGCATCACCTCTCTATGGTGCTAAAAGTGTAGTTGCTCTTCCTCTCAAATAGTATGTTGGAGCAGAAAAAACGACTCCTCTTATATCGTCTTCGCAAGGAGATGAATGGTGCTGCGCTCGATACGATGTGCTACTTTGGCGAGGACTACGGGCGTAACTATGGTGTGCAGATTTATGCTATTCGCAACCTCGCTCGTGAGATTGGCACCGACCACGACCTTGCTGTGTCGTTCTATACCGAAAATATCCGTGAGGTGCGCCTTGTGGCGTTGTGGATAGCCGCTGCCGAGAGGGTAGAGGTTGCCGACTTCGACTTTTGGGCTTCGGGCATAATTAACTCGGAGGTCGCCGAACAGGCCTCGCACGCATTGTTGAGCCGAATTGCCCCTATTGCCGAGTTGCTGACTGCCTGGTGTTCGTCGGACAATGCTCTGCTTGCCTATTGCGCTCTGCTTGCGGCGGCTCGCAATGGTAGGGTAGAGCCTGATGCGGCAGTCAAAGCGATAGAGCAAGCCGTAACGACATTCTCGGATAATCGCCTTGTGGCACAGGGCGCAACAGCTTTGGCAATGCAGTTGAACGATGAAGCTGTGAAAAATCTTTTAAAAAATCTCCCTGACAACCCTACCTCACAACTCCTAAAGGAGGAGATTGCCTGGCGAGTAGAATAAAAAAAGCTGTCAATTATCTGACAGCCTTTTTTATAGGTGTGGTAGCAAAACTACTTTGCCGATGCTTTGAAAGTAATCTTCGGGTTCTTGTAACCAACCTCCCACATATTTGCTACATAGAACTCAACATCTCTATCCTCGCCACTCTTGCTCTTCGAGTACGATACGGTGATTGTCTCGAATGCAGGCAACTCGAGAACTCGCTGACCGATGCGAATCTTGTAGCCAATCGAGGTCGAGTTTGTCAAGGCATAAACTGCTGCACCCTTCTTGCCACGAGCAAGGTACTTGCAGCTAACCGATGCCTTGAAGAAGTCCTGCAACAACTGTGCGTCACCCGCAATGTTGCCGGCGCTATAAGCCAAAGTCATACCCTTCTCAAGCGCCTTACGAACAGCCTTCAAAGAGTTCTCCTTCGCAAATACGAGGGTCATTGTGCGGAAATGGCCATTGTTCTTGTAGGTCGAGGATAAGTGGTGAATGTCGGTGCAACCGAGCATATAGAGCTTCTTATCCACGCAACGCTGCATGGTCTTAGGGTAGAACCAGTAGCCGTTCATAATCTCTACGCCATCGATCAAACCCTCGCCGTAGGCCTGTACCTCAAACTCGGTCATGTCGCACGATTTGCGTGACCAACCCGGGTGGTTGTGGGTGATGAGTGCGCCCTGTTTCTTTGCATTACGCAATGCCTGCAATGGGTCCGTATCGTAGATTGTGTTGTTGTCGGTAGTGAAGAGTGCGTTGTAGTGGCCAATCTTCTTAGGCTCACGAGTGATCTCGCAACCAGGGATAATCAACAGTGCATCGCCATACGCCTTAGCAGCCTTCTGCGCAAGTTTGGTAGGGATGTTAAGGTCAGCCTTGATACCCTCCTCGGTTGCAGCCTTGCGGATAACATTGTGGTTTACGGCAGCCTTTGCCTCGCCACCGGTATAACCCTTCAAGAACTTGAGCATTGTAGGCTCGTGACGACGATACTCGACATGGTCGGTCATCGAGAAGATGTCCAAACCATCGTTCCAAGCCTCGACAACACGCTCCTCGGGGGTGAGGTTCGCATCCGAATAGATAGAGTGGGTGTGAAGGTCAGCCTTGTATACATTCAAACCGTTCACCTTCGGAAGAATAATCTCGGTGCGACGGTTATCATTCTGCACGAATGTTACAGTCTCTGGAATCTTCTTCTGTGCAGTAGCATCAACAACGCAGAGGGCTGCCAATGCCAAAATTAAAAAAAGCTTTTTCATTATCTCTATTTGTTAAGTTTAAGTTCTACGGTAGGGTGCTGGTAGTCCATGTGAATCATATTCTCAACGGTGAATATCGCCTTCTCTCCCTTGATTGTAACCGGAATAGTGCGGAATGCAGGAAGGTCAATTTTTACACCATTATATACCAGGTAATAGTCGAACGAGGTGCTGTTTGTAAGGTTAACTTTTACGCCACCTTTCTTGGTTGTGCCTACATAGTCTGCCTTGACCGAAGCCTGGAAGAACTTTGCCAAAAGCGACTCCTCGCCAATGATATTACCACCGCAGTAACCGAGTGTCTTCTGCGAAAGGAGAGCCTTCTTCAAAGACTTCTCGCTCTTATCCTTTGCAAAGATAAGGGTCATATCTCGGTAGAAATTCTGCTGGCCAAAGACATTCGATGTTGCAGCGTGAATATCGGTTGCCGACACCATATATAACTTCTTCTCAACACAGCGACGCACAATCTCAGGATAGAACGACGATCCGTTGGTAATCTCTACTCCGTCAATCAAACCCTCGGCATATACCTTCTTGTGAAACTCGGTCATGTCGCACGATGTACGCTCCCAACCTGGGTGATTGTGGGTGATGAGTGCTCCTTGTGCACGAGCATTGCGGATGGCCTCAGCATCATCTCTCGAATAGATTGCATTGTTGTCGGTGGTAAAGAGAGCGCAGTAGTGTCCGATATGCACAGGCTCACGGGAGATCTCTGCACCCTTGATAATTGTTAGTTCAGGGTAGCTTTTTGCTGCTTCACGAGCCAACTCGGTCGAGAAATTCAAATCCGAAACTATGCCTCGCTCGTCGGCGTGCTTGCCACGAGATACTCGTGTGTTGATAGGATCGAAGCCCTTCTTCTCGGGCGAGTAACCCTTCAAGAACTTCAACATATTGCGCTCCTGACGACGAGTCTCGATGTGGTCGGTCATAGCCAAGATGTCCAAACCATCGCACCAAGCCTCCTTTACACGCTCTGCAGGCGAGAGCTCGCCATCCGAATAGAATGTGTGTGCGTGCAAATCGGCAGTATAGCAGTTCAAACCGTCAACCTGAGGGATGATGATTTGCTGGCGCACAGGAACCTTGTGATAGAGCTTTTCGGTGAATTTATAGCTCTTGGTTTGGGCGCTTGTGATGCCCAAACCAAAGAGTATACTGATTACAATAAAAATGCGCTTCATATTTTGACTATTAAATCCTATTTATCCAACTCGATATTGATAGTAGGGTGCTTGTAGTCTACATGCCACATATTCTCTACACGGAACTCAGGCTTGATATATTTCTTACCCTCCTTGTCCTTTCCAAGGTTAATGAATACACTACGCAATGGCTCCAAAACATATGTCTTCTTGCCCTTACGGATAGTGTATGGAATAGACGAGTGGTTTGTCAACTGGAACTTGCGAGTGCCTTTCTCATTGTTCTCCTGAACTATGCGGCAGTCAATCGACTCGTTAAAGAGCTCTACGAGCCACTTCTCCTCACCAATTACATTGCCGGCAACATATGCAAGAGTACGACGCTTCAAGATAGCATCTTTAACATCCTTCTCGGTCAACTCCTTTGCGAGTACAAGGGTCATTGTACGGAATACATCCGGCGACATGCGAGGGTAGTATGATGAGCTGTGAATATCGGTATTAGCAAACATGGTAAGCTTCTCGTCGATGCAACGCTTTACGATGTGTGGATAGAATGTGTGGCCATTTACCACCTCTACACCGCTGATCAAACCTGCGCTATAAGCCGCTTCGTGGAACTCGGTCTTGTCGGTAGTTTTGCGACGCCAACCCGGATGGTTGTGAATTACGATACCGCCCTGATCGTAAACACGCTTGAATGCAACCATCAAATCTTTGTCGTAAAGACCATTGATATCCTTCAAGAAAAGACAGTTGAAGTGTCCGTGAGTCTGGTTGTTTCGAGCCATCTCACAACCCTTGATAAGCAACATCGGGTAGCCGCTCTTTTCCAACTGCTTCGCTGCCTCGTCGTGTATGGCATTGAAGTCGATCTTTACGCTGCCGACCTTCGCTGTTGTTTGATAAGGAGTAGGTTGGCCATCTTCGTTGTAAGGTGCTGTAACCTTCAGGAATTTCTTTACTCCACTGTGACCTTCATAGTGGTCGGTGATAGCGATAATGTCAAGACCATCCAACCAAGCCTCTACTACACGGCCTGCAGGATTTATCACACCGTCCGAATAAGAGGTGTGGATGTGGAAATCACCCTTGTAAATGTTGTAGCCCTTAACTTGAGGTAGTATAATTTCAGTTCTTTGAGTTGAACTTTTCATCATACGCACCGAATACGGTACACTCTTTGGCTTTTGTGCATTGGCCCCCAAAACGAGGAGAATACCAAATGCTAACGAAAAAATTACTCTTTTCATATTGTTAGGTTTGATGGTTTATTTGTCTATTTCAAGTTTAACTACAGGATGTTTGAAATCCATATGCCACATATTGTCTACTGTGAAATTTGGATCAGCGTGCTCGTTGGTCTTTTTGTTCTTGCCAAGTGTAATCATTACAGACTTGAATGGCTCCAACTCATATATAGTCTTGCCACGACGCAGGCGATAGGTGATTGATGACATATTTGTAATCATAAATGTACGCTCACCCTTCTTCTCGTTTACCTTCATGAGTTTGCAATCAACTGCAGCGTTGAGGAAGTCGCAGAGCAACTTCTCCTCGCCTGCGATGTAACCGCAAACATAGGCAAGAGTGCGATGCTTCAATATGGCATCCTTGATAGCCTTCTCAGTCAAATTCTTCGCAAAGATGAGGGTCATTGTGCGGTAGCAGTTGAGGCTGCCAAATCGGTACGCTGTCAAACCATGCTCGTCGGTATTTCCAAACATCGTGAGTTTCTCGTCAACGCAACGACGAATCATTTGTGGATAGAAGTTTACGCCATTTGCCACCTCTACACCGTCGATCAAACCTGCATCATAGAGTTTCTTGTGGCTCTCGCTCTTGTCGGTAGTGCCACGACGATACGATGGGTGGTTGTGGATTACGATACCGCCCTGCTTCTTTACCTTCTTGAAGGCCTCAGTAATATCCGGCTCGTAGACTCTGTTGATATCCTTGAGGAAGAGGCAGTTGAAGTGGCCATACTCCTTAGGCTCACGAGCCATCTCGCAACCCTTGATGAGCAACATAGGGAAACCATGGCGCTTGAGCTGCCACTCAGCCTCCT
>JAGBRY010000142.1 GCA_017632115.1 Alistipes sp. | reverse complement strand
GCGTGTTGAGGAGATGTACTTGATCGAGGCTGAGGCTACCGCTCACTACGATGAAGGTACAGGTAAGAGCCTTCTCGAGGCATTTATGGCACACCGTAACCCTAAGTACTCGGCAGCTGGTGTAACTAATCTCATCGACGAGATTATCTTCCAGAAGCGTGTTGAGTTGTGGGGCGAGGGTATCGTATTCTACGATTTCAAGCGTTTGAATATGGGTATTCAGAACGGTTATGCCGGAACAAATGTACCTACCGACAGCCGTGTAAATGTTGAGGGCCGTGCTCCTTGGTGGAACTTCTGTATTCCTGAGAGCGAGCTTTTGCAGAACCCTGCACTCGAAGGCTTCAACAACCCTAATCCGGACGGAATGGTTCAGTTGTGGAAATAATAATATATAAAGGTATTATAAGAGTATGAAAAATCTTAAAATGATATATTCGTTGTTGGTTGTATTGGTAGCGGGTCTCTTCGGAGCCTGCACCAACGACCCATACACACCGGGCGAGGTACCTAATGGTCCTCAGGTGTGTTTCTCCAACGAGAATGCAACAACTTTGGAGATTGCAGGAGAGGCTGATGCCGTTCAGAAGATTCTCTTGACCCGTATTGTTGCTGACAAGGCGTTGGATGTATACATCCTCTCGGATGCAGGTGAGAACAAAAATTTGTTCGAGATTGCAGACAAGGCAACCTTTGCTGCAGGTGAGAAAGAGGCTTACTTGCAGGTAAGGGTTAAGGATGTAGCAGCTATGGAGGAGGATAAGCTCTACCCTATCAGCTTCCTTCTTGCAGATGAGAAGCAGGGCACTCCTTATGGAAATAGCAGCCTTACTGTAAACTTCAAGCTCTTCCCTTGGACTCAAGTGAGCACTGAGGATGCCGAGTTTGGTAAGTTCCGTGGTGGTGATGCACTCACTGCTCTCTACGAGGTTGAGACCGTATTGGCTGAGATCGATGTAACTATCTACAAGCACAACACCGTTGCCGGCATGTATATGGTTAAGGATCCTTGGGCTAAGATGATTGTTCCTACACTCGGTATCGAGAGTGAGGAGGCTGTAGCAGATGCGGGCTTTAAGCACACTGCAACAAACCTCGTAATCAACTGCGTAGATCCTACAAAGTGCTACATCGAGAAGCAGAACCTCGGTTTGACCATTTCGCAGGGCGAGCTTATGAATTCGTCGGACTATCACCCAGAGAATAACCCTGAGGGTATCGCAGGTACACTCGAGGATGGTGTATTGACCTTCCCTGTAGGCGGTATCTTGGCAGGTGCAAGCAAGTACGAGGGCGGAACAATGTTCGAGAGTAACCTCAATGGTACTTTCCGCCTTGTATTGCCAGGCTGTGTAGCTGTTGAGTATGGTGTATCGGTGAACTACACCGGTATGACCGTTTCGCCAGATATGAAGGAGGTTGTTGCTAAGTTCGATGTGGAGTTTGGCGCAGATGTTGAGGGCTTGAAGTACTACTTTGCTGAGGGTAATGTAGTAGCTAACCCAGAGGCTACAATCGATGCACTCATCAACGGTACTGCAACCAAGATCTACGAGGTTGAGAACTTCACAAAGGGCGGTAAGACTATGACACTCAACACTACTATTGAGAATGGTGGTCTTTATACAATCGTTATGGCTCCAATCAGCAAGGAGGGTACATTGGTAAAGAAGTATGCTGCTATTGACTCGTTCTACTACTCGGGTCTTGGCGATACAGGTAGCCACCCTTGCGTATTCACTCCTGCTGTTGGTTTGTTCCTCGATTACAACGATGCTCCGGCTGAGGGCGACGAGACTGCTAACCACAATGCATTGGGCTACAATGTAAAGGGCGAGAACTTGAAGGAGCTCTATGTTGGTTGCTGGACTACTAAGGCTTACAACGAGTACCTCGCTAAGGCTGGCAACACCGTCGAGAAGCTCATCAAGGAGGCAGGTATCGCTTCGTTCACACTCGAGGAGTTGATTGAGGTTCATTCGGCAGCCGGTAAGAATGGTGCACTCAAGGGTCTCGAGGCTGAGACTGCTTACACCGTAGTATTCTACGCAGTAAACGACTACGAGGAGAGCGAAGTTAAGACTATCGAGGTAACTACAGGCGCAGCTCCTGTTTACACCGGCGACTTCGGCGTAGGTAAGTACCTCTGGAAGTACGAGAATAAGACAACTGTTTACGAGTCAGTTATCGAGGTTCAGAGCTACCAGGGAAGCTCGACTCGC
>JAGBRY010000141.1 GCA_017632115.1 Alistipes sp. | reverse complement strand
GCCTGTTCTTATCATTCCGATTGCGGAGGGTGACGATGACGCTCGTGCAATCCTTACCACGATAATCGCAAATTCTGATATTTGCGATGACTTTGTGCTCGTTAAGGCAAACACAATTCCTTGCTCTCGTGTTACGATGGCCGACCTCTCTGTGCCGGTAGTCTATCTCGACAAGGCTAACAATGAGCATTATTCGCACCGCTTGCCAATGCCTTTCAATAAGGCTTTGCTAGTCGAGGCGTTTGGTGCAGAGGATTACCCAGATACCGATGAGGACGATGAGAAGTTCTTGCGTTCTTACGCCGAGAAAAATCTCTCTCGACCAATTCAGGTGTCGCATTACTTTGGTAATTACCTTACCGTTGTTCTGCGAGGTAATCCTTGCCCAGCTGTTATCGCCGAAGGTATCAAACGCAGGAAGTTCCTCTGTGCTAATGCCGTTGGCTTCAAGGCTGTCGAACCTTTTGTTGAAGCATTGTTGTCTAAATGATAGGTGTAATCCAAAAGTGGTTGATGTCGGGAGCCGAGGTTCAGGAAGGACTTCGGCTCCTTAACCAATATGCACCAAACAAACATCTTCATCGTCTTGTCTCGCTTCGCCCAGACAAGTTCCGCCCACTTCTCATACAGACTTTGTCTGCTTTAATACCAACAGCATCGGCTAATCTCATACAGCCGGTCATACACAAAATTACTTTTCGAGAGCAATGGTCGTTCCTTGATGACAACGACTGCCCAAATGAATTAAAGATCCTTGCTGCCGATAAAATCTCCGCATATAGAAATTATACCTCCGCATATCAACAGCTTTTTGAGTGTGTAACGGAGGAAGATTGCTTTTCGGTAGCGAAAAAGGTGGTAGAAAATTTCATTGAAAATCGGAAAATTCATTCCGAGTTAGCATATTACAAAGAACATCGTTCATTGCTTGGCAAGCACCCGATATTTGACGAGGTAAAACGCCTTGCAGAGTTAAGGGCGTTACCTATCACAGAGCTATTCAGACGCAAAACAAATCTTGAAGAGGCTATTTGGCGAATCCAAAGCGAATTGCGAAAAGGTAATAAGCCCCATCTGGACACAACGAGAGAACAGCGACTCCAAAAAAAACGAAGAGAGCTTGCCGAAGTGGAACGAATAATATCTGGTTATGGGACTATTCAACATCTGTGAACTGCTTAATAAGCCCAATGACTCTTCTCCATCACAAGATACCTCTCGTTCAACTTCGACTTGTGAAGCCTTCGAGAATATGCACATCGAGAAGGTTAATAGCCTGAAACAGCTAATGGGTAGAGTTCCTGATCGTGGTGAGATTTATTTTTTATGGACGCTCAACTCGTTTAATGCTTTCACTTTTATTACCTATATCATTAAACACTTTGGCACCATTCGACAACTCACATTCTCGACCTACTCGATAAATGAACGAATACTTACCTCCTTGGTGCGATGGTATGACAAGGGGGCTATTGAAAAAATATATATCTGCATCTCCGACTCTATTCGTAGTCGAGTGCCAAAGGTTAATGACCAACTACAAGCGTTCTCTTCAACTCGTAATATCGAGATTGGCTATGCTTGGAATCATTCCAAAGTAACCCTAATACGAACAGACGAGCACTTTTTTGTTGTGGCTGGTAGTGGTAATTTTAGTGAAAACGCATTGAACGAACAATACATATTTTTGAACGATGAAAGGGTCTATAACTTCTTCAGCAACTGTATCTGCAATCGGTCTAACAGCAGAGAATAGAGAGCAACTACTCGCACTCGGAGCTCTTGGTTGGCCAGAACACGAAATCGCAGTCTATTTCGACTGGGATCCATCTCTCTTGCATCAAGAGTTGGTTAACCCTGATAGCGAAATATCAAAGCTGCTCCTTCGTGGCAAATTGCAAAAGCGTGCCGAAATAGAAATTCGCCTAATGACCGATGCGATTGGTGGCAATCTTACTGCTGCCAAACAATTCTCCGAAGTTATGCGAGATAAGAGCTTCCAACTCTCTAAACTCGACTTGTATGGTGGTCCAGCTGACGAAGGTGCGATGGAACGCATACAAGCATATATAGATGGTGGTTGTAAAACTGATTTGTCGCCAGGCGAACAGTTGTATATCGACCTTCTTGTAATGATATACTCGCTTGATGGGCAACATGGCAAACGCAATACTATCCGTTTCCTCACTCGTAAACCCTTTGGCTTCACTTTCGCAAGGGCAAGCGACCTCTATGCAGAAGCAATAGAGATGTTTTTTGCCAATCGTCAAGTTTCCAAAGATGCGATGAGAGCCAAAGTTGCCGACCAATTGGATACGCTTCACGCAGCTGCTGTCGCTTCTGCCAAGACAACTCGTGACTATGAGGTTGCTGCGAACATCTTGGCGCAGAAAGCAAAGATCCTTCGACTCGACCAAGAAGACCCTGAGGTGCTGCCACCATCTCAATACCAAAAACAATTCCGTGTGCTATCCTTAACGCCTGAGTCGATAGGTCTTCCTTCTGCGAACCGCGATATTCTGGCTGCCCAAATAGACTCGCTCAACCTTGATGGCAGTGTGCGAAAGCGTCTGCGTATGGAAGCGGGTATCGAAGATGTTGAAATTATAGAGTACTTGGAACATGTCGTACAGGAAGAAAGTTAAAGAAGAAGTTTCCGATATTGTAGATATTCAATATCAGAATAAATTTGCTCAAATAGCATCGTTAGTCGGGCCTTGTCGCCTTTTCGGTATTCTTGGCCGTGGCTCGGCTAAGACTACCGATATCCAAGTTGAGAGGCTTATCGACATTATGTACGATATGCCCGGTGCTCCTTGTGCTTGGGTGGCAGACACATTCAGCAACTTGACTGCGAATGTATTACCTGCCGTACTCGAAGGTCTTGAACGCAAAGGTTTTCGAGAGGGCGTTCACTATGTTATCGAGAAAGAACCTCCTACATTTACCGACAAAGAAAAAGCCGATCTGCCAGATTGGCTCCGCCGGCATTTTTGGAAACCGTTTAACAAACTTGTTTCCTACAAGCGTACTATCATTTTCTTTACCGGTATGAATGTTCGCTTCGGCTCTCTCGATAGACCTTCTTCGCTTGCCGGAGCTTCGGTTGTCCACTTGTTCGGCGACGAGGCAAAATACTTCAAAGAAGAGAAGATTGCCAACCAACTTAAAGCCATTCGTGGCTATCGAGTACAGTATGGCCACTCTGTCTATTATCGTGGTGTTACTTTTACCTCTGATATCGCAGATCCTTCTCATATTGGCGAATATGATTGGATGCGAAAGGAGATAAAAAATATGAACATTGACAAAATCTTGCTCATAATGAAGACAGGCCTCGTCTATAACGAAGCTCTGCAAGAATATGTTGCTGCCAAACAACATTGGCGCAAATCTCCTTCCCCTGAAAACGCTCTTGTGTGCAAGAACAAACTTAAAACCGCCAATCTATGGAAGGCGAGATGGACAGAGCTGAGGCGTATGGACGATGCAAGAACCTTCTTCCTTCGAGCATCGAGTTATGTCAATGTAGATATCCTGACGGAGGGTTGGTTTGCTGATGCTATTGCCGCAGATCTGAACGACCTCCATACGGCGATTCTATCGTGCCGACCATCGCTTAAAAGCGGTGATCGTTTCTACGCCTCGCTTGGGGAGCAGCATTTCTACAAAGATGGTATCAACGAAGATGCATACGACCAAGTTGGTCTGCTCGACAAAGAGGACTGTCGTGTGCTTAAATATGTCAATTTGCACAAACCGCTCCAGCTTGGTATAGACTTCGGCAATATGTGCTCTTTAAGCATCGCCCAAGATGATCGAGTTCAGGGCAAGGATTGTCTTCGTATTGTGAAGTTCCTATATACGCTGGCCCCCGAATATCTCGTGGATCTTGGCGAGAAATTCCGTGAGTATTTTGCTCCTATGGTCAATAAAACAGTCTATCTGTATTATGACCGTGCTGGCAATAGCTACCACAAAGTACAAAAAGACCAAGCAAGCGAGTTTAAGAAGGCGATTGAACGAGACAGGAATGGAGCTCGAACTGGTTGGAATGTGATTATGGAGTCTATCGGTCAGGGTAACATTGGACAGCCGGAGGAGTATCATTTCATGCAAACACTCCTCTCTGGTAGCAATCCTCGATTGCCAAACATCTTAATTGACTACTATGCTGCAAAACATCTTCGTCAATCATTAGAGGGTGCCCGGACAAAAGTTAAATCAGGCGTTGTGTTCAAGGATAAGAGTAGCGAACACCTACCTATCGACCAGCTCCCATCTCATTCAACAAATCCTTCGGATTCGTTCAAATATTTAGTTATGACTAAACAGCGGCGCCGAATAGCCAAGGGAAAAGTTCCTATTCCTTTGGCCATTGGCGATCCGCAGTTTGGCAAATAGGTATTTTGTTTCACAAAATGTATTCACCCTGCAAAGATATTTTGCAGGGTTTTTCGATATATACTCATTCCGGAGTCTCTTCTCCTTTGGTTGGAATTATGTGTCAGTACACGCACCATTCTATATCCACCCTCGGTTCTTGCCCTATTCAGATACAAAGGAACAACGCCGCTTTTCACCTGTTCAATGAACCTCGACAATTTTTTCAAGTCTGTCGATGAAGAAATTTACCTGACGGCACTCTGAAGAAATTTCATCAAAAAAATTTCGAGAACCCTTGCAAGCAGGTCTATTGGTGCTTCGCATTTATGCTTACTGTGTAAAGGCGGTGTCGAATTCCTGTATCAGAAAGGTTCACGAAACGAGGCTGGACGATAGTTCAATGGTTCTTTGACATACTGACAAACAATTCATCGAAGCCCGATGAATAGACTCCGAAACAAATATCGAAAATAGATATAAAGGTTACTCACTCGGCAGTCCGATAGAGCCGAGAAAATCAAACTCTAAAATTCAAAAGTTATGTATTCAACCGAAGAAATTAACTCAATCGTGGCAACTATCCACGAGCAACTGAAAGCCACCACGCCAATCGCAGTGCGTTGGTCGTGGGGCATTAGCAAACAACAGGCGACACTCTACGAGGATAAGCCCACTCTTGCCCTGCGTGTAAGCGGAGCATTGCATAAGGGTGGGTTTTCATTTCCTATGATAGAGCCTCCGACCTCTACGACATTAGTATCGTATCGCTGAAAGGCGAATGCAAGCACAAAGTCGAGGGGGTTTATTTCGATGATATGGGCAAAGTTATAGACGGCATTATCGAGCGAGACCCCTGCGCCACCGATGAAGAATATATCAAAATCGCAAAGGCTGATACAATTCGCAAATTGTCAGCCTAACAACACACCCCAAGCCGATGGGGGCAGACATCGGCACAATTTTCTAAATCTTAAAAACTAAATCGTTATGACAAAGACTGAAAAGACAATCGCTACAACCGTAGCAAAGGGAGCAAACATCGAGAACATTGCACCAAAGACCGCAACCACAGCGGAGCAGACACCAACCACCGCAGAACAGCCGACACCACAAGCCGAGCCAACTGCACCAAAGCAGACACCCCCTGCAACCCCCGACAAAGAGAAGACTTTGAACGAGGCAAAGCAGGTGCTTGAACTTTCCAAGCGTATCGAGGAGTTAGAGGCACAACTCAGAAAAGAGCCTCAAACAATCGAGGAACGCATCGAGTACTACGAGCGTAAGCAGGTGCTAACGGAGCGATACAAGAAACTACACGAGCAGGTGCGAAACCTCGACAACCTCCGAGCACAGGTCGCAGAAGACAATATCAGCGTTGATGATTTCAGCGAGAGCAATGACTATTTCCGCCTCAAATTGCTCGTTCCGAGCTATGGCGAAAAGAGTGCTTTTGTTATCAGCAACCAGGCTCTTATCGAGTGCGTTCTTGACCTCCTCCGAAATAGAATGCTCGATGTAGCAGAGAACTTGCAAAAAGAAATTGCAGCCTAACACCAAGCAGGGGCGGATATCCGCCCCTCTTTCAAATGTTTAATATCTAATATATAATAAGACTATGACACCGAACAACACAACCCCGACCAAGTTACAAGAAAAGAGAGCCATTCTCATAGAGTTATCCCAGCAGGCAAAGCAACTGCGACAGGATAAAATCGAAAACGCACAAACCACCGAAGAGGCTGCTTTTTGGTCTTCTCGCACTATCAACTATATGCTCCTCAATCACATATACAAGAGCGAGAGAGTGAGGTTTGAAACCTTCAAAGAGTGGAAATCGCAGGGGGCAACAATCAAGAAAGGAGCACAGGCCACTATCATATGGGGGCAACCTCGACAGGGTGTTGCAACCCTCGAACAGAAATTGCAGAAAGACCCTCACTCCGCACCGGTTGATGATATAGCAGTCGAGGAATACGAGTTCTTTCCTTTGTGCTATCTCTTTTCCGAAGATGATGTATATTTCACAAATGCCGAGCAGGACAATGCACACGAGGCAGAGCCAACCTCAGCTCCTGTTGAGCCTGAGATAAGCGATGACACCTTCGATATAATATAAAGATATGGGCGGTTTTGCACTCTTATTCCTTATTATCTTATTGGGTGCTGCATCGGCTAACGCAAGCAACAAATAAGAAACGGAGTGCATCGGGCATCGGTAGAAACCCACCGAAAATCGGTGGGCGCCGGCAAGCGGTATCTCCATTAACTCGACAGTCTTTGACTGCCGAGTTTTTTGTTTTGCCTTGGTGTGTAATATAAGGCAAGCCCAAAACCATTCCGATATCTGTTGTTTACTTTGAAGCCTCCATTCCGTTGGACTCTTTGAGCCTCTACATTGCGACAAATCAAAGGGTTACAATAGGTGTTGCGATGCAACAATGATGTTTATGGTTGGATTTTGCACTGCGTGTGTTTTCAAAATAGGAGTCGCAGGGCGACACTCGTGTCTATGGTGGCATTTTGCCATATATCACCTTTTCGGCTGTTTGCGACCGCAAGTGTTCGAGAGGGCGGGGCGGGGTTAAATTTGAGTGTGTCTCGGCGTTTTTGACAAAACGCCGAGACAACAGCCACAAATTCAAATACTTAATGAATTTATGGGGTAAAAAAGGTGTAAAAAATCCGCCTTTTTCTTGAAAAAATCGGCTTTTTTGGCTCGTGTAGCCAAAAAAGGTCAGCGGTATCTTCGCCCTTCGTACCCTGTCCTTTGTTACGGAGTTCTTCGATGTAATTTTGTACTATGAAAGTTTATAATGCAATAAAGGAGATGCGCCGCTTATCAGCCGAGAACCGACCATTCAGTTTCTCCTTTATGTCGTGCAACTTAACTGACCGCAGTAGCGAGGGTATTGTAACTGTTCGTAGAGCTAAATTGCTTAAACGAGAGTGTGTGGCACACCACAAACACGCAGATATGGTAGAGGCTTACATTGACCTTGATACGATGGAGAGCCGAAGGTTTTACCAACCATTACTGATGTATTTTAATGGAGAAAAATGTGTATTACAATGAGTAGTATAAAACAAATATCAGAACATTCATTTGCAGCACATCTGAACGATGGCCAGGTGCTGACTTTATCTAATCGCCGAGAAGATGATATCAACTCGGTGCTATGGAGCGTTGGTCGCTCGTATAATTGGGAAAACACCCCTCATGCCATTGGTGATTTTCGGATCGTGCCCTATGGTCCGAATAATCTTTTGCCAAGCGAGCTCCGCTCAACTGTCGATGACAACAATTTAGCACCAGGCATTATTGAGCGTCAGCTGGGTTTGCTCTTTGGACAGGGTGTGTTCTTGTACCAACTTGCCTTTGAGAATGGAGAGATTAAACACATCTGGCAGCAAGATAACGAGATTGAGTCGTGGCTATCTGATTGGGACTTTATGTCTTACATCAAGGGTATTACCACCGATTATCTATATCTTAAAGGCTTCTTTAATGCGATATATCTAACGAGAGGGTATCGCATCGGCTCCGCTCCGAAAATTTCTCACTTGGAGCATATCCCGGCAAAGAACGCTCGTCTCGAATGGGCGGACAGCCGTAAATTGTCAGATGTGAAGCATATCCTCGTAGGAAACTTCGAGCAGAATTGCTATGATACGGGCATACAATCGTTCCCGGTCTATGACCGTAGAAACCCTGCTCGATACCCTGTGTCTGCGGCATACAATAGCACCTATTCGTTCTCACGAGATTTCTACTCGGTACCGCCTTATTGGGGTGCTCTTCGTTGGATTGTTCGTGGCTCGGAGATACCTACTATCTTCAAGTATGTAACCGATAATGGCCTTAATCTTGCCTACCATGTTCATTCTCCATTTGAGTATTGGGAAAACAAGAGAGAGGTGATTAAACAAATGCACCCAGAGTGGAGTGAAGCACAAGTCGAGAAACGAATTGCTGAATTATCTACTCAGTTGCTCGAAGACCTCACACATGTCTTGTCGGGCAAAGAGAACGCTGGTAAATTCTTCCACACCGTTGATATTACCGATGAAACAGGTGCAACTCACACTTGGAAGATTGAGGCAATAGACCAGAAAATCAAAGACTTTGTCGATAGCCAGTTGAAGATTGCGGAGGCTTCTTCGTCTGCAATTACCTCTGGAATGGGACTCCACCCTTCATTGTCAAATGTTATGGTAAATGGAAAGTTGGCAAGTGGCTCGGAAATGTTGTATGCGTTCCGTTTGCACCTTCTCTCGAATGTGGCCATTGCAGAACAGGCTATATTGGAGCAGATTAACCAAGCAATCGCCTTCAACTTCCCTAATAAGAATTTACGACTCGGCTTCTATCACCAATCGCTTAAAGCAGAGGAGGCTCTGTCATCGTCTGACCGCATTAAAAATCAAGAGTAACTATGTTGTTCAATAAAAACGAGAACGGTGCAGTAGAGCTGTACGAATTGACAGGAACATATTGCCCAAGCAATAACTTTGAAGCGATAGCGGGCGAGCTGAATGATGCAGCTCGTGAGGTTGCCAACCTTGTAGGCGAGGGAGTTGTGTCAGCAGCAAAACAAGCGTATGACGAGGATAGCAATGCAGAGTTGGTTAAGGCTGTCCAACTGCCTATTGCTTGTCTTGCGATGATGCGATATTTTAGACAGACAACGGTTTTGCATCAAGACTCTGGGCGTAAGATTACTGCCGGCGATGACGAGAAAGTTCCTTTCGAGTGGATGATAGACCGAGATGATAGAGCAATGCAGGAGAAGTACTATCGT
>JAGBRY010000140.1 GCA_017632115.1 Alistipes sp. | reverse complement strand
CGACGATTGGAAGGAGATTATCCCAGAGGCAAAGAGCGAGGAGTTTATCGGCTACGACAACCTCGAGGCAGATATCCGCATCGCTCGTGTGCGTAAGGTGCAGACCAAGAATAAGGTTTCGTACCAGATGGTATTCGACAAGACTCCATTCTATGGCAACTCGGGTGGTCAGGTAGGTGATACCGGCTATATCGAGTCGGCAAACGAGAAGATCGAGATTGTCGCTACCGAGAAGGAGAATGGCCTTATTATCCACATCGCAAATCAGTTGCCTGAGAACTTGGAGGCAGAGTTCCACGCCGTGGTAAACCCTGCAAAGCGCCAGTGTTCGGCAAATAACCACACCGCAACCCACCTTCTTCACGCAGCTTTGCGTAAGGTGTTGGGCTCGCATGTAGAGCAGAAGGGCTCGATGGTATCGCCTGATACGCTCCGTTTCGACTTCTCGCACTTCCAGAAGATGACCGACGAGGAGATTCGTGCTGTAGAGCGTGAGGTAAATGCAAAGATTCGTCTCAACTCGCCGCTCGATGAGAACCGTGAGGCTACACAGGAGGAGGCTCAGGCAGCAGGTGCAATGATGCTCTTTGGCGAGAAGTATGGCGACAAGGTGCGTATGGTACGCTTCGGAGAGTCGGTAGAGTTGTGTGGTGGTACCCACACCTCGGCTACAGGTAATATCGGTATGTTCAAGATTGTATCGGAGTCGGCTATCTCGGCAGGTGTCCGTCGTATCGAGGCGGTAACAGGCGAGAAGGCAGAGGCGATGGTATATGCTACTCAGGACTTGATCGCTTCGCTCGGTGAGATGCTCGGCAACTCGCAGCTCGTTCCTGCAATCAAGCGCTTGGTAGAGAACAACGAGGCGTTGGCTAAGGAGGTTGAGGCTATGCAGAAGGAGCAGCTCAATGCTGTTACCGAGAAGATCGTTGAGAATACCTCGGAGGAGAATGGTTACTTTGTTGTTGCGAGCCAGATGGATCGTTCGGCAGACTTTGTTAAGAACTTGGCTTACAATTTGCGCACTCGCAAGTCGAATCTCGTTATGGTTGTCGGCTCGAATGTGGGAGGTAAGGCAACCTTGACCATTATGCTCGGCGACGATGTTGTTGCAAAGGGTGTAGATGCAGGTGCAGTTGTCCGTGAGGCTGCAAAGGCTATCCAGGGTGGTGGTGGCGGTCAGAAGTTCTTCGCTACCGCAGGTGGTAAGAACCCGGATGGCTTGACCGAGGCTATCGAGAAGGCAAAGGGCCTTATCCTTAACAGCCTCAACTAAAAAATAAGAATTAAAAATTAAAAAATACTTTACAGATATGGCAAATAAAGTTTTATTGATGATTTTGGATGGCTGGGGAATTGGTAACCACACCAAGGCCGACGCTATCTACTCGACAAACCCTGAGTTTATGAACGCACTCACAGCTGCTAATCCGCACGCAGAGTTGCGCACCGACGGTGAGAATGTAGGTTTGCCTGACGGCCAGATGGGTAACTCGGAGGTGGGTCACCTCAACATTGGCGCAGGTCGTGTTGTATACCAGGACCTCGTGAAGATTAACCGTGCTTGCAAGACCGGTTCTATCTTGGAGAACAAGGAGGTTGTTGCTGCGTTCGAGTATGCAAAGCAGAATGGTGTGAATGTTCACTTCATGGGCTTGCTCTCTGACGGTGGTGTTCACTCGTCGATTGACCACTTGTTCAAGTTGTGCGACATCTCGAAGCACTACGGCATCGAGAATACCTTCGTACACTGCTTTATGGATGGTCGTGATACCGACCCTAAGAGCGGTAAGGGCTTCGTTGAGGCTTTGGAGGCTCACATGGCTAAGTCGACTGGCAAGATTGCGTCGATTATCGGTCGCTACTATGCAATGGACCGTGACAAGCGTTGGGAGCGTGTAAAGATTGCTTACGACTGCTTGGTTGACGGTGTAGGCGAGAAGGCTACCGATATGGTTGGTGCAGTTGAGGCTTCGTACGCAGAGGGTGTAACCGACGAGTTTATCAAGCCTATCGTAGCGGTTGATGCAGAGGGTAACGCAATCGGCACAATCAAGCCAAACGATATGGTTATCTTCTTCAACTATCGTAACGACCGTGCTCGTGAGATTACCGTAGCATTGACTCAGCAGGATATGCCAGCAGAGGGTATGCACACAATGCCGCTCTACTACTGCTGTATGACTCCATACGACGCATCGTTCGAGGGCTTGCACATCCTCTTCGACAAGGAGAATGTTCAGAATACCTTGGGTGAGTATGTGTCGTCGCTCGGTTTGAAGCAGTTGCGTATTGCCGAGACCGAGAAGTACGCTCACGTTACATTCTTCCTCAACGGTAGTCGAGAGGAGAAGTTCGAGAACGAGGACCGTATCTTGGTTGCTTCGCCAAAGGTTGCTACCTATGACTTGCAGCCTGAGATGAGCGCATACGAGGTTGCTGAGAAGTTGGTTGGTGCTCTCGACGAGCAGAAGTACGACTTCATCTGCTTGAACTTCGCAAATGGCGATATGGTTGGTCATACAGGTATCTACGAGGCTATCGAGAAGG
>JAGBRY010000139.1 GCA_017632115.1 Alistipes sp. | reverse complement strand
GGTTCCTGCTGCACCAAAGGCTGTTGTCGGTAATAAAATTGTAGCTCCACTTCCTGGTCGTGTTATCTCGATTAAGGTGAAGGTTGGAGATACCGTAAATGCCGGCGACGAGGTTGTAGTACTCGAGGCGATGAAGATGGAGAACTCTATTACCTCGGACTATTCGGGCACAGTTCAGCAGGTGCTTGCAGCCGAGGGCGACAATGTTGCAACCGATGCAGTTCTTATGATTGTAGGATAATTTTTAAAATAGTGTTTAACCAATAAAAAACTTAAACTTATGGGATTTTTGAAGGAATTTAAGGCGTTTGCGCTGAAGGGTAATGTAATGGATATGGCAGTCGGTGTTATCATCGGTGGTGCTTTCGGTAAAATTGTTACATCGTTGGTAAACGATATCCTCATGCCGCCAATCGGTATGCTTTTGGGTAATGTAGATTTCAAGGATTTGAAGGTTAATCTTGCAGCTCTCAAGGACGCAGCTGTTTCGGTTGTATCGGAGGGCGCAGCACCATCGGAGCCTGTATATTGGAACTATGGCGCATTTATTCAGCAGGTTGTAGACTTCGCAATTCTTGCATTCTGCGTATTCTTGTTGGTTAAGTTTGTTGCTCGTCTTTCGAACTTGAAGAAGAAGGAAGAGGAGGCGCCAGCTCCAGCACCGGCACCAGCTCCAGAGCCAGAACCAACTAAGGAGGAGGTTCTTTTGGCTGAGATTCGTGATTTGCTCAAGGAGAAGAAATAGTTCAGATTGACTTTTTTGAGTTGCACTAAAAGAAAAAAGGAATGAAGAGATTCATTCCTTTTTCTTTTATAAAATTCTGCGGAAAATCGCAAGCGGAAATCGGCGTACGGGGCGCATCCACAGCCATATCTTGGCGAAGAAGATGTGTAGGGCCGAGCAGTCGACTATGCCGTAAATTTTATCTCGAGCAACACGCTCGGTGCCGAGGTAGTTACCATCACCGAGTAGGGTTACTTCCTCCTCGCCAACCTCTATTATGCGATGCACCACAAACGACTCTCCGGCGTCGGCCATCACCACATTGTATTTGCGAATATCACCCTCTTCGATAGGTCGTAGCGTAATTGTCGAGCCACTGCGGAAGAAGGGGAGCATGCTCTGACCATTTACGGCAATGCGCACGGTCGAACCCTCGAGTAGTGTATCACGCACGATCGAGAAGAGTTCACGGTTTGCTATGGTTCGGGCGTTCGACATCGCTACTTATTGAAAATTGTTGAGTATGACAGCATGGCTGCAGCGGCATCGGGCAGACACTCCAAGTGGTAGACCGGAGTGCACGATAGAATATCCGATACGGTGTTGCAAATGTGGTCCTGCAGGGCATTGTCGTAGGCAAATGCCGGAGGACACGACGGAAGTACAGCTCCAATGGCAGAGAGCGCCGGCAGACGGTGAATTCTGTTGTGCGGAGCCTGCGAAAGTCGTATTAGACCACGCACGGGTACCCATTTGTTTACATAGCAGTGGGTCTTTCCACTCCAAGGCGAACCATAGACACGACACTCGCCGTCGATCATACGGATTATAGGACTATCGTCGTTGAGTAGCTTTGCTCCCTCGATATTCTCACGCCACAGGCGGGTGTGGGTGCTCTTTCCTGTGCCCGACTCGCCAAGGCATAGGATACCTTGGTGTTCCTTGACAACCACCGACGAGTGGATGGCAATTGCTCCGAGTGGGGCGATCACTATACCCAGCATTATCCAAAGACCAAAACGCAACAACGAAGGGTCAACCTTTTCGAAATTGCCAAAATTGGACTCTACGATATTCGAACCATCTCTCTTTATCATGAGATAGTCCACACCCTCACGGGATGTCGAGAATCGGTAACCCTCGGCATAGCGTGCCAACTCGCCCGTAGCATACTCCTGCTCGAACTCGAAAGTGTGAATAACTTTTGTTGTCGGATGGGTAGAGTTGCTGATTGGGCAATCGGTATGGAGTATCATTGTCGGCTCGGCTGAGCAATCTCCCTCAATCTCAAAGGGTTTGAAACTGCCCAGACCACATTCGGCAATGTTACTATGCTTGCCTTCGGTGTGAAGTATAAAGTCTGCTATGCTATAGTTCATATTATAAGTTTGTTTTTTCGAGTGTTACGATGCGGTCACAGTAGTCGAGCGAACTATCTCGGTGGGCAACCACAACAATTGTAAGCTCTTTGTTCGATGCCGAAAGACTCTCGATAGCTCGGTTTATGCTCTGCTCGGTGGCACTGTCGAGCGATGAAGTCGCCTCGTCGAAGAAGAGTATATTGGCACGCTTGTAGAGCGCACGGGCAATGCCGATACGCTGACGCTGACCACCCGAAAGGAGTGCACCGCACTCACCTATGCGTGTGTGGATGCCCTTTGGCAGCGACGCTACAAACTCCGATAGCGATGCCGCTTCGATGCACTTCTCGACCTGCGCCATATCGACATCCTTCTCGTCGCAACCGAGTGCAATGTTCGAGAGAATAGTGCTGTCGGTGAGGAATGTGTTTTGCGACACATAACCAATGCTGTTCTGCCATCTGCGCAAAAGTCCACCCTGCAACTCCTTACCGTCGATGTAGACTCCGCCTTGGCTTGGTACATAGAGTCCGAGCAATATATTAAGCAGGGTAGTCTTACCCACGCCCGACTCGCCGTTAATACCCACCTTCTCGCCCTTGCAAATGGTGAGAGAAAGGTTGTGTAGAGTATCGTTTGCGTTGTCGTCGAAACGGAATGAGAGGTTGCGCAATTCAATCGACTCGTTGAACTCGAGATGTTCGTTGCTTGCCGATTTCTTGCTTATATCAACGCTCGCTTCATTCAGAATGTCAATCGTATAGCGGTT
>JAGBRY010000138.1 GCA_017632115.1 Alistipes sp. | reverse complement strand
TTGCAGGCGGCAAAGGTGTGCTGGGATGGCAACTACGAGGGTAAACTCTTCTACCATATCTCGACCGACGAGGTCTATGGTGCATTGGAATTTGACGACACCCTATTTACCGAGCAGACAAAGTACGATCCTCACTCGCCATATTCGGCATCGAAGGCCTCGAGCGACCACTTTGTCAGAGCCTATCACGACACCTATGGTATGCCGACCATCGTTACGAACTGCTCGAACAACTACGGCCCATACCAATTCCCCGAGAAGCTGATTCCGCTCTTTATAAACAATATCCGCAAGGGAAAATCGTTACCTGTATATGGCAAGGGCGAGAATGTGCGAGATTGGCTCTATGTCGAGGACCACGCACGAGCAATAGACACCATTTTCCACAAGGGCAAGGTTGCCGAGACCTACAATATCGGTGGCTTTAACGAGTGGCGTAACATAGATTTAATAAAGGTTGTGATTAAGACCGTTGACCGCTTGCTCGGTAACGAGGAGGGCCATTCGCTCGGCCTGATAACCTATGTTACCGACCGCCTTGGACACGATGCCCGCTATGCAATAGACAGTCGTAAGTTGCAGCGAGAGTTGGGCTGGGAGCCATCGTTGCAGTTCGAGGAGGGTATCGAGAAGACGGTGAAATGGTACCTCGAAAACCAGGAGTGGTTGGATAATATAACAAGTGGCGCATACGAACGCTACTACGAAGAACAATATGCAAACAGATAGAACCCCAATGGCAAGAATAGCACTTTTTGCAGGGTCGTTCGACCCATTTACCCGTGGACACGAGGCGGTCGTTGAGGCTGCACTACAGCTCTTCGATGAGGTGGTTATCGGAGTGGGCGAAAATGTTTCGAAAAGGTCACTATTGACCCTCGAGCAGCGTTGCCGACTCATTGCCGACAGCTACAAAGATGAGAGCCGTGTGCGAGTGGCATCGTACAACTCCTTGACAGGCGACTTTGCCCGTCATGTGGGAGCAACGGTGTTGGTCAGAGGTCTCCGCAATACCGTTGACTTCGAGTTTGAGCGCACAATCGAGGCGACCAATAGAGAACTCTTCCCGGAGTTGACTACGGTGTTGATACCTACACCTGCCGAGGTGATGCACATCTCCTCATCGATGGTGCGTGAGTTGCTGGCATTTGGCCGAGAGGTCGATGACTATTTACCACAGAATATCAAAATTAAGAACTATATAAAATAAAAAGCTAACGGCTAAAGGCTAACGGCTAATAGCCCAAATTTTAAAACTATGGAATTTTCAGCAGAGATGATTGCCGGTTTGTTGTCCGGCGAGGTAGTTGGCGATGCTAACGCCTCAGTTTATACCATATCCTCTATCGAAGGTGGTAAGGAGGGTGGTTTGGCCTACTTGTCGAACCCTCGTTTTGAGCAGTATCTTTACACCACAAAGTGTTCGGTGGTACTTGTTGATAGCACTTTCGAGCCTAAGGAGCCTGTCAAGGCAACCCTCGTGAAGGTGGACAATGTAAATGCGTGCGTATTGCGTCTGCTCGACATGTACAATGCAATGAAACCGCAGAAGAAGGGCATCTCGAAGTTGGCCTCTATCTCGGACAAGGCAACAATTGGTAAGGATTGTTATATTGGCGATTTTGCCGTTATCGAGGCCGGTGCCGTTGTGGGTGATGGCGCAAAGATCTATCCGCAGTGCTATGTGGGCGACAATGTGAAGATCGGCGCAAAGACCACACTCTTTGCGGGCGTGAAGATCTATGAGGGTTGCTCGATAGGTGCAAATTGTATCCTTCACGCAGGTGCAGTAATTGGTGCCGACGGCTTTGGCTTTGCTCCGAATGCAGAGGGAGGTTTCGACAAGATTCCGCAGCTCGGAAATGTTATTATCGAGGATAATGTCGAGATTGGAGCAAATACATGTATCGACCGTGCAAAGACCGATTCTACAATCATTCGCAAGGGCGTTAAGCTCGATAACCTCATCCAGATAGGTCACAATGTTATCATTGGCGAGAATACTGTTTCGTCGGCTCAGACAGGTATTGCCGGTACCTCGAAGGTGGGCGCAAACTGCTTTATCGCAGGCCAGGTGGGTATTGCAGACCATACTACAATTGGCAATAGAGTGAAGATTGGAGCACAGAGCGGTATCGACAAGGATGTGCCTGATGGAGAGATTCGTTTCGGTAGTCCGGCATTGGCAGGTATCAACTTCCACCGTTCGTTTGCGGTATTCAAGGAGTTGCCTGAGTTGCGTCGTCGTGTTATGAAACTCGAGGCTGAGTTGGCAGATAAGGAGTAAAAACTGAAAAAACAGAGTATATATGAAGAAGATTTTTGTGGCATTAGCAGCTATTGCAGCTCTTGTAGGTTGCAACTCAAATAAGTGTGAGATTGTTGGTGCTTTGGACAATTCCGAGAATGTCGGCATGGTCTATCTCACCGATATGTGGAATGGTCGTGCAGTTATCGACTCGGTGAAGCTGGAGAATAATCGTTTTCACTTCAAGAAGGTTAAGTGTCAGCCGACATTTGCACAGTTGATATTGGCGGGAGGTCGTCCTGTCTCTTATCTCTTTATCGAGAAGGGCAAGGTTATGGTTTCGTGCGACTGTAAATTGGGTACAAGCGAGGCCACAGGAACACCATCGAACGACGCTTTCAACGAGATGATGGGTGTGAGCCAGGTTCTTATCGCCGAGTATCGCAAAGCCGTAGGCGAGGGCGACAAGGCGAAAGTTGCAGAGATTGAGGCTGCTCACGATGCTATGCAGGAGGAGTATGTCGAGCTCAATAAAGGTAATGTGATGGGCCTCTTTATGTTGCAGCAGCTCTCCTATTCGTGGTCATCTACAAAGTTGCTTAAGGAGTTGTCTACTCTCCCTGCCGAGCTGCAGGCTCTA
>JAGBRY010000137.1 GCA_017632115.1 Alistipes sp. | reverse complement strand
TAGTGAAAAACCTACCATCCAAGCGTAGGTTTAACCACACCGAACATCACCCACGCCACGAAGAGAGTGATAATTATATTGAAACCCTGAGCTCCAAGAAAGGCGTAGAGGATATTGCGGTTCTCTCTCGAAACGATATCTTTGAGTCGGGTATCCATACCGATGCAGACAAATGCCAACGAAAAGAAGAAGGTCGAAAAACTCTTTGCCATAGAGCTCTCGGCAAGTTTTTTTGCATCCCAATCTGGAAATATATGGTTGCTCTGCAGAAGGCTGAACACCAGCGAGGCAACGATAAATCCCAACACAAACTTCGGGAACTTCTCCCATACAAGTCGCAAAGGCGGGCGGTGCAGTCGTCCATCTCCGCCCTTCGAGGCGAGGTATGTTGCGATGCAGAATGCCACCACGCCAATCAGCACATTCTGCGTCGCCTTGACAATCATTGCCGTCTTATTCGCCTCGTCGCCAACCATCTCGCTTGCAGCCGCCACACCACTTGTCGTATCTATCGTGCCGCCGATCCATGCGCCCATAATTTCGTTTTGCACCATCACATCCTCGCTCAAAATAGGGATAATCCACTTTGCCAGCAGCGGCATAAGGTATATCATCGGAACGGCAATTATCAGTACGACCGAAATGATGTAGGAGAGATACCTCTCCTGCACCTTGGCAACCCCTCCCGTGGCGATGCAGGCCGATACTCCGCAGATTGAGGCTCCGCTGGCGAGAGTCATTGCAGCACGCTCCTCGACCTTCATCCTACGAGAGAGCCAAAGAGCAAATAGCCACACTCCGCTAACCACAATACACGCCTGTACGATACCGGCTATGCCCGAAGTTACAAAGTCACGAAAGAGAATGGTTGCACCGAGGCAGACCACGCCTATCTTTATAAAAAATTCGCCCTGTATGGCAGGTTTCATCCATTCGGGGATGCGGAAGCAGTTGCGTATGATAAGACCGAAGATTACGGAGAAGAATACCGCCTCGAAGCCGTAGTATCTCACGCACGGAATTTTTGCTACGAGTTGCGCCAGGATCGACAGTGCGAATAGCACCACGAACGACCAGAAGAGCCCTCGCATTGGGCGAGAGAGCATGCGATTGCCAATATATAGCACAATGAGGGCGATTAGAAACAGCACTCCGATGCTTGTCCACGCCTCCGAAGAGCTTAATGAGGTAGGTATTACCACCACCTTACCCATCTCCGGAAAGAGTCCGGCCAAACCTGCGATAACGAGTAGTGGAATTGAGAGGATGGTTGCCACCCAATCTTCTACCAAAATCTGTTTGAAGAAGTTTTTCATCTACCTATATATTTTAGAAAATTCCCGACACCATAACTGCCAACGAATGGGTGAACGGACGACCGATGTGGTGATACTGCTTTAGTGTGTAGTCGAGTTGCAGACGCATATATGGCCAGGGCTGATAGGTTGCGCCGAGCGTGTAGTTGAACTCTCGGGCCGAGGTGCGAACATCCTCATCGAAGTAGTCAAATCTCGCTCCGAGCGAGCCTGTACCCGCTTTTGTGGTGTGGAACTTCCAGCCTGCCGAGGCGTATAGACCCTCCGATAGCAACGAGCCCGTATTGCCACGAATATACTCCGAACGAGCAAAGGCGTGGCGACCATTGTAGGCGACACCTCCGCCATATCGCTGAAAATCGACATCACCTTTATTGCCAAGGTTACCCTTGCCATACTGATAGTAACCGGCAACCGTCAAATCTCGCAGTGGGCAGATCATAACTCGGCCGACGAAATCTTTGCTGTGATTGTTATCTTTTTTGAAATTTATTCCATTGCCGTTGAATACGGCGAGGTTGTAGCTCAGCATATGGAAACCCTCTCGCTCGATAGCGTTGCCATATAGCTGAGCCCCGCAATCACGCCCCACCGAACTAATACCCGTAACATCGTTGCTACTCATCTTTACCAATCGTTGTACAACCAGCGAGTAGTCTATAAATTCGAGTTTGAGAGGATCGTACTCCGAGTTCTCTATCGAGAGCGGAATTTTGAATTGTCCAACCTGTAGACCGAGTTGCTCCAATGGGCGATAGCGCACCCACGCATCTATAATCTTCGGACTCTCGGCAAAATCGACTTGTAGGCGATAGTCGGCAATGCCAGCCTTTTCGCTCTCGGCAATTTTTCCGGCAAACGAGAGCCTTGCTCGACGAATGCGGAATGAGGAGTTCTCGATCTGCCCATCAGCACACTCCAGCGAGTAGAGAGCTTGCAGATAGCCCGAAATTTTCATCTGCTTTTGAAATTCCTCCCAAGTGATCCCTTTTGCCGAGAGGGTAGCAGATGCGATAAGCAAAGTAGCTAAAATAGTTCGTTTCATATATAAGCATAAAAAAGTACACGACAAAGGTATCTGTTTTACCCTTGTCGTGTATCGTTCTTATATCCGAAAAGCCCTACCGAACTATATATAGGGCCGTTCTTGCTATTTCGTTTAGAATAAGCCTGTTGCCATCAGCTTTATGCCGTTGCCGAAAGGACGGTTGTTGGCAAATGTGTGGTTGATGCGGTGCTCGAGCGAGTAGGCCAACTGCACTCGGAAATACTTTACAGGAGTATAACCAACGCAGATCGAGTAACGCATATCTACAGCTGCATTCTTGGTGTCACGCTTAGTGTAGTCGAAGCAGTTGCGACAGAAGTAGTCGACCATACCTCCGGCCCATATCATACCACGATTCTCGGCAAGATTGAAACGCTTACCCGCCTCGACATAGGCACCCTCCGAAACGAGCGAACCGGTCAAACCACCGATGTACTCTCCTCGAGCAAATGCCTTCTTGCCATCGTAGTTAAAACCGCCACCCCAACGGTGCATGGTAACATACTCACGACTGCCACTCCAACCATACTCCGCAAACTTATCGTCCGAGAGGCTTGCGAGGTTTGCCTCGCCCCACTGATAGTAGGCTGCCAAAGCAAAATCTTTCGATGTCTTGAAGGTCAACTTTCCGAAGATATCCTTCGACTTGTTGTTATCCTTCTCGTTGATGCCATTGCCGTTTACTGCGCCCAAGTGGTAGTTGATAATGCTGTAGCCATCACGGTGCAGGAAACCTCCGAGGAGCATAAATCCTGCGTCACGAGCCGTAACATTCAAGCCTGCAACATCGCCGCTACCCATCTTTGCGAGGTTCTGCACCACATACGAGAAGTCGATGAAATCGTACTTCGAAGGTGAGATACTAGCCTCGAAGGTGATAGGGTTCTTGAACTGTCCGAACTGCACGCCAAACTCCTTGCAAGGCTGATAACGCAACCACATATCGAGGATAGGGTTCTTCGGTACTCGGGTGAGGTCGAAGTAGAAACGGTAGTCGATAACGCCCGCCTTACCCTTGTAGAGATCGCCTGTTATGGTAAATCTCGCACGACGAACCGAGAACGATGATATATTGGTAGTGTTCTCTTTGTCGGCATCGTGCCACTCGTACATCCCTTGCACAAAGCCCGAAATTTTGAAGTACTGGCGGAACTTCTCCTGTACAGCAACACGCTTCTCCAACTTCTCGAGTTTTACCTCTGTCGACTCCTTCTCTATGCTCTTCTGTGTAACCTCCTGTGCCGAAACGCTTGCTCCGACAAATAAAACCGCTAAAACTAAAATGTAAAATCTCTTCATATCTTATTTGTTATTTTTCTTCTTCCACTCCTTGAGGTAGTCGATACAGAAAGCACCCTTCTGAGCCTTGTACTTCTCGAGGTTCGAACCCGAGTGCCAAGTGGTATAACCTCCGGTCAAACCGGCATCGTAAAGACCTCTGATCTCCTGCTCCACATCCTCTGCATCGTAGCGCAAGCCGTTCTTATCGACATGGCGCATAACGGGATATGCCTGAATCCAGGTACGCACTGCGGCAGGTGTAGGCGTTACTGCCTGACGACCCTGAACACGCTTACCCCACGCCTTGAGAATCTCGTATGGGTGGTTCCAAGGCTTCTTGATGCCATAGTAACCATTCGAGAAGTGATCCGGATAAGGCATTCCGCAAATTGCATCGCAGATGTTCGAGATAGCCGGCCAATACTGACCATAAGCGGTTGTGTAGCCTGGGTTTGCTGCCTCACCAAATACATCCACCGATACATAAGCTCCCACAGCGTGAATCTCGTCGCAAGCATACTGCACAAAGCGCTGAATAGCCTGCACCTTCGACTCGTTGTACTTGTTGTGGTAGTCGATGATATTCTCAACCTTGGTCATGCGGTCAGGGAAACGGACATAGTCGAAGTTGATCTCGTTGAAGCCGAACTTACGCACCGCCTCCTTTGCCAACTCCACATTGAACTGCCATACCTGGCGATCGTATGGGCTTGGCCAGTAGGCCTTATTGTGCTTGAACGGCTTGCCTGTAGCCTTCTCGGTAATTGCTACCTGAGGATGATCCTTCACGAGGTGCGAATCCTTGAAACAGGTGATACGACCTACCACATAGAAGCCCTCCTCGTGCAGACGCTTTACGGCATTCTTGTACATAGCCTCCTTGTTCTTACCGGCATAGCGGTAGTTTGTTGGCGAGTACTTCTGCATAGCCTCAGCCTTGTATCCAGGACACTCGTTATCCTTGATGTCGATAACGAAGGTGTTGATCTTTGTCTTCTTCGCAAAGTCGATATACTTCTCGATATTGCCAATTACCGAAGGCGAGATGTTCAGATAGAGCGAATAACAAGCCTCAGGCATCTTGTTGTTGGCAAACTTTACACGCTCGGTAGGGTAGAAGTCGCAACCAAACGCCTCGCCACCTCCAAACGAGTTCTTGATAGCCTTATACACCTTATCGTACTGCTCGGCCTTGTAACGCTTCTCTGCCTCTGCCTTATCGAATACGAGGTACTTGCCATATACATATCCCTCCAACTTACCCTGCTTAACTTTGTAGCGATAGACTCTACCATCCGCACGCAACGAATCGAAGTCGAGCACAGTCAACTGCTCACCTTTGTGGGCCTGACCGCCAATAAGCGATGTTTCACAATCGGTGATAATCGACGCAGGAGTTCGCACCCACATCGCCTTCTCCTTAACTACCTCCTTCGGGGTAGCAACAAGCGACTGCTCCTTTGCGTAGAAGTACTGCTTGCGAGTAATCTCAATCGGATAGTACTTCTGCTTTTCAATCTTTACACCCTTGCCGTAGTTGGCATTAACCTTGCGACCACGCACCATTGTCTGCGCCTCGCTAATGTTTCCCTCCTTATCTACCGAGTAGAGCATAACATCGGTTGTGGCGGATGCAAGATAACGCACCTCAATAATGTCCTTGCTACCGCATGAAACAGCTGCAACTGCAGCCAAAATAAGTGAAAAAAGTATCTTCTTCATATAAAAATCTGTCGCTTTTTGAGTTAACGCTGCAAAGATAGATATTTTTTTCGTATATTTGCCCGACCAAAAGATAAAATCTTTTAGACGAAATAGTGTTGCCCTTGTAGTTCAACGGATAGAACGAAGGTTTCCTAAACCTTAGATAGCAGTTCGATTCTGCTCGGGGGTACGAAAAAGGAGAGGTTTTTGCCTCTCCTTTTTTTACTTTTTCCCCGAGCAGAATCGTTCAACTTGTTGCGCCTCGGGCGACTTGTCTGCGTGGGGCTGCTGTCTGCTTGCGCAGATAATAGACTTTATAAAATGTTGTGTCTGAAAATAAATTTTCGCCACCGCATTTTCTAAACCCAACAATCTTCGATTGCAACAGCCCCATTTTGGTCACCTCTCGGCTTCTGCCGTCGGTCGATTCTGAGGTTGTTTTGTTTTTTGTTGTTCCGATCGTTCAATTTGTTGCGCCTCGGGCGACTTGTCTGCGTGGTGAAAGCGTAGGTAATTGCTTATTATCCCTTAATGGCCCTTAATAGCCGTTATCAACCTTAGCCACTAATCAACTTCTACAAAAAAAAGCGACCCGCAGGTCGCTTTCTGTCTATCGTGCATTCTTCGGCACAGTAATCGGAATGTAGTTTTTCGACGGAGCGAGTGGTACGAGCGGACAATCCACTGCGTGAATCATCTCTTTACCGTCGGTATCCTGTGCCTTCAAGTTCTTCATATCGATCTTTGCGACATTGTGGATTCCGATTGGAGTGCGGTGCTCCTCGCCTGTGAAGGTGAAGTTTACATTCTCCAAAGTGAGGTGCTTGATATTGCGCACAAACATTGCCCAATAAGGTGTGGTGCGTGACTCTCGTGTAGGCATCTGCAACTCACGCTTGGTCTTCTCGTCGGTACGACCGATGTAGTGAACATCTATATCACGAAGAGTTACATCCTCGTAAACACCGCCCTTCCAGCTCTCAATCTGGAGTGCTGCATAGTTTACATTTGTAGCCTTGATGCGCTCCACAACGAGGTTCTTCGACCAGGTGTTAGCCTTCAAATCGGCAGCAAAGGCGCAACGCACGCAGTCCATAGTGAGGTCGTGGATATAGACATCCTCCACGCCACCGACTGCATCCCACCAAGCACCCGGCTGGATAATTACCGCAGCCATCATCTTGCCCGTAAGCTTTGGAAGGTGTGGCTGAACATACTTGCCCGGGCCCTTCATCTGGCAATGTGCAATCTCCAAATCCTTAACAGGGAAGATTATGCGGATACCGTTGCAGGTCGAGTTGATGTAGCAGTTCTTGATCACTGCATTCTCCCAATAGCCACCTGCGATGCAGTCGTCGCCTGTCTCGAATGAGCAGTTGCGAATCATCAGATTCTTTGCACCACGAAGGTGGATGCCGTCGTGACCCTTTGTGAAGGTTACATTGTCGAAAGTTGCGTTTTGTACCTCGTAACCCATAACACCGTAGTTCGAAGCCTCGGTGATGTGGATGCCACGAATGGTTACACCATCAACCTCGCCGAGCATCACACAGTGCGGACCTCGTGAACGACCCTCGCCATTCGGATCAACGAGGTGGTTAGAGTTGATTACGCCATCGCCCGTAATAGCGATATTGCTCACACGCTGTGCAAGGATAAACGAGCGGTTCCAATACTCGGTGTAGGCCACCTTATACTTCATAAAGTCGTCACGCAAACATTGGTAGTGCTTGTAGTCTTTGAGGTCGAGCGAAGCGATCAACTCGGCACCTTCGGCCAATCGCAACTCCACATTGTCGAGCATCTCGATAGTGCCCGAGAGATACTTTCCTGCAGGTACAAGAACAATACCTCCGCCATTCTCATTACAAGCCTTGATGGCATTGTTGATGGCTACTGTATTCGAGATTTTTCCGTTGCCCTTAGCACCAAAATCTTTGATGTTGTAGACCTGACGGGCCGACACGAATGCCACCTGTGCCAAAGCGATTAAAGAGAGTAAAATGTATTTCATAAATTTAGTTTGTTTGTTGTATCTTTCGCAAAGATAGATAAAAAATAGAATTTTTAATTCTTAATTTTTAAATTTTAAATTTTTGTTGTACTTTTGCACCCGCAAATGTGGAGGGATTTGGACTGATTGCAACCACAATAAAAAAGTGCTAAACCGGCAACTCTTTTTTGAGGCAGTTCTGCCAAATCCCGATCAAATTTGCAAAAAGCTAAGATTTTTAACTAAAAATTATATTGGATATGGGATTTTTGTTTACATCTGAGTCGGTTTCGGAGGGTCATCCTGATAAGGTTTCCGATCAGATTTCTGACGCTATTCTCGACGAGTTCTTGCGTCGTGACGCATCGGCAAAGGTTGCTTGCGAGACACTCTGTACCACAGGTTTGGTAGTTGTTTCGGGCGAGGTTTGTTCGGATGCTTATGTCGATATTCAGGGTACAGCCCGTCGTGTTATCGATCGTATCGGCTACAATCGCAGCGAGTTGCAGTTCGATGCAAAGTCGTGCGGTATTCTCTCGGCTATCCACGAGCAGTCGTCGGATATCAACCAGGGCGTAGTGCGTGCTACCGAGGAGGAGCAGGGTGCTGGCGATCAGGGTATTATGTTCGGTTATGCAGTGAATGAGTCACGAGAGTTGATGCCTGCAACCTTGATACTTTCGCATGTTATCTTGAAGGAGTTGGCGGTTATCCGTCGTGAGGGTGAGGTTATGACCTATCTCCGCCCCGATGCAAAGAGCCAGGTGACAATCGAGTATGGCGACGACCGCAAGGCAAAGCGTGTACATACAATCGTGGTTTCGACACAGCACGACGAGGATGTCGATGTTGTACAGATCAAGGAGGATGTTCGCACTATCCTTATCCCTCGTGTTAAGGCTCGTTTGGAGCGTGCAGGCGATGAGTTGGCACAGCTTATTGGCGATGAGTATATCCTCCATGTAAACCCAACAGGTAAGTTCGTTATCGGTGGTCCTCACGGAGATACAGGCTTGACAGGCCGCAAAATCATCGTTGATACCTACGGTGGTCGTGGTGCACACGGTGGTGGTGCATTCTCGGGTAAGGACTCTTCGAAGGTTGACCGTTCGGCAGCCTACGCAGCACGCCACATCGCAAAGAATATGGTCGCAGCAGGTGTTGCAGACGAGGTTTTGGTACAGCTTAGCTATGCTATCGGTATCGCTCAGCCATTGTCGGTTTATGTCGATACTTATGGCACCAACAAGCTCTCAATCAGCGAGGGCGAGATTGCCGAGCGCATCGCAAAACTCTTCGACCTTCGCCCACACGCTATCGTTAAGCGTTACGGCTTGAAGAACCCTATTTTCGAGCCAACCGCATCGTACGGACACTTCGGAAATCGCCCTTACACTCAGGCTGTTAAGTTTATTGAGAATGGCGTTGAGGTAGAGCGTGAGGTTGAGTTCTTTGGATGGGAGAAGCTCGATGCAGTTGAGGCTATAAAGACAGAGTTCAACTTGTAGGAAAATCGTTCTGATTGGCTCTTTTTGCACGAGTGTGTCGGACACCGAAATGCTCACATAGGTCTACTATGCTCCGCTTTCGTTGCCTAACATCGCACAAAAATAGCTCAATCATAAGCGATTTTCGGGGAAGCTGTTCTAGTTGGCTCTTTTTCACCAATCGTCGGTAGCCGAAATGCTCACATAGGTCTACTATAAGCGAGTTCCTCACATAGATTTACTATGTTGCGGTCTCGCTTTTTTGTTTTCTCGTAAAGAATATATATTTTTGTATTGACTTAACAACCTAAACGCATGAAATCATTGAAGTACACTGCCATTTTAATTCTCTCCTTGGCACTCACATCGGTAGCTGTGGCGCAAAGACATTCGCATAATAGCGTGCAATCTTCGTTTCATAGCTATTACCATCGTCAGCAGATTGTTATCCCGAAGGTTTGTGGTTACAATGTCTACACGGCAGGTCTGCACACCCATACAATCTATTCTGATGGTCAGGTTACTCCTTTGTATCGTGTGCGTGAGGCGTGGCGATACGGCCTCGATATTTTGGCAATTACCGACCATATCGAGTATCGCCCTACCGAGAACGATATGCTTCGTTATATGACGGGCTATATCAAAGATGAGTATCGTGACAGGCCGAGAGGTGTAAATACAGCTATCTCGAGAAGAGAGGCCGATGAGCGAGGTATTATTGCCGACTTGAATGTTGGCTACGAAACGGCGAAGACGGCAAACGAGAAGTTCGGATTGCTGCTGATTCGTGGTGCCGAGATTACTCGTGGCGACAACCACTTCAATGTGCTCTTTACTAAGGATAACAACAAGGTCTACGATGCTGATATCGAGAAGTCTATGCGTAATGCAATCGATCAGGGAGCAATCGTTATTCACAATCATCCGAAAATAGACAAATCCACCGAAACGCAGATGACTCCGCTTGCCGAGGAACTGCACGCTAGGGGGTTACTCTCGGGCGTGGAGGTCGGCAATAGCTTTCATAGTTGGGATCACCTCTTCCGATACGCTATTGACAAGGGATATGCCCTCATCTCGGGCTCCGATGCACATAGTTCATTCGATGAGTTCTACTATCAGAATGGCGACAGACGCACCTATCCTAATATGACTCTCGTACTTGCGAAGAAGTGTGACGAGCAGTCGATTAAGGAGGCTCTTGTCAAGGGTAGAACAATCGCCTATCAGAACGGTAAGTTGATAGGTCGAGAGGAGTATCTTTTGGGGCTATTCAATGCGAGTGTATCGCTTCAGCATATGTGTGATACTCGTCGTGAGACAATGGTTATTATAACCAATAAATCGTCGTTCCCATACGAGCTGAGATATAATAAACACAATGCCGTTGTGCACGCTATGGGATCCCTCCAGATTTCGTTGCCGATTGGAGCAAAAGAGGTGGAGTTCGAGGTGAGAAATCTCTTTGTAGGCAAGGGTGAATATGTTAAGGTGAAAATGGCAGTTCAACGATAGCCTATTCGAGGGTGCTCATAAATAAAAAAAGCGAGAGGGTTTGCCTCTCGCTTTTATTACGCTAACGCCATCTACTTGTCGTAGCCGAACAAGTTTACCTGAATGATATACTGCGCTACGCCTTCGGCATTTGGTTCGCTCATTGCCGAACGGAACTTCTCCAGGTCGAGGTCGAGCGAGAGTGAGCCATATCCCTCGGCTGGTCGCTCAATGCGCCAATACTGCACATTTATAGGCAATCCCGGGCCCCAATTTGCACGGTCGTAGTAGTATGTGCCACCCTGCTTGTAGGTATCCTCATTGCTGTAGAATATGTAACCCTTCTGGGCAGCGGCTTGGCCATTTACGACCACATCGTAGTAGTTGTGGTCGAACTCGGCAGCGTTGAGTGTGCGATAACCTACACGCTCCAAGAATACGCCCTGATCGTGTCCGTGACCCGTAATTGCAACTCGCATCTCGAGACTCTTTACATTCTCCGGCACCTCGACAATACGCTCGCCAAGGCGTGAAACATCCTCGATGTCGTGACCCTCTACGCCATAGGCCCAACCACGATAGCCCGAGTTGCCATACTTGCTCGAATCGTACAATTCGTGCGTAAATACCACATTGCGCTTTGGTGTACCCTTATAGTAGTGGAGGGTTATGGTTACGGCGTGTGCTCTGCGCTCGTTGGCATCCCAACCACCATAGTAGAGATAGAAGATGGTGTTGCCCGAAAGCATTGGCAGATACTCGGTAACATCGAGCCAGAAGGTCTTGTTCCAATACTTTCCAAAGCCATTGCCATAAGGGGTTATGGCACGGGCAATCTCGTAACGCTCGCCCGAGGTTTTATCCTCCACAAAGAGCATTGTGGTATTGTCCCACTCGCCAGGCATACCTCCCTCCAATCCCATGCCGTACTCGAGCAATACTCGGTCGATGTTCGATACATCGCTCGGCAACTCCAACTCAAACTTTTTGTCGGTCTGCTCGCCCCAGCCAAAGAACTCAAGACGGTGCTTCTCCGATGCTACCGAGTGGAGTGGTGTGCGGCTCTCGGGGTTGGTGTAGTGGAACGGCTCACGAATGAGCTGATGTGTTGTGTTGTCGTATTTTTCGGTGTTGTCGGGGGTGTTGCATCCCGTCAATGCAAAGATGGCGGAAATGGCTAAAACGGTTATCTTTTTCATAGTTATGCTATTTTCTCGATTACAAAATTAGCAATTTGTTGGTAAAAAACAAAACGGCACAAAAATCCTGTGCCGTTTTGCTGCTATCTCTTGTTGTGTTTAACTTGCTACTCAACTACTCGCTTGTAAATCTCACGAATGTTATGCTTATTTACCGAGTCGTAGTAATCCAAAACGAGATATTCATTATAGAATCCCGATACCTTGTACTCGGTATTGTAATTCTCACCACTCAAAAGGAGCTTGCCGTTCTCTGCGTTGTAGTTCCAATCAAACTCCCATCTTATTGGATCAGCCAATGGATCTTCTAATGTATTGCTAAATACACCCTTGCCTTCGGTTGTAAAAGTATATGTTCCTGCATTTAAACCTTCGCAGTTCATATCTCCCATAACATAGAACGGAGAGGTGATAGTTTTCCATTCGTTGTCATAAGCGAGGTAAGAATCCAATAACCACTCGCCAGGCAGACCTTGAACTAATGCTTCGGCATCGTAAACCTTGCACTGGTCTATCAGATTGTTAATTGCTCTATCAGACTCGCTGATTTCAGACTCATTTTTAGCGGGATTACTGTTTTGAGGATTTATATTCGGATTGTCGCACGCAACAAGTGCGAACAAGGCTGTAAGTAACAGCAGGGTAAAGTTCTTTCTCATAGTAAAAAAGTTAAGCTGTTAATAGAATTGTGTTATTTGTGAGCTATGCTCACCACAAAGTTATAAAATGTTTTTGTGAAAATCAAAGAGATTGTATGAAAAATAGATATTCTCAAGTTTGTTCACAACAATTCTAAATAATTCTGCATTTTACATTTTGCATTCTGCTTTTTTTGATTATCTTTGCAAAGAATTTGCGCAAGTGTGCGTGCGCATAATGAATGCGACAGAGAACTATAAACACAAAATATACAAAATCAATCAACTAAAACTATGGAGAATAAACTTAAGGAGTTGACCGATCGCCTCTATGGCGAGGGTTTGGAGAAGGGCCGCTTGGAGGCTGACCGTTTGGTAGCGGAGGCTAAAGAGAAGGCGGCTGCTATTTTGGCTGAGGCTAAGGCTGAGGCCGAGCAGATTGTAAAGAAGGCAGAGGATAAGGCTGCCGACACCGAGAAGAACTCGATGACCGAGATCTCGTTGGCAGGTCGTCAGGCTGTTGCCAAGATCAAGAGCGAGTTGGCAGGTGTTATCATCGCAAAGACATCGATCGAGGCTGTTAAGGCTGCTTGCGTAGATGCCGAGTTCGTGAAGAAGCTCCTCTTGGAGGTTGCTAAGAATTGGTCGGGTGCTGCCGAGCAGGTGTCGCTCAAGGCTTTGCTCCCTGCAGCATTGGAGGCGGAGTTTGCTAAGGCATTCGAGGCATCGGCTAAGGAGTTGCTCGCAGCAGGCGTTGAGGTTGGCTACTCGAAGGAGGTTAAGTCGGGCTTCAAGGTAGGCGAGAAGGATGGTGGCTACTACATCTCGTTCACCGATGAGTCTTTCGAGGCTTTGCTCGACGAGTACTTGCGTGAGAAGGTTTCACAGTTACTCTTTGCTTAAACGCTTATGTTTGCAAATTCTTATTACGCATTAGTAGCGGGCTTTAAGGAGTACGCACTCGACGGCGAGTTGAAGGGCTTCGATATCGAGGCTATCTTGTCGGAGGTGTTCGAGGTCCTTTCGTCTAAGGATAGAAAGACCGTAGAGCTACTCTATGCCTACTACGATTGCGAGAACCTTATAAGTCGTCACAACGGTTCTTCGACATACAATGCACTCGGTCGTCTTTCGAACGAGGAGGTCGAGGAGGAGTTGCGTCGTCCGTCACTCCTTATCGAGCCACTTGCAAAGGTGGTGCGTGCGTACGCTTCGCCCGAGAGCGAGGATGCCGAGGATATGGACTTGACTCAGCCGTTTGCTAAGGCTTTGATGACCGCCTACTACAAGGCTTGTGCGGCATCGGGCTCACGACTTCTGAGAGAGTGGTCTGCAATGGACCGCACCATTCGCAATATCGTGGCTGCGACATTGGCTCGTCGTCAGGGTGTAGCGATTGATGGGGTTGTTGTAGGCGAGGATTCGGTTACCGAGTCGTTGGTACGCAGCTCGGCTGCCGACTTCGGCTTGCGTGCTGAGTTGCCATTTGTGGAGCAGCTCGTAGCGGCGGTAGCCGATGAACAGAATATGGTGGAGAAGGAGCGTAAGATCGACAATATCCGCTGGGCGGAGTTGTCTGAGCTCTCGACCTTCGACTACTTCGACTTGAATGCCGTTATCGCATACCTGGTAAAGGCAAATATGGTGGCTCGTTGGGCTGCGCTCGATGCAAAGGTTGGTCGTGAGATGTTCGACCGCCTTGTGGCAGAGCTCGACGGCAAGGAAATGATAAATAAATTATAACGATACTATCCTAATGAAAACTACTGGTAAAGTAAATGGTATCATCTCGAACATCGTTATCGTGAAGGCTGACGGAGCCGTTGGTCAGAACGAGATTTGCTATGTTTACGCAGGTGAGACCAAGATGATGGCCGAGGTCATCAAAGTTGTAGGCGACGACGCCTATGTGCAGGTTTTCGATAGCACCCGAGGCTTGAAAATCGGCGATAAAGTAGAGTTTGAGGGCCATATGCTCGAGGCAACTTTGGCTCCAGGTATGCTCTCGCGTAACTACGACGGTTTGCAGAACGACCTCGAGAAGATGGACGGCTTGTTCATCGCTCGTGGTTCGATTACCGACCCTGTGGACTTCGAGGCTAAGTGGGAGTTCAAGCCATTGGCTAAGGAGGGCGACAAGGTAACTGCAGGATCTTGGCTCGGTGAGGTTAAGGAGCAGTGGGTGGCACACAAGATTATGGTGCCGTTCATCATGAAGGGCAACTACACCGTAAAGAGCGTAGTTGAGGCCGGCGAGTACAAGGTAACCGATACCATCGCAGTTGTAACCGACAGCGACGGCAACGAGTACAATATCACAATGGTTCAGAAGTGGCCGGTTAAGCAGGCGATCCGTTGCTATACCGAGAAACCACGCCCATCTCGTGTTATGGAGACAGGTGTTCGAGCAATCGATACCTTCAACCCATTGGCAGAGGGTGGTACAGGCTTTATTCCTGGTCCGTTCGGTGCAGGTAAGACCGTGCTCCAGCACGCAATTTCGAAGCAGGCCGAGGCTGATATCATCATCATCGTAGCTTGCGGTGAGCGTGCAAATGAGGTTGTGGAGATCTTTAAGGAGTTCCCTGAGTTGATCGACCCACACACAGGTCACAAGTTGATGGAGCGTACCATCATCATCTGTAACACTTCGAACATGCCTGTTGCGGCTCGTGAGGCTTCGGTTTATACAGGTATGACCATCGGTGAGTACTATCGTTCGATGGGATTGAAGGTGCTCGTAATGGCTGACTCTACCTCTCGTTGGGCTCAGGCATTGCGTGAGATGTCGAACCGTCTGGAGGAGCTTCCTGGTCAGGATGCCTTCCCTATGGACCTTTCGGCTATTATCTCGAGCTTCTACGCTCGTGCAGGTTTGGTTAAGTTGAACAACGGTGAGACAGGTTCGGTAACCTTCCTCGGTACCGTATCGCCTGCGGGTGGTAACTTGAAGGAGCCTGTAACCGAGTCTACAAAGAAGGCTGCACGATGCTTCTACGCACTTTCGCAGGGCCGTGCCGACTCGAAGCGTTACCCTGCAATCGACCCACTCGACTCATACTCGAAGTATTTGGAGTATCCGGAGGTTGAAGCATACCTCGGTGAGAAGATCGAGAAGGATTGGGTGTCGCTCGTATATCGTGGCAAGACTCTCGTTCAGCGTGGTAAGGAGGCTAACGACCAGATCAACATCTTGGGTGATGACGGTGTACCTGT
>JAGBRY010000136.1 GCA_017632115.1 Alistipes sp. | reverse complement strand
GAGCCTGTGCGCTGGTCGGCAAAGGCCGAGGAGTTTACCACTACGGCATCTATGGTCTGTGTATCCGAGAGCGATGCGTCGAGGTGCTTCTTCTCGCCCAACGAAAGGGCTAAGTTGTTGATTGTATGCTCCTTGTAGCCGACGAACGAGAACTCCACCCTGTAGGGGGCACCCACCCTTAAACCCTGCAGATGGTAGGCTCCGCTCCTATCGGTTATGGTGCCGTAGATCGTTTCGGTCGGAAGGTGTGTTGCCACCACCGTAGCACCCGCCAAAGGCTTGCCGTTACTATCCGTCACAAAGCCCTGCAACGAGGCTGTGGTTGTCTGTGCCGATGCGGTGAAAGTTGCTATTATCGCCAATATCAAAAGAAAAAATCGCTTAGTTCTAGCCATAAAAAAATCCCTAATGTTTCACATACGAACACAAGGGACAGCGCAATTCAGAATGTAGAATCAAATAATTCTCAATTCTCAATCCTCAATTCTCAATTTAGCTAATGGCCAATGGCTAACAGCAAAATTCTACTCTCTCATCCGGACTATCACCGTCGGTATCGGAATTTCACCGATTCAGTCCCATACAAGCCTTAGCAATCTGCTGCTCAGCCCCATACGGGAGTCGTGGACTGTCACCACCGGTAGGGAGTTGCACCCTGCCCCGAGTATTCTTTTGCAAAGATAGCAAATAAAACTGAAAATGAAAAGCAGAAAACGGAAAACTTTTAAATTAGTGAGTAGTGAGTAGTGAGTAGCGAGTAGTGAGTAGTTAAAGCGCACCCTTACTAGCCCTTACTGGCCTTTACTCGCCCTTACTTGCCCTTAACTCCGTTGCGCCTTGAGCACTTTCAGAGTTTTCCCCAACTTTCCCAAACTTTTTTCAACTTTTCTGCTATCTGCTATCCACTTTCAACTTTTTTTGCTATCTTTGTATGATAATACAAAAAGTGTCTATATGAATTTGAAATCGAAGTTGCAGCGAATGTTGCAGATTGTGGAGGATGCGGAGCGTGTAGGTGCGCTTGCCGACATCGAACGAGATATACTTCTTGCCGAGTTGCGAGAGGCCTACACCGAGCTGAAGTTCGGGGAAACGGACAACGAGAGATGCGCAGCCGAGGAGTCTGTTGAGGAGTCTGTTGAGGAACTCCCTATTATCCCTATTATCCCTATTGTCCCTATCACCCCTATGACAGAGGAGCCTACCGAGTCGGCTGAGTCGGTAGACGAGGAGGAGTCCGATGAGCCTGAGGTTGAGGTGGAGCTCATCTTCAACGAGGAGGACGACGATGACGAAGAGCCAACCGAGGAGGAGCCAGTAGTGGAATCTGGGAAGGAGGCCGAAGTCGAAGTTGAGGTCGAGGTTGCAACCGGAGCTGAGGTCGAAATCGTGGAAACTGAGGAGAAAGTAGAGAAAACCGAGGAGATAGTAGAAGTTTCTCAATCTCCAATTATCAATTCTCAATCCCCAAAGCGCAGCGCCCTGCTCTCGCTCTACGAGGATGCCCCTGCACCCGTACTTGGCGAGCAGTTCCACGAAGCACCTTCGGTGGCCGACACCATCGCTTGCCCTAAGGGCGTAGCCGAGAGTGCCCCTGTAGCGTCGTTGCGTGAGACTATAGGCCTGGCCGACAAGTTTATGCTTATCCGTGAGTTGTTCGACGGCGAAGCCGAGGCCTACGACAAGGCTATCGAGGTGCTCGACAAGCAACCTTCGTTCGATGACTGCATAATCTACATTGCTGAGAACTACACCTGGTCGCCAAACTCGGCAGCCACAAAGTTCTTGATGGAGTTGCTACAAAGAAAATATAACTAAAAACGCTAATGGCTAATGGCCGGTGGCTAAGAGCTGAAACAATATGGCAAAACTATATATCGTACCTACGCCGATAGGCAACTTGGAGGATATCACCCTCCGAGCAATCAGAGTGTTGAAGGAGGTTGACTTCGTCTTGGCCGAAGATACCCGCACAAGCTCGGTCTTGTTGAAACATCTCGGCATCGAGAAGCCTCTGCGTTCGCACCATAAGTTCAACGAACACGCCACCGTGCAGATGGTGGCCGACGCTATCGAGGCGGGCAAGGATGTGGCTTTGGTGTCGGATGCGGGCACTCCCGGCATCTCCGACCCCGGCTTTTTGCTTGTGCGTACCTGCGTGGAGCGAGGCATAGATGTTGTAACCTTGCCGGGTGCTACAGCCTTCGTACCGGCATTGGTGCAGAGTGGCTTTCCGTGCGACCGTTTCTGCTTCGAGGGCTTCCTTCCGCAGAAGAAGGGACGCAAGAAGCGCATCGAGGCGTTGGCCGACGAGGAGCGCACAATGATATTCTACGAGTCGCCATTCCGAGTTGTTAAGTGCCTTGAGCAGTTGGCCGAGGTGCTGGGCGAGGAGCGTGAGGTTGCGGTATCGAGAGAGATTACAAAGATGTTCGAGGAGACCGTGCGAGGTACCCTTGCCGAGGTTGCGGAGCACTTCCGTCAACACGCACCAAAGGGCGAATTTGTGATAGTCGTAGCGGGCCGTTCGACAAAGAAAAATAATCACGACGAAGATGAAGAGTAGATTCAGAGATATATACCAGAACACGCTTGTAACGCTATTGTGGTGCTTGTGTTACCTCTTTGCGCTGTTGCCACGCTGCGTGCGTTATGGGGTATTTACGCCATTTCTGGCATTTGTGCTGCAACGACTGTTTCACTATCGCTATGCTGTAATCGTAAAGCAGCTGCACGACTCCTTCCCCGAGAAGGGCGAAGAGGAGATTAACGAGCTCTGCCGTCGCTACTACAGCCACCTGGCCGAGATGATTATCGGCACACTCTCGTTGGCCGGTATGAGCGACAAGAAACGAGCCAACACCACCGAGTTTCACCTTACGGATAACTTCCACGAACAGATCGAGGGGCGCAATATGGTGATCATGACCTCGCACTACGGCTTTTGGGAGATAGCGCTGAATATCTACCTCGCAACACCAAATCACCACTTAGTGGTGGCATATAGACCGCTTACAAATCCCGTTATGGATAAGTTGCTGCATCGCTTGCGCAACAACCCTTCGACCGATGTGGTGCCGAGCAAGCAGCTTATGCGCCACTATATTGCCAATCGCAACGGCATCAACGGCAAGAACTTGGTTGTCGGCCTTATCTCCGACCAGAACTGCCCACCGACAAAGGGTTGCTGCTGGCATAGCTTCCTCAACCACGACTCGCTCTTCTTCGACGGAGGTGAGCAGTTGGCTATGAAGTTCGGCTTGCCGGTCTTCTATATGGAGCTGGAGCGCATCGAGGCGGGACGCTATCGCCACATCTACACTCAGATATACGATGGTAAGGAGGAGGTCGCTCCTCACGAGATAACCGAGCGCTATGTGCGTTGCTTGGAGCAAACTATCGAGAGAAAACCCGAGTATTGGATGTGGTCGCATCGTCGCTGGAAGAGTCGTCCGTATGCGGGAGCGAAGTTCTACAACAACTACAAAACTATAGAGTAGCGATGAAGACGGCGGTCGTGATACTAAATTGGAACGGTGTGCAACATCTGCAACACTATCTGCCGAGCGTGGTACGCACTACGCCCAAGGTGGATATTGTGGTTGCCGACAACGGCTCGACCGATGGCTCGGTGGAGTGGCTGAAGGCGGAGATGCCGAGTGTGAAGCTTGTTCTGCTCGACCGCAATTATGGCTTTGCCGAGGGCTATAATCGTGCTTTGGCACAGCTCGAGGGCTACGACACCTTCGTGTTGCTCAACTCCGATATAGAGCCTACGGAGGGGTGGCTGGAGCCCCTTTTGGAGGTGCTGGAGTGCAACGAGGATGTAGCAGTCGTGGTGCCGAAGATTCTCGACGATAAGTGCCGTGAGAGGTTCGAGTATGCAGGTGCTGCGGGTGGCTTTATAGATATCTTGGGTTACCCCTTCTGCCGTGGTCGCATACTCTCGACCGTGGAGGAGGATAAGGGACAGTACGACACTCCGTGCGATGTGATGTGGGGTAGTGGTGCAGCCTTCTGTTGCAGGGCTTCGGTCTTTGCTGAGTTGGGAGGCTTCTCGGCAGAGTTCTTTGCCCACCAGGAGGAGATTGACCTCTGCTGGCGTGTGTGGCTCTCGGGCCGCAGGGTGGTGGTCGAACCTCGCTCGAAGGTCTATCACCTGGGCGGAGCAACCCTCTCTGCCGACTCGCCATTCAAGACGATGTTGAACCATCGCAACAACCTCGCAATGCTCTTCCGTTGCGCATCGACGGGGCAGAGAGTATTGGTGGCAGTGGTGCGACCTCTGCTCGATTTGGCAGCCGCCATGAGCTACCTCGTGCAGGGTAAACCTAAGAGTGCGAAGGCGGTATGGCAGGCCTGGAGAGATTTTTTGCTCTGGCACACCCGACTCGCCAAGGAGCGAAAAACGATACGGGCCGATGTAAAGCGTGAAGCACCGATATATCGAGGTTCGATAGTTGTGCGCTATATGCTTGGAAAGAAGAAGTATTTTTAGAGTTAATGGCTGATTGCCGATAAGATATTATGAAAAGGATAGTTATAATTCCGACCTATAACGAGTGCGAGAATGTTGCTCGTATGACCGACAAGGTGATGTCGCTCGAGGGGGCTTTCGACCTCCTCTATGTCGATGATGGTTCGCCCGATGGCACTGCCGATATTATCCGCACCAAGATTGCCGAGTATGGCGAGCGAGTACATCTGGTGGAGCGCAGTGGCAAGCTCGGCTTGGGTACGGCCTATATTGCAGGCTTCAAGTGGGCATTGGAGCGTGGCTACGACGAGATCTTCGAGATGGATTGCGACTTCTCGCACAATCCCGACGACCTATTGCGCCTTGCCTCTCGCCTCGAGAACGATGCCGATGTGGCTATCGGCTCACGCTATGTGAAGGGTATGAATGTGGTGAATTGGCCACTCTCACGCATCCTCATCTCCTACGGAGCATCGCTCTATGTGCGATGTGTTACCCGTATGCCTGTCTACGACTCGACGGCAGGCTTTGTGGGCTACAAGGCCGAGGTGTTGCGCAAAATCGACCTCGACAAGGTGCAGATGATTGGCTATGGCTTCCAGATAGAGATGAAGTATACCGCCTGGCGACACGGCTTCCGTTTGCGTGAGGAGTCTATCGTCTTCACCGACCGAGAACTCGGCACCTCGAAGATGTCAAGCTCAATCTTTGGCGAGGCCTTCTTCGGGGTTATGAAGTTGCCATTCCGCAAAATAGTGAGTAGTGAGTAGAGAGTAGTGAGTAGTTGAAAAACGAAAAACTTTCAGCGCTCCCTTACTAGCCCTTACTAGCCGTTATTAGCCCTTAACTCCTTGCGCCTTGACCACCATCGGAGTTTGGAAAACAAAAATGATAAAAAAACAATGAAGAGACCCTTCAACATATTGCTGACATTACTTCTTCTGCTCCTTACGGGGGTGGCAGTGGCGCAGACCGACATCGAGCGACCAAACCTCGGTGTGCCGAGCAAAATTGCTCCGGCCTACTTCGGTCCGAACGCCTTTCCTGTACCCGATATGCTCGATGGACGCACATCGTCGCAGTTGAAGTTGGAGCTCTATGGCGACTGTTTCCTGGGTACCACGACCAACAATGTTGCCGACGATATTACGGGCGACCTGTTCGCCAAGCTGACCATTCCACTCTTCACGCCAAAGGCCAATTTGACGGTGTGGATGCCTATCTTCGAGTACTTCTATACCTCAGCCGAGGTGAATAGAATGCGTCGTCTGCCCGAACCCTACACCAAGGAGCCGTTGCAGGGTATGGACTCGGGAGATCTCTATGTGTCGGCCGATATACGCATCCTCTCGCAGGAGCGACACTTTGTGGATATGACAGCTCGTGCAGTGCTCAAAACCGCCTCGGCAAATCAGTATGCCAAGGGCCGTTGCTACGACGCTCCGGGCTACTTCTTCGATGTGGCAGTAGGACACAGTTTTAACCTCTTAGGCGGTAACCACCACCTTCGCTTGGCTGCAAGCAGTGGTTTCCTCTGCTGGCAGACCGACAACGGACGACAGAACGATGCGGTGATGTATGGCGCAATGGTGGCCTATAGACTAAAGCGGTTGGAGGTGGACGCAACCTTTGGTGGCTATGTCGGCTGGGAGCGTGATGGCGACCACCCGATGACTCTGAAGGCAAACCTTTCGTACCACATCGACAACCTCGCCCTACGTTTGGGCTATCAGGTGGGCTTCAACGATTGGCCCTATCATCAGATAAGAGTGGGCGCAACATACGCCTTCGATATATTGAGTAAGAAACGATAAAAAATAGAGAGTTATGAGAAAGTTTTCTTCACTTTTGGTGTTGCTGCTTATTGTGGCAGGCGCTTTGTTCTTCTACATCCGCTTCTACTTCGTCTTTGGCGAGGGTGTGAAGAGCGGCGAGTTGAACTATGTGGTCCATAAGGGTATTATCTTCAAGACCTACGAGGGTAAACTCATCCAGGCGGGCTTCCGTGCCCAGACTGCGGGTGTGCAGTCGCACGAGTTCGACTTTTCGGTTACGAACAAGGAGCTGGCCGAGCGTTTGATGTTGCTCGGTGGACAGAATGTGGAGTTGCACTATAAGGAGTACTTTGGCTCGTTGCCATGGCGAGGTATGACACGATATGTGGTGGATAGCATTGTTGCTTCACGCCCAATCTACTACCAGCCAACCCCTCCACCTGTGGGCGAGTTGCCATTCAAGGGACAAGAAATATAAGAAATTGAGGATTGAGAATTAAAAAAAATAGCTAATGGCTAATGGCCAACGGCTAATGGCTAAAAAATATGGATTTCAGAATAGGACACGGATACGATGTTCACGCCCTGGGCGAAGGTCTACGACTGGTACTCGGAGGTGTGGAGATACCTCACGAGAAGGGGTGCATTGCCCACTCCGATGGCGATGTTTTGGTGCACGCCATCTGCGATGCTTTGCTCGGAGCGTTGGCTCTGGGCGATATCGGCAAGCACTTCCCCGACACTTCGGCAGAGTTCAAGGGTATAGACTCGCTCATCCTCTTGCGTAGGGTGGTGGCACTCATAGAGGAGAGGGGCTACAAGGTTGGAAATGTAGACTCTACAATCGCTATGCAACGCCCTAAGTTGCGCCCCCATATCGACCTTATGCGTGAGCGCATTGCCAATGCCGCAGGTGTGGCAGTAGAGCAGGTGTCTGTCAAAGCAACCACTACCGAACATCTCGGCTTCGAGGGAGAGGAGAAGGGTGTATCCGCCACAGCCGTAGTGTTGTTAGTCAAAAGTTAAAAGTGCAAAGTTAAAAGTTATATCTATGAAAAATTTGGAACCAAAATTGGTGTGGGGACTCTTCGACGAGATTACGAAGGTGCCACGCCCATCGAAAAAAGAGGAGAAGATAGGCAAATATCTCGTAGAGTTTGCCCAGAAACACAACCTTGAGTATCAGTGCGACGCAATCGGCAATGTGGTAATCCGCAAGGCAGCAACCGAGGGCTACGAGAATCGCCCTACCGTGGTGTTGCAGGCGCATACCGACATGGTCTGCGAGAAGAACTCGGACAAGGTATTCGACTTCGAGAACGACGCTATCCAGACCTATATCGACGGCGGTTGGGTTAAGGCCGACGGCACCACTCTCGGCGCAGATGACGGTATCGGTATCGCAGCAGCGTTGGCATTGCTTATCGACGAGACGGCTAAGCACCCTGCGCTCGAGGCGTTGTTTACCGTAGATGAGGAGACAGGTCTGACCGGTGCGTTCAATTTGGGCGAGGGAATGGTCAAGGGTAAGTACCTCATAAACCTCGACTCGGAGGATGAGGGCGAGGTCTTTATCGGTTGTGCAGGTGGTGTCGACACTTTGGCATATCTTCCACTCGCTACCGAGTCGGCTCCTGCCGATTATGCCTACTACAAGGTTAGCGTAAGCGGCCTTTTGGGTGGACACTCGGGCGACGATATCGACAAGGGTCATGCCAACTCGAATAAGTGGGCAGCTCGCATTGCCGAGCGTGCAGCACGACTGTTCGGTGCCAAGTTATCGCACTTCGATGGTGGAAACTTGCGCAATGCAATCCCTCGTGAGGCATATATCGTTTTGGGCGTTTCGGCCGAGCATGCAGCCGCTTTCGAGAGCGATGTAAAGTGCTTTGGCGAGGCTTTGTGTGCCGAGTTTGCTATTGTTGAGAAGGGTGCAAAGGTGGAGTTGCAGAGAGTCGATGCACCGGCAACAGTGTTGTCGGCTGCCACACAGCGCAATCTCTTATTGGCATTGTTGAGTGTACCTTCGGGCGTGTTGGCCATGTCGGCAGCTATGCCGGGTTTGGTCGAGACATCGACAAACCTCGCTTCGGTGAAATTTGCCGAGGATAAGATCGTAATCACCACATCGCAGCGTTCGTCGGTTGAGAGCGCCAAGGAGTATGCAAAGTTGCAGGTCGAGAGTGCATTCGTGGCTGCAGGTTGCGAGGTTGTTCACTCTGATGGATATCCGGGTTGGGCTCCAAACCCTAATTCTACACTCCTCGAGTGCACAAAGGAGGCATATAAGAAGCTCTTCGGCTCGGAGCCTAAGGTGCGTGCTATCCACGCAGGCTTGGAGTGCGGTTTGTTCCTCGAGAAGTATCCACACTTGGAGATGGTATCGTTCGGTCCAACTCTTCGTGGCGTTCACTCGCCTGATGAGCGACTCGAGATTGCTACCGTGGATAAGTTCTGGAAGTTGCTCGTTGAGGTGGTGGCAACTATTCAATAATAGTTTTATTAACGACCTTCAAAAAATAGCGGTTGTCGGAGTAGTCAATAGCTCCGATGACCGTTATTTCGTTTGTGGGGATACTCTCGGTAGCATAGTCGCAGGTGGCGAGTGTGCGCACAGCAAGGGTGTAACCCTCACTATCTACAAATGTGCGATAGGTTGTTATTGGTTCGTTGTTCTCGTCGGTGTCACACCACTTCATCCCTCGCTCCTCGTCGCAAATGCGGACGCCTTCGAAACGGAAGATGTTGCTTATATCGCTGCTACCGACCTCCGAAAATCGCTTTGTCGGGGCTTCAAAATCGCTGCATACGCCCACCACTCGGATATAGCGGTCGAACATCACATCGTCGATGTTATCGAGAGGAAAATCGCCCGTAGGCATAGCTCCAAGCTCTATTTTGGAGCCTATGCGAGCCAATGCCAAGCCGCTGCAGAGAATCTCTACTTCGGAGAATATCGGCACCCTCCCGGCAATCTCTTTGCAGTCGATAGCCACCTCCATTCCGCCCGTTGGGTCCACCACGATAAGGCTCTTATTCAACTCTCCGAGCCAATCTGTAGCCACCACAACACCCCGTATTGAGAGATCCTCGACAATGCGATAGTGGTCACCTCTGCACAGCGACTTTAGATAGGCCGTAGTCACTCGCTTCGGCCCATTCTCCTCGGGTACATCCGAGCAGGCAAAGAGCGTGAACAGACTAAGAATTAGAGTCAGTAGTCGTGATATCATCTTTGAAACGAGGTTTTATGACGAATTGTCTGCCTATATCCATGCCTACAGGCTGGTGGTAGAGTATGCCCTGAATGGTAACCTCCGAGGTCGAAATCTCCATCTCGGCAAATTCGGCGTAGGAGGAGATGTAGAGAAATATAGCATTCTTGTTGCTGTCGACAAAGCGCAGATACTCACCCCTCTCAACCTCCTCCTCTTCGTTGGTGAGAGGTGCATAATGAAGCCCCTCTATGCGCACAAATCTGCCACACAACGCCTCCTCGAGCGAAGGGATGTCGCACAAGTGTGGCGTGAGGCCGACAACCGAATTGCTACGAACGATATATTGGTCGATGACGGCTTGAGGTGCCAACTCCCGAGGCGAAGAGTCGTAGCTCTGTGGTGGTAGCCCCATCTGCACAACTCCATTCTCTATCATCAGAGCCGAGCCGTTGAGATGAAGTGCAACCATCAAGCCCACGGGGTAGGGTGTTGCAAGGTTGTAACCTCCAACCTTCACCTCTACACCTCCGCTCTCATCCTCCACGATGATTGAGCGGTAGAAGTTGCCCTCCAGGTCCGAACTTGTGATGCGTCCCACGCATACTCGCTCCTCGGTAACGACTGTGCAACCCTCACTGCAGAGCTCTCGAAGTTGCGCAATTTTGCAGCTTGCCTGTGCCGTAAACTCCGGAGCCAAAGGCTCGTCGTGGCGGTCGTAACAACTACCAAGAACCATGGCAACGACTATTAAAACTGCTGCAAATCGCCTCATTTCTTCAAAAAAATAGGATCAAACTCTAACAAAATTACTAATTTTTATGAATTTTTGCTACTTTTGTCCTCAAATAGTAATTCAAACAATAAAATTATAGGACTATGTTACATCTATTGCAAGGCAATATCGAGAAGGGTCCGCTTATCCTTCCGGACAGCGTACAGAAGGCTAACTTGACAAAAATTGTAGATAAAGTGTCGCATCTCGACTACCATCAGCTCCTTACCAGCCTGGTTCAGGAGGCTGGTTGGATTGTGCTTAAAATCGTTATCGCACTCGTTATCTACTTCGTAGGTAAGCAGCTTATCAAGTGGGTTATCCGCATTATGGACAAGGCTTTCAATCGTCACAAGGTCGAGGCTTCGTTGCGCTCGTTCCTGCGTAGCTTGGTCAAGGTGTTGTTGATGGTGATGTTGGTTTTCGCCATTGTGCAGACCCTTGGCGTAAACACCTCGTCGTTCCTCGCAATTTTTGCATCGGCAGGTTTGGCTATCGGTATGGCGTTGAGCGGCACTTTGCAGAACTTTGCAGGTGGTGTAGTGTTGTTGTTGCTCCGTCCATACAAGGTTGGCGACTATATCGAGGCTCAGGGCCAGTCGGGTACAGTCGAGTCTATCGGCTTGTTCTCTACCTGCCTTAAGACACCTGACAATCAGACAATCTATGTTCCGAACAACTCGATTGCTACCTCTATTATCGACAACTACTCGCAGTCGGAGACTCGTCGTGTAGATTGGACTCTCTCAATCTCGTATGGTGACGATGTCGAGGTTGCTCGTCGTGAGATTTTGGCAATGCTCGAGGCTGATAGCCGAGTTTTGAAGGAGACTGCACCGGTTGTCTTGGTCAAGACCTTGAATAGCAGCTCGGTAGACTTGGCAATTCGTGCGTGGTCAAAGAACTCCGACTATTGGGGACTCTACTTCGATATGAACGAGAAGATGTACAAGGAGTTGCCATCGAAGGGCATCAACTTCCCATTCCCACAGTTGGATGTAAATATCAAGAAGTAATTTTTACATAATATATAATATAAGTATGGAGTTTAAGGATATTTTGGCAATTTCGGGACAGCCAGGCTTGTTCCGTTATGTTGCACAATCACGCAATGGCTTTATCGTGGAGTCGTTGCTCGATGGCAAGCGAATGAACGCTGCAGCATCGTCACGCATTAGCGCATTGGCAGAGATTTCGATGTATACCGAGGGTGAGGATATGCCTTTGGCAGAGGTTTTTACCAAGATGTATGCCTACACCGAGGGTAAGCAGGGCCCTGCAGTAAAGGAGGGTAATGCTCGTTTGAAGGAGTTCTTCGGCGTGGTTATTCCTGAGTACGACCGTGAGCGAGTTCACGACTCGGATATCAAGAAGGCTGTATCGTGGTTCAATATGCTCGTTGAGGCAGGCCTCGAGAAGTTCGAGCTTCCTGAGGAGTAGAACAACCGCTTTAACCACAAAAAGCACCCTGATTACGGGGTGCTTTTTTGTTAATTGAGGATTGAGAATTGAGAATTGAGGATTGAGGATTGAGAATTGAGGATTGAGAATTGAGAATTAAAAAACTACTCACTGCTCT
>JAGBRY010000135.1 GCA_017632115.1 Alistipes sp. | reverse complement strand
TGTGTTGGCGGTAAATACCCATTGTCACTTCGACCATATCCTCGGCGTGGAGTTCCTCAAAATGACCTATGGCGTTAAGTTTGCGGCATCATCGGCTGACCTCGACCTTCTCAAAAGTGGTCGTGCCAGCGGTGCGATGTTCGGTATGGAGTTGGGCGCATTGCCAGAGTCAATAGATATCGACCTTGCGGCAACCGAGGAGGTGAAGTTCGGAAACACTACGCTCCGAGTTATCGCAACACCGGGACATTCGAAGGGTTGCGTGTCGCTCTACCACGAGGAGTCGAAGTCGCTCTTTACGGGTGATACGCTCTTCCAGGAGAGTATTGGTCGCACCGATCTCCCGGGTGGCGACTACCCTACGATTATGCAGTCGATTATCAAGAAGATTCTTCCATTAGGCGATGAGGTAGTTATCTATCCGGGCCACGGAGATAAGTCGAATATCGGCCACGAGTCGCTCTACAATCCATTCGTAGTGGAGGTTTTGAATAACGAGGTTAATTGCTTGTAAACTATGAGAATAGATATTTTGACAGTTGTACCCGAGTTGCTTGTGTCGCCGCTGAATGAGTCGATTTTAAAGCGTGCGCAGGAGGGCGGTTTTGCCGAGATTCATATCCACAACATCCGTGACTACTCGGAGGATAAGCACCATAAGGTCGACGACTACCCTTTTGGTGGTGAGGCCGGTATGGTGATGAAGATTGAGCCGGTGTTCCGTTGCATCGAGAAGCTCAAGAGTGAGCGCCACTATGACGAGATTATCTTCACCTCGCCCGATGGTATTCGCTACGATCAGCATGAGGCAAACCGCCTCTCGACACTCGAGAATATAATTATCCTCTGCGGACACTACAAGGGCATCGACTACCGTATTCGTGAGCACTTGATTACCCGAGAGATTTCGGTTGGTGACTATGTTTTGACGGGTGGTGAGCTTGCAGCAGCAATTATCACCGACTCGGTGGTGCGTCTTTTGCCTGGTGCGATTGGCGATGAGGCTTCGGCCTTGACCGACTGCTTTCAGGATGACTTGCTCGCACCGCCTGTATATACCCGCCCTGCGGAGTTTAACGGCTGGAAAGTGCCTGATGTGCTCCTTTCGGGCAACTTTGCCGAGATAGCCAAGTGGCAAGACGAGCAGGCCTATGCCCGCACCAAGGCCTTGCGCCCAGATTTATTGGAGGAGTAAAAGCCAATGGCTAAAGGCTAATGGCTAAAAGCAAAAATATAATATGAGATATTATATAATCGTTGGTGAGCCTTCGGGTGATTTGCATGGTAGCAACCTTATGAAGGGAATTGCGGCGGAGGATTCCGAGGCGCAGTTCCGCTTTTGGGGTGGCGATAAGATGGCAGAGGTTGGTGGTGCCGAGAATTTGGCGAAGCACTACCGTGAAACATCGTTTTTCGGCATTGTGCAGGTGGTGCGCAATCTGAAGACAATCTTCGGCCAGATTGACGAGTGCAAGCGTGATATCGAGGCGTTCAATCCCGATGTTGTGATACTTATCGACTATCCATCGTTTAATATGCGCATTGCGAAGTGGGCAAAGGCGAAGGGGCTGAAGGTCTATTACTACATCGCTCCAAAGGTGTGGGCGTGGAAAGAGTGGCGTGTGAAGGAGATTCGCAAATATGTCGATAGGCTCTACACCATCTTCCCGTTTGAAACCGACTATTTCCGTTCGAAGGGCATAGAGCCTCTATTCTGTGGTAATCCGCTGTGCGACTCAATAGCACAACACAAGGCGCAGATGGGTTCACGAGAGGAGTTCTTAAATGAGTGCAACCTCGACAAACGCCCTATTGTGGCTCTGCTGGCAGGTAGTCGCAGGTCGGAGATAAAGGATAATTTGGCCGATATGGTTGCCATTTCGAGGAATTTTCCGAATTATCAGTTTGTAGTAGCAGCGGTACCATGGCTCGAAAGAGAGCTCTACGAGAAGATCCTACAAGGCTCGGGCGTTAAAGTTGTCTGCAATAAGACTTACGATACGCTGATATATGCCGAGGCAGCAATCGTAACCTCGGGCACTGCGACACTCGAAACGGCGTTGATGAATACACCCGAGATTGTGCTTTACCACATTCCGAAAATTTATGAGTGGTTGCGCCCTATCGTGCTGAAAATTCCATATATCTCACTCGTTAATATAAATCTCGGTCGTGAATGTGTGCGAGAGATTGTTGTTAATAAGATAGATGTCGATGCGGTGAGCGAGGAGTTGCGCTCTATTTTGGAGGGTGGCTCGGCTCGAGCAAAGATGTTGGCCGATTTTGCCGAACTGCAAGAGATGATGGGCGGCGAGGGTTCGAGCCATCGTACCGCAAAAGATATAGTTAAATCGTTGAAATAGTCGAAATAGATGAAGATAATTTGTATAGATAACGCCCTTTTGAGCGCTTCAGATTTATATTTGACCGTTCGTTCCGACTCGTCGGTATTGCGCAATAACGACGACTTCTATATGCCGTCATTTTCGCAGAAGATGGAGTGTACGGTGGGTTATATGTTGCGAGTTACACGCCTGGCCAAGTGTATGAACGAGAAGTTTGCACTTCGTTGTTACGATGCTGTAGGTGTTGCCGCAGCCTTTACTGCACAGGATGTTGTGGAGCGAAATTGCGCACTCGGCAGACCTTGTGACGAGGCGTACTGTTTCGATAAGTCGATCGCCCTTTCACCGGAGTCGGTTGCTCCCGATGCAGTGGGCGAAGGAGTACTTGATGTAAAGATTGGTAACTCGCAGTGCAGCACAAAGTTGGGCAACTTGCAAATCTCGCTCGATAAGGCTCTGTCGAAGGCTTCGGAGTTGCTCACATTGAAGATGGGCGATATTGTTTATGTAGCTGCTACCGAGCCGTTTGCTCCACAGATTGGCGACCGAGTGGAGGTTGCCATAAACGGACAGACTCTACTCGATTTCGAGGTTAAGTAGTCCTCTCACTACCCTACAACAACATCAAAATCATTGACTGCGCAATAATCACACGCAGGAACATTGCTAACGGATAGACCGTAGCGTAGCTGATTGCAGGCATATCGCTACCGGCCAATGAGTTAGCATAGTTGAGTGCTATCGGATTGGTCATCGTACCCGACAACATTCCCATAATCGAGAAGAAGTCCATCTTGTAGCGCAGACGAGCATAAATGCCTACGATCAACAACGGAACAACTGCGATAATCAGCGCATAGAGCAACCATATATATCCACCTCCTGCTACCGCCTCGACAAAACCATTTCCCGAAGCTAAACCTACCGAGGCAAGGAACATTGCCAATCCCACCTCACGCAACATAAGGTTTGCACTCAATGTGGTGTAGGTGATGAGGTGCCAATGGGTGCCGAAGCGACCGATAATAATTGCCATAAGCATAGGGCCTGCCGCTAAGCCGAGCTTGATAGGCTGCGGAGCATCGATAAGTGGAATTGAGCCAACCAAAACACCGAGAGCGATACCTATGAAGAGGGTGAAAATATGTGGTTCATGCAACTTCTTCAACGAGTTACCGAGCAGCTTTGCCACCTCGTTAATAGCCTCCTCCGAGCCTACAACCATCACTTTATCACCGAGTTGCAACTCCATACCCTGATGCGGAATGATATCCACACCGGCACGATTTACTCGAGTAATGTTGATGCCATACTTGGTACGCAGGCGCAAATCTACAAAACGCTTACCGTTGATATTGGGTTGTGTAACCACAATACGGCGTGAAACGAGCTGACCTTCGAATTCGCCCCACTCCTCTTCGAGCATCTCGATTTCATTGCCTAGGAATGCCAAAATAGCCTCCTTATCCTCGGCTGAACTCACCACGAATATCTTGTCACCACAATGCACTTTGCTCGACGAATCGGCAATAAATGCCTTATTGTCGCTATGTGAGATGCGTGAGATAACGAATTGGCGGGCGATAATTTGGCGAATATCGCCTACGCTCTTGCCATTCATCTGCTCGTTGGTTACCTCGATAGAGAACTTGGCTGCGAGTTTGTTGCCACCGAATTTGCTTGCCACAACCTCTTTCTCCTTAGAAAGGTCGATGCGCAAGATGGCCTTCAATATCATAAAGGCAAGTATAACTGCCACCACACCAATAGGATATGCTACGGCAAAGCCCATTGGAATAGATTTGTCGTCGATGCCTGTAAGGTCGAGATAAGTCTGTTGTGCAGCACCCATTGCAGGGGTGTTTGCCACCGCTCCGTCCATTACTCCGACCATCGTTTGGAGAGGTGTTTCGGTAGGGATAACGAGCAGATATGCCACCACCGCAGCGAGCAACATCGCCAAAATCGAGAGCCACATCTGCTTTAAACCACCCTGTCGCAACGATGCGAAGAATGAAGGTCCAATCTGCAAACCAATGGAGAATACAAAGAGTGTCAAACCGAAATCACGCACGAAGTTGAGCGTGTCGGCGTGCAGTGTCATTCCGAAGTGGCTTGCCACGATACCCGCAAAGAGTATCCAAGTGGCGCCCAGCGAGATACCTCCCACCTTAATTTTGGCAAGTGTTGTGCCAATGGCAATAACCATTGCCAATACAAATATCGAGTGAGCAATGCCTGCTCCGAATATAAACTCCTTGAAAAACTCCATAAAATCAGTCTATTATCCTTTGTGGCGCAAAGGTAAGAAAAATTCAAAATGGAGAATTCAAAATGGAGAATTATTTTCGACTTAAATCTTTTAACTTTTTGTTGAAAAATCTCTCGTCTCTCGTCTTTTGTCTCTCGTCTTTTTATTATCTTTGCGCATCAGGAAACAACAATATCAAATTA
>JAGBRY010000134.1 GCA_017632115.1 Alistipes sp. | reverse complement strand
TGTGGTTCCAACTATCGGAGATGTTCCATACGAGAAGTACAAGGTTGATAGCATCAAGGGTTGTATTGGTCGCCCTGTAACCATCGAGTTCTGGATGTCGTCGAAGGATCAGATGGTGCATTTCACCACCGCAAAAGAGGAGAATAACTAAAAATTTAAAGATATGAAACCAGAGTACAAACCCTATGTTGAGGAGTTGATTGAACTTGCAATCAAAGAGGATATCGGTGATGGCGACCACACATCGTTGTGCTGCATTCCTGCCGAGGAGCGTGGCCGTATGCGCCTTTTGTGCAAGCAGGAGGGTATCATTGCCGGCATAGAAGTTGCAAAGATGGTTACCGAGCGATTGGACCCGGAGGTTAAGTTCGAGCAGATATTGAACGATGGCGACCGTGTAAAGGTGGGCGATGTTGCCTTCTATGTCGAGGGTAACTTGCAGTCGTTGTTGCGTGCCGAGCGTATTTTGCTCAACATTATGCAGCGAATGAGTGGCGTGGCTACTCAGACCGCAGTCTATGCTGACCGTATTGCCGACTTACATACCAAGGTTCTCGATACCCGTAAGACCACACCGGGAATGCGTGTGTTGGAGAAGATGGCCGTAAAGATGGGTGGTGGAGAGAACCACCGTATCGGTCTATTCGATATGATTCTCCTGAAGGATAACCACATCGACTTTGCCGGTGGTGTTGCTAAGGCGGTAACCGGTGCAAAGGAGTACCTCAAGGCTAAGGGCAAGAACATTCCTATCGAGTGCGAGGTTCGCTCGTTGGAGGATATCAAAGAGGTCTTTGCTGCAGGTGGTGTCGATCGTATTATGTTCGACAACTTCTCGGTGGAGCAGACCCGTGAGGCGGTTGCATTGGTTGCAGGTCGTTGCGAGACCGAGTCGAGCGGTGGTATAACCCTCGAGACTTTGCGTGACTACGCTGCAACAGGCGTTGATTTTATCTCGGTAGGTGCTTTGACCCACCAGATCAAGTCGCTCGATATGTCGTTGAAGGCTTGCTAAACAAGCAAAAGTGAACAAGAGCAAACAGATAGATTTTCACCCCGTAACAGTGGCCGACAAGCCACTGTTCGAGTATTATATGCTGAGGTCGGAGGAGCAAAACTGCGACCTCAACTTCGCAAATATCTTCTGTTGGAGCGACACCTACCATAGCGAGGTTGCCGAGGTGGAGAACTTTCTCGTTATACGCTTCGATAATGGCGATACAAAGTCCTATATGCAACCTGTAGGCAATGGTGATAAGGGGGCAGTGTTGGAGCAGCTGCGAAACGATGCCTTTGCCCTGCGTACACCGTTGCGATTGTATGGATTGTCGAGCGAGTGGCGTAAATTTTTGGAGGAGAACTACCCTTTAGAGTTCGCCTTCGACGCTCCGAGAGCCTTGTCTGACTATATCTATCGCACCGAGGATTTGGCACAGCTGCAGGGGCGAAAGTATCAGCCAAAGCGCAACCATCTTAATCACTTTATTGCTCGCCACGATTGGTGTGCCGAGCCCCTATCGAAGGATAATATCAAAGATTGCATTGCGCTGAATGATAAGTGGCTGAGCAGCCGTGAAATGGGCGAGAGCGAGCATGCCGAGCAGCAGGCCTTGCAACGAGCATTCGACAACTTCGACGCTCTCGGTCTAAGAGGATTGGTGCTCTATGCCGATGGTGCACCCGTAGCCTTCTCGTATGGTACGCCGATAACGCAAAAAACCTTTTGTACCCATATCGAGAAACACGATAACAGTGTGCAGGGGGCTGCCGTGATGATAAATCGCCTGATGGCACAGATGCTCGAAGAGGAGTTCGAGTTTATAAATCGTGAGGATGACCTCGGTCTGGAGGGGTTGCGATTTGCGAAGATGTCATACTATCCGACTCTTCTGCTCGATAAAATTTCGGCTCTGCACCTCACCTCCGAGCAGCGAGAGATGCGAGCGATGTGGCACAATATCTTCGGCGATGAGATAGCCGAAATAGATTCATTTTTGTTGCGCCATGACGATGCTTTGCCTTTTATTCACAAGGAGAATGGGGAGGTTGTGTCGATGTTGTTTGTGGTACCGCTCGAGATGTGGGAGAAACGAGTAGCCTATATCTATGCTGTAGCTACAAAGCCCGAATTCAGGGGTAGAGGTATCGCTTCAAACCTGCTTAACGAGGCTGTGCAACAAATTTGCACAGGTGGTCAATACGATGTTGCAGCCCTTATTCCGAGCAGCACCGAGTCGAAGCGTTTGTACGAGCGATTGGGTTTCGAGGATAGCCAACTTCCGATGGAGTTTTCGGCTACCGACTATCTTGGTACCGGTTCGGCACCTCACGACCTGGCAATGACCAAAGCTATAAAATAAAAAAGCCAATGGCGAATGGCCAATGGCTAAAAGAAAAGGGTTGAGATTTCTCAACCCTTTTCCTATTCGTTAATACGCTTTGCCAACTCTTCGGCACGAGCCAATGCAAGGTCAATATGGTCGAGAACATTCTCCTTGCCGAGTTTCTCAACAATACCTGCACTCTCGATTGCGTTGTAAACTCGCTTGTTTACGCCAGAGAGGATAACCTGCTGTCCCGACTTTATGGCCGCCTCGATGAAAATTTCGAGGTTGTGCAAACCTGTCGAGTCGATAAACGATACCTTGCGCATGCGAACTATGCGGATAGGCATTGCATCTCTCATTGTTGCCATCTCCTCAAACTTTGTTGCCACACCAAAGAAGAGCGGACCGTTAATCTCGTATACCTCTACACCCTTTGGAATAGAGAGTTGAACATCGCCATCCTCGCCATCGTGGTGAAGCTCCATCTCGTCACGCAAAACCGAAATTTTCGAGGTCTCCATAATGCGACGCACAAAGAGAACTACTGCCAATGCCAAACCTACCTCGATAGCAATTGTGAGGTCGAAGATGATGGTGAGAAGCATTGTGGTGAAGAGAATTGCGATATCCGAGCGTGACTGACGGCACATCGAGCGAATGGTGCGCCAGCCGCTCATATTGTACGATACCATAATTAGCACACCTGCCAAACAAGGCATCGGAATAGCACCTACCAAACCGCCCAAGAAGAGCAATACGAGGAGCAAAACAACCGTGTGAACGATACCTGCGATTGGTGTACGACCGCCATTGTTGATGTTCGCCATTGTTCGTGCGATAGCTCCTGTAGCTGGGATACCGCCGAAGAATGGAACAACGATATTTGCCACACCCTGAGCCATAAGCTCGGTGTTAGAGTTGTGGCGTGAGCTGATCACACCATCTGCCACCATGGCCGAGAGCAACGACTCGATAGCGCCCAACATTGCGATTGTGAAGGCTGTAGGGAGCAACGACTGAATGGTTGCCCACAATGGCTGATCGCCGAGCGACGGAAGGCTGAACGAAGGCAAGCCCGAAGGCAACTCGTACAAATCGCCAATAGTCTTTACCGGATGAATGCCTGCAAAGCGCTCCAATGCCCAGCAGAAAGCGGTCATGATGATGATTGCAAGCAACGAACCCGGCATCTTCTTCGAGATCTTAGGTGTGAAGACGATAATCAAGATCGAAGCCAAGCCGATACCCAATGCCCACCAATTTGTCTTGCCGATATTTGCGAAGTAGCAACCCCACTTCTCGAAGAACTCTGCCGGCACATTCTCGATGCCAAGACCGAGCAGGTCGTTAATCTGTGTCGAGAAGATGGTTACCGCAATACCGGCCGTAAAACCTACGATGATAGGGTAAGGCATAAACTTGATAATCGAGCCAAGCTTGAATACGCCCATCAGAACGAGCATAATACCCGCCATGATGGTTGCAATGGCCAAGCCACCGACACCAAACTGCTGGATGATGCCGTAGATGATTACGATAAATGCTCCTGTCGGACCACCAATCTGCACTCGTGAACCTCCGAGTGCCGAGATGATGAAGCCGGCGATGATTGCCGTTACCAAACCCTCGGTCGGACCAACGCCCGATGCGATACCGAATGCGATAGCCAATGGAATGGCTACGATACCCACGATAATACCCGCCATGATGTCCTTCATCAACTTCGCACGATTATAGGTGCGCATTGTGTGGAACAACTTCGGGCTGAAATCGATAGAAAAATGAGGTTTCATAATATCTTTAAGAAAATCTGAAATAAGTTTAACCTAACTGCGCCGCAAAGATAGGGTAAAAAGTCGCACATTGTTCTCTTTCGAGTCAAAAACATACCATATAAAACAAAAAAAACACCTCCACAACAGTATTGCAGAGGTGTTCGTGTCGGAAAAATATCCGAAATTACTTAATACGCTCGTAGTACTCACGAGTGCGGGTATCTACACGGATCTTGTCACCGGTGTTGATGAACAAAGGAACCTTGATAGTAGCACCTGTGTTTACAGTAGCAGGCTTGAGCGAGTTGGTCGAAGCGGTATCACCCTTGATGCCCGGCTCGGTGTAGGTAACCTCCATATCAACGATTGGTGGCAACTCAGCAGCCAAAACAACATCCTTGTCGGTGTGGTACATAACCTCTACGATCTGACCGTCAGCCATAAGGTCGTAGTTGTCGATGAGAGTCTTCTCGATGTTGATCTCCTCGAATGTCTCGGTGTGCATGAAGTGAGCACCGAGGTCATCCTCGTAGGTGAACTGGTAAGGGCGACGCTCAACACGCACCTGCTCAATCTTGATACCTACCGACGAGAAGGTATTCTCGAGAACACGACCGTTCTCCAAGTTCTTGAGCTTCGAACGAACGAAAGCAGGGCCCTTGCCCGGCTTGCAGTGCTGGAAATCGACAACAAGGAAAGTCTTGCCATCCATCTCGATGCACATACCGATTTTGATATCAGCAGCTGTAAGTGTCATAGTTGTATTGTTTTAATAATTAGTGAATTCCAAAATTTCGGGTGCAAAGATACAAAAAAATGCAAAATGCAAAATGCAAAATGCAGAATTATTGACAAATCTGCTATTTGCGCTTGTTTTTGTGTGGTCTGCGGTGGCTGAGCTTGCGTGCTCGCTTGATTTTACGGCGAATACCCAACACTAACAATACACCAAACGATATGATGATAATCGCTAAATTCCACAACGGCACGTTGTCGCCCTTGATGCGAGCCCACATCTCCAACATCTTCGGTGTGCGTGCTCCCGAGTCGTGCATCATAGCACAACGCTCGATGACTGCTTTGTCGGGATACATCACAGGGTCTAGCTTAACATT
>JAGBRY010000133.1 GCA_017632115.1 Alistipes sp. | reverse complement strand
GCTCAATTGTTGCGTTTGGATTCTCCGCTTTAATGGCTTCAACGGTCTGCGCCCAATGCGCCGCACCACCATCAGCCAAGTCATCACGAGTAACAGAAGTTACTACAACATGCCTAAGGCCCATAAGGTTTACACTCTCTGCCACCTCTTGTGGCTCTACCGGATTTGGAGGCAACGGCTTGCCTGTTTTGGTTGCACAAAAACGACAACCTCTCGTACATACATCACCCAAAATCATGAAAGTGGCAGTTCGTTTACTCCAACATTCTGCCTTATTTGGGCATCGTCCGCTGCTACAAATCGTATGGAGAGAGTGTTCACGCACTATGCGAGCAACCTCCGCAAAAGTATCACTTCTGTGGAGTCTGATTTTCAGCCATTCAGGCTTTCTCGCAGGTGCATTTTCACCATACAACTTCGGCATTCTTCTTTAAGTTCACTATTCCTATTGGCACAAAGTTACAAATAAAAACTGAAAACTAAAAGCGGAAAGCGGAAAACTTTTATTTTTTTATGACTTTTAGTCATTATCCCTTTTATTAGGGAGTTTAGTAAAATTAAAGAAATTAGGAAGTTTAGCGATTATTCATCATCGCAAAACTCCCTAATTTCGCTATTTTATCTACTGCTCGATCTTACAGCCAACCGCCGTTAGAGGCAACACTCTCCTTCGAAATCACAGCAAACTTACGGACCACCTCGGTTGGGAATGGTTTCTTATCATCAGTGAGCGAACCACCACCTACAAGCATTGTTACGGTAATTGTTGCGGTACCCACCTTGGCAGCCTTTACGCTAAACTTACCATCAGCATAATTGCCAATAGTCAAATCTGCACTATTCTCATCCGAAGCCACTGCGCTAACGAACTGGGCATTAGCAATACCATCACCAAAGTAGAGCGAAAGATCAATATCCACCTGCTCACCAACCTTCACAACCTTACAAGGTGTACCCTCAACCTGCAAGAGCAGTTTGTAGGCATCGACAAAACCTGCGCCGAGTTTACCCTTGTAGCTTGGATAGTCGAGCGTAAGAGACGAGCCATCAGCATACTTCAAAGTGATGCCACCCTTAAGATATGGAGTCACATCGTTTGTAGCCGAAAGAAGCATTGAACGGAACTCCTTGGCGGTATATCGCTTGCCCAACTTCTTTGCATACGACAAACCGAGCGCAGCAACACCCGAAACATGCGGACATGCCTGCGAAGTACCCTGCATCAAGCCATAGTTTGGCTTACCGCTTGCAGAGAACTTTGTAGGGATTGTCGAGAGAATCTCGCCATTCTTGTAGATATTCTCGCCACCAGGAGCCATAATGTCGGTACCCGGACCATGGTCGGTATAATATGCCGGAAGTGCCGCCGGACTCATCGCTGCAACAGCAACGCAAGGCTCGTAGGCAGCAGGATATCCCGGGCGTGGAGAGGTCTCGTTACCGGCAGCAAAAATTACCAAGCCGCCATCGATAGGGCCCTCCTCTGTACCGGCATTCTTCGCAAAATAGTCTATTGCACCCGCCTCCGAAGAGAGTTGTCGCTTATAATCCTTATCGTTTCCCGGACCCAGATAGTAGGATGAATAGCCCGGAGCCTCAGAAGAGACATAGCCCCAACTATTCTGCGAGAGATGCGCTCCATTATCTGCCGCATACTGGAAAGCACGCACCAAGCCGCTTGTGGTTGCGCCATCGTCGCCACTGAAAATCTGAATCGACATCAACTTTACGCCATCGCCCTTACCACTACCGCCTGCGATACCGCAAACTCCGACACCATTATTATTCTCGGCGGCAACAATACCGGCAACATGGGTACCATGGCCCGTATCGCCAGATTTGGTATAGGTGATTGCTCCTGACATTGCGGCAAAGTTAAATCCATAGACATCATCCTTATAACCATTACCATCGTCATCTACACCCGATGCACCATTAAGCTCGGCCTCATTAACCCACATGTTATTTCGTAAATCATCGTGATTGTACTGCACACCCTCATCGAGAACTGCCACAGTAATCGAAGGGTCACCTGCACAGAGTTTCCAAGCCGGAACGACATTTACATCGGCACCCGTAACCGCCTTACCAAGGCCTGAGAGGGATGGCGTAATCAATCCTCCACTGCCGATATTCTCCAAGCCCCACTGATAGATAGCATATGGATCGTTGAAAGGATTGTTGTATGATGCACGAGTTACAGGAGCGTCAGCCGAGTTCTCCGTCGCAACAGCCTTAGGTGCTCCCACACGCTTGATGCGATGAACATACTGCACACGCTCAATCTCGCCAACCTCTGCCAAGCGAGTTGCCACACTCTCCATATTGCTCGACTCGTCGAAGCGGAGCTCATACCACAAGTGGTAGCCACCCTCGTAAACCTTCTCACGATTCTTCTCGGTAACAACATAGAGTGGCTCTACCGAGTATCCGCCAACCTCTTCGAGAACTGCATCCACACCGCTAACGCCTGTACGGGTTGCACCACTGCGAGTTGCGCACTCGGCCAAACGACTCTCTGCCGATGGTGTAAAACGAACAATGACTGAGCCACCAACGCAACCGTTCGAACCATTCACAATCTTTGCATCGATTGGGTTGCTCTCGATAGCGACCTGCTTCTCCTCCAAGTCTGCCGTACAAGCCGACAACAGAGCAGCAGCAAAAGCTATATATAAAATCTTCTTCATCTTCTCTCCTCTTTTTTACAACGGTTTAACATCTGCCACCGAAGCACTTCTGGTGTTCAAGAGTGCCGATGTCGGCACAGTAGCCGGCTCATACACCGCCACCTCGGTAGGATTCTCAACACTCTCGAGCAGCAACTCTCGAGCCTCAACATCTACCGTATAGTGGTAGCTGCTTACCCACGACGAGCCGTCGCTATAGATGCCCGAAACCAACGAGTTCTCCTCGTCGACCGTATAGGTACCGTCGAATACGGTATACTCCAACTCTTCAGTACGCTGATATATCGTAAACTTGCCATCTTTGGCAAAGTTGATACAGATATCAGCATCCGCCTCAACGCCACAAAAACTCTTTAATGCCCAACATCTTCTGAGTTCGATAACATCCTCCTTGGAAGGGTCATCGCCCGAACCACTACCGATATTAGGACCTTCGCAGCCCGTCATTCCCAGCAACATGGCCACCACGCACATCAAATGCAACAGGTACTTTTTCATCTTTTGTATCATAAGCATTACTCCAAAAAAATCATAATAATGCGACAAAGATAGCCATTTTCCCTTTAGGAAAGGTATCAAAAGGCTATTTTTTATTGTTTTTTCCGTAAAATAGGTCTATCTTTGTCTAAAATAGACTTAAAATAGTATGAGAAGACTCTTTATTTCGCTCCTCGCTTTGGGCACTATTTGCGCAGCGGAGGCACAAACCAAGAACGGCGGCATCGACACCAAGATGATGAACGCAATTCGCAAAGGCTACACAGCATCGCCCGAGCAGAAGGCTATCAAAAACGCCCTTGCAACAAGCTCTATCGCCACTTTGGCGACAAATAGCGACAACCTCGCAATGTGCGACACCCACTTCTCGCACCAGGTTAAAACCCGAGGTATCACCGACCAGAAATCGTCGGGGCGTTGCTGGCTCTTTACCGGTTTGAATGTGTTGCGTGCCAAGATGATCGAGAAGCACAATCTCGCTTCGATGGAGTTCTCGCAGAACTACTGCTCATTCTACGACCTGCTCGAGAAGTCAAACCTCTTCTTGCAGGCGATTATCGATACCCGCTCGCTGCCGCTCGATGATCGCAAGGTCGACTGGTTACTCCACAATCCGATTGGCGACGGTGGACAATTTACAGGTGTATCAAACCTCATTATGAAGTATGGCGTTGTACCGAAGGAGATTATGCCGGAGACCTTCCAGAGCGAAAACACCCGCAATATGCGTATGATTCTCTCGCTCAAATTGCGTGAGTATGCACTTGCTCTCCGCAACGCCAAGAGCGACAATGCAGCCGCTTCGATGAAGGTGGAGCAATTGACCGAAATATACCGTATTTTGGTAGAGTGTTTGGGCGTTCCTCCAACCGAGTTCGAGTGGACTCATCGCAACCGAAAAGGCGAGGTTGTTTCGACCGAGAAATATACCCCTAAGTCGTTCTACGACAAGTTTATAGGCGAAGATCTCGAGGGTAACTACATAATGGTTATGAACGACCCTGCACGAGAGTATGGCAAGGTCTACGAAATAGAGTACGACCGTCATGTTTACGATGGCGAGAATTGGCTCTACATCAACCTCCCAATCGAGCGCATCAAGGAGATGGCAATCGCCTCGATTAAGGATAATACCGCAATGTATTTCTCGTGCGATGTAGGCAAGTTCTTCAACCGCACAAAGGGCACTCTCGACCTTGCAAACTTCGACTATGAGTCGTTGTTCCGCACCTCGTTCCCAATGAGCAAAAAGGAGCGAGTTATGACCTATGCAAGTGGCTCTTCACACGCTATGACGCTCATCGCTGTAGATCTCAACGATGAGGGCAAACCACGCAAGTGGATGGTCGAGAATAGTTGGGGCGTAAAGTCGGGATACAAAGGCAACCTCATTATGACCGACGAGTGGTTCAACGAGTATATGTTCCGCCTCGTCGTGGAGCGCAAATATGTGCCACAGGATATCCTCGAAATGCTCAAGCAGAAGCCTATAATGCTGCCGGCATGGGACCCTATGTTTGCACCAGAAGAATAGAGTACAACAACCCACAAACACCTAAATATGAAACGATTAACCATTTTCACGCTTTTGCTCTTTGCGCTCTACGCAGAGGCATTTGCCTGCACCTCGGCAGTGGTTGCATCGCACCGCTCGAGCGAGGGTGTGCCACTCTTGTGGAAGCACCGTGACAACACAGTTGGCACCAACACCCGCATAGACTATATTACGGGTGGAAAGTATGCCTATACTGCCGTTGTACCTAACAATAAGAGATATGCAACAGGTGTCTATGCTGGTATAAACGAAGTTGGTTTTGGTATTATAAGTACCGCCACCAAAAACCTTCCCGAATCGACACCTGAGGAGTATAAGGCGTGCCCACTTCGTCGATTGCGTGGTGGAGCGATGTGGAACGGATTGCGAGAGTGTGCAACAATCGACGAATTTGAGGAGTTGCTCAAAACCACAAAGCGCAGTCGTCGTTCACACTCGAATTTCGGAGTCGGAGATGCTACGGGTGCAGTCGCCTACTTCGAGGTTTGGGATGTGGGATATCGTCGCTACGATGTGAGCGAAAGCGGCAACGACGGATTCGATGTCAGAGCCAACTTCTCGCACGCCGGTGATGCAAAGAAAAGGGGTTCAAGTCTTCGTCGCTACAATCTGATAATGAACGAGATGAAGGAGCACAAAGGAACCTTCTCACCATTCGATTTCATAGGCTACTCACGCTCATACAATAGCGTAAGACATGGAAGTATTCTGACTTGCGACAAGGTTTCGGTTTGCAGCAATCACACCGTACCTCGCAGCTCTTCAATAGGAGCATTTGTAATGGTGTGCGATGGCAAAAACCCTCGACTTTTGGTTACGAACGGCCACCCTGTGCCAAGTCTTGCCGTACCTGTTTATGTGAATGCAAAGGGCGAAATTCCACAGTGCGTAAAGGGCAATGCGATGCGACTTTTGGCAGAAGATTTCCAGGCTAAGGCCTATATCCCTATTGCCGATAAGATAAGAGTTTTGAACAAGGAACTCATCTCTAAGGTATTAAAAATCAATCAACCTAAAATCGAGATGCCGAGCGAGATGCCGAGCAACATCCGTGCTTTCAATGCCGCTATTGACAAGCGATTTGCTGCCCACGAAAAGCGTGTCCGCAAGGTGCTCGACAAGGCTGTCATTCCATACCCATTGAGCGAATAAATCAAGGATAAATAAAATAGCAGAGGGTGTCCGATTTGGACACCCTCTGTTGTATAGATCGGTACTCTTAATCGATGTAAGAGCCTACCTGCTGATAGATATAGTTTGCCATAACCTCGAAGCCCGCTTCGTTAGGGTGACAACCAGCCTCCTTAGGGATAACCTCATAGCTACCATAAGGCGAGATATCCTGCAAATCGACACACTTGTATCCCCACTTAGCGCCATAGTGGTCGGCAATCTTGTGGATAGCCTGGCGAGTTCCCTCGTGGATCCAGTCGCCGATAATCATCACAACCTTTGCATTCGGATGCTTGCAGTGCATCATCGAGAGGAGCTTTACATAAGCCTCGACAAACGAAGTGTCGTTGAGAAGGAGCAACTCATCCCAAGTGGTTACTGCATCAGCCGCTGCGAATACTGCAGCCATCTCTGCATCGGTCGGACACATAGACTTCGAGTAGTCAGATGCACCGTATGTAGGATAGTTCGGATGAACAGCAATGCTCTTACCACGATTACCTACATCGTTGGTACCTCCGTGGAGGAGAATTACATCCGGATTGCCCATACCATCGTCACGGAAACGCTCTACAAAGCAGTGGCCTGCACCGTGGTCAGTCGCAAGGTAGTCAGCATCGGTAGAGCGAGCCACAACAGTACCTGTCCAAGCGATATTCTTCTCGAGTGTCGCATTGCTCATATACTTATATATAAGCTTGTACCAATAGGTCTGCGCTGCCGAGATTACGGTTGGATTGCTGGCAATTGGATAGAAGTAGTTATAGCCATCAGGACCCCAGCCCTTGAAGGTCGAGATCGAGTCGCCGATAAGGCTGACACGGGTCTTTGCCTCGCCCGAAGTGGCATTAACATCGGCAGGAGCACCAACAGGAACAGGATAACCGTCTGCTGCAGCCTTCCACTCGCCACCTGCGCCATTCAACTTACCGAGCAGAGTTCCGTCGGTCATCTGCGAGATGGTAAGCGACTCCACATTTGTGGTGCTTGTTACAGCCTCCTGGCCAATCTTCGAACCATAGTAGTAGCAATTTGCAAGGTTTACCTTATTCGATGCGCCATTACCACGACCATAGAACGAGCCATAGAATGTCGAGCTGTACTCACTGATGGTCTTACCCTCCTGCGAGACGATATTTGCGATGTCGAGGTTGGTGTAGCAGCGGCTGAAATCGGTACCCTTAACATATCCTGCAGCACCACCAAAACCTGCACTTGAAGCCGCAGTATTGTAATTGATACCATCAACCAAAGCCACGCAGTCGGTAATCTTAGTCTGAGCGCCAGGGACATTGTTGTTGCAAAGACCTACAAGACCACCACTAAGGCCGTAGTTATAGTTATTTTTATATGCAGCCGAAATGCTACCCTTGAACAAACACTCCTTAATCTCTACTGAGATTGTACTTTTTGTATTCTCCTTGACCAATCCGATAAGACCACCGACCTCGATATTCGCCGATACATCTGCATAGCAAGCGCTCTTCTCGACAACTGCCATTGTGCCCTTGCCAACAACAAGCTCGATAACACCAATAAGACCACCTGTTCCTACATAAGAAACACCTGTTGCATTGTCCTTACAACCCTGAACAACCGAATTGCTCGTAACAAGGCACTTGCTCACCTTTCCGCTCTGCATACGGCCAACAATGCCGCCGTGAACTGCATATCCGCTAATTACCGGAGCATCCACAACGCACTCCGAAATAAGAGCGTCTAAAGCCATACATCCTGCAATACCACCAACATGGTTCATTGTAGTTTCGATGCGTGCGCCACTAGCAAACTTAGCCTTGGTGATACTTCCACCCTCGATAGAACCTACGATACCTCCAATAAACTGGCCCTTAGAGTTAACCAATGCTGTAACGGTTGTATTCGAGATGGTCGAATTCTTGGCGAAACCTACCAAACCGCCGACAACACCAGATGCGCCACCGCTCTGACCATCAGCAGTGTGTGATGCGCTAGCAGCCGACGAAACTGTACCTTCGAACGAGCAGTTATCTACGGTGGTTTCGATAGCCCTATCCACCAAACCTCCGGTGTAGAGTTGAGCCGCATCGGTTACATATACTGCACCGGTCTTAATCTTTATATTCTTGATGGTTGCACCCGTAGTCAAGCCAAACAATCCCGTAGGAGTGCCATCCTTAGGTGTAACGGTCAAGTTCGAGATGGTCGAATTCTTGGCGAAACCTACCAAACCGCCAACAACACCAGATGCGCCACCGCTCTGACCATCAGCAGTGTGTGATGCGCTAGCAGCCGACGAAACTGTACCTTCGAACGAGCAGTTAT
>JAGBRY010000132.1 GCA_017632115.1 Alistipes sp. | reverse complement strand
TCGAGACTATGGAGGATCAGGATCGTGTTGCCAAGATTCCTCGTATGTCGGCAATCGAGACTCGTGGCCATATTGTCGACGAGTTGCTCGACCTCTTGGCAAAGCCAGGCGTGAAGCAGGAGCGTACCTACGAGGCCGTTACAGGCGAGGATTATCGAATGGGTGCAGCATTCGGTTGGATGGTATGCGCAAAACTTGCGATGTGGAATGGCTCGAAGGATGCAACGGGCAACACCGCTTGGTGGGACAAGGCGTTGACCGCAATCGGCCACCTCGAGACTATCTATGGCGACTTGAACCAATATCCTATTTCGGATATTCGTTACCGCAACAAGTATACTCGAGAGTCGATTTTCGAGATTGCGAACCTCTACGATGAGGATGGCTTGAAGGTGTATGGCAATGTTGCCTGCTTCTTCACCCCAACCCGTTCTACACAGGACGACGACACCGTATTGGAGGGTCAGACCGCTGCAACCTACTACGACGGCTTGGTTATCGAGGAGTTGGGCACACAGGCTCGTACCTACACCGCATTCCGTCCTAACCGCTACTTCTACGAGCAGTTGCAGCTCTTTACCGAGTACGACAAGCTCGACGAGAATAGCGTAGAGTTTGCAAGTGGCGTGTTCGACCACCGCTCGAAGATCAATATGGCTTGGGGCTACAAGTCGCTCAACGAGGTGAACAACAACCTCGAGTGGCAGTGGTTTGGCAAGACCACCAAGATGACCAACCAGAGCCGTCCGTGGATGGGCGACAAGTTCTGGTGCCCGAATATGCAGTCTACAGCCGACGGTAACAACTACAAGGTCTTCCGCTATGCTGGAGCGTTGATTATGGCGGAAGAGTGCCACCTCGAGAAGGGCGATCGCAATATGGCGGTAGAGTATCTCAATCGTGTTCGTCGTCGTGCAGGTCTCGGTGGCTTGAACCCAGCCAACTTCAAGAGCTCGGCAGCCCTTATGGACGAGATTCAGAAGGAGCACGGTCGTGAACTTGTGGGCGAGTTCCAGCGTAAGTTCGAGTTGGTGCGTTGGGGTATCTGGTTCGACCAGGTCTACAACTGCAACGACCTCTCAAAGCTCAAGAACTTGATGTTGCCATGCCACGAGTACTACCCAATCCCTGATAAGGAGGTAGCACTTTCGGGTGGTGTTTTGACCAATGAGGCTTACGAAAAGTACCAAATGTAATACTCTAACGGATTTGTAAACTATGAAACAAACTCTTAAATATTTAACATCTATTTTAGCGATCTTGGCTCTCTTTTCGAGCTGCAATCGTGAATTCGAGTGGGAAGGTTTCGGTGTAAACAACGACGACTCCGATGAGCATTGCATCAGCCTCGAGAAGGATAGCGAAGGTTCGACCCGCATCTCGGTATATTCGGATAGTGCGTGGACAGCCGAGTTGGAGAATGACATCGACTGGGCTACCATCTCCAATACGAGCGGCAATGGCAATGGATATATCCTCTTCAACTATAAGACCAATCGTGACGCTATTCGTCGTGCGTTTGTGCTTGTTCACAGCAAGGGCGAGACCAAGCGTATTATGATTGTGCAGAAGGGTGACGACATCGTATTCCGCTTCCGTGCCGAGGATGGCGATATGATTATCGAGAAGGAGGCTACAACCTACTACCTCGCACTCGATGCCAACATCTCGAACGACCTCTACCAGCATGTCGTGCTCGACGAGGTTCAGTACGATGGCGAGGAGGGCTGGATTAGCGATGTGAAGATGGAGGGCGAGCAGCTCGCACTCAATGTTGCGGCCAACGACACCGAGAAGGAGCGCTCGGCTCGCTTGGGTATCACCTTCACCGACCCTCACACCAAACTCGTCTATGGCCCTTCGTATGTTAATATCACCCAGACCACCACTTCGTCTATCGAGATCACTTGGGAGGCACTCCTCGCTCGCTACGAGGCTGCCACCGATCGCAATAGCGATGGTAGCTGGACAATCACAACCGAGGGTGAAGAGGAGGCGAACGGAATTAAGATTTCGGGCGTAAGCGTCAGCTTCCCAGAGAACACTAACGCTGCGATGAATGCGCAGAGTTCGTGGTCGGGTAGTAGCTTTGCAGTGACCGACACCTACAACAACGACGCTACCAACTACTTCGTGAGCAAGGATGGCGCATACTCGATGCTTCTCCGTATGGATACTGCCAAGGATAACATCCTTGCACAGTACTCGAATGCGCAGATTAGAGTGAATGGTGCCAAGTTGCGCAAGTTGGGCGAGGGTCGCTATATGCTTGCCGACATCCGCTCTCGCAATATCGTATCGATTGTTACAGGCTCGGAGCAGGATGTTCCAGCGGTGGAGCGCACCATTTCGGAGCTTTCGAGCAATGACTACTACCGCATCGTAACCTTGAAGGATGTGGAGTTGGTCTACAACAAGGGTGCATTCTACAACACTACTGATGGTTATCGCTACGCTTGCGACTACTATCCAACAATGTTGCGTGACAAGGATGGCAATACCATCTATATGATGTTCAACTACGCCTCGGCATACTGGGTGCGTAACGGCAAGGAGGCACCTTGCGGCTCGGGCGATGTGAAGGGTATCATCACCTACGAGACCTCGCCTCGCTATGGCTCGAATCCGAATATCGTCGAGGGTGTAAGCTCGGGCAATGGCTCGATGGGCGCATTCGTTATCCGTCCGTACAACGAGGGCTGCTTGATGTTCAACTACGACGAGCAGGAGAACTTCTCGGCAACACATACCGAGTGGTGCTGGAACGACTCGAACCTCCTACTCGAGGGCAATGCCGCATTGGCAAAGGTCGGCGAGGGTAAGGTGTACCACGAGATGGATGTTAAGCCAGTTTTGGGTCCTAACTTCAACGGTTTGACCTACTCGACCTCTTCGACAGGTACGCAGATTGCAAACGCTTCGTGCGCATTCTCGTCGAACTGGTGCGATGAGGAGGGCAACCTCAAGGGTGTAATCTTCGAGTTCAATGCAACAACTTTGGGTGCAGGTGCATCGTTGAATATTGCATACTGGGCTGGCTCGCAGGCCACTTCGGGTGTTGGTGTCAACTTTCCTGCAAATTGGAAGTTGGAGTACTCGATAGATGGTGTGACCTACACCGCAATCGAGGGTTCGGAGATAGACATCCACCCATTCGTTTGGTGGACTTCGTCTTGCCCAACCTTTGCAACCCACGGTTTGGCACAGCGTTCGTTCCTATTGCCAGCCGAGTTGAGCGGTGCGGAGAAGGCATACTTGCGTCTCGCTCCATACAACAACCTTTGTGCATCGTTAACAGACCCAGAGGGCGGCACATTCTCGTCGAAGTCCTCCGCTACAGGTCTCTACCTTGCAGCAGTAACAATCAAGTATAATAAGTAATCAGTATTGGCTATGAAAAGCATATTTAAAAGATTACTCTCAATTGCCATTATCGCCTCGGCCGCACTCTTTGTTGCTTGCGAGATAGACGAGGGCGATAAGGTATACATAACAGAATTGGGTGCCGTCGATGAGGATAACATCTTCACCGTCGACTATCAGGGCGGCAACCAGGTTATCGATGTCTTCGCCTCGCAGCCTTACACCGTTGAGGTTGTCAAGGGTAACAACTGGATTCGCCTCGGCACCGAGGAGAGCGATCTCCGTCATCAGACCCTCTCGCTTTCGGGCGACGGATCGTTCATCGCAGCCTACCATCGCAACGAGGGCACTCGCCGTATGGGTATCATCACCCTCTCGGCCGAGAATCGTGTAGACTCGGTATTTATCAAGCAGACAGGTCGCACAAGTAGCACCCTCGAGGTGTCGAATCGTTCGATGCTCGTAGAGTATCAGGGTGGCCAGTGCTCGACATTGTTGAAGAGTAGCGTCGACTTCGACGACCTCAAAATCGACATCGACTATGGCGAGGAGGCGACCTCGAATTGGATCTCGAATATCGAGTGTGTGAACAACACCTTGAATTTCGATGTCGATCCAAATCCTAACGCAAAGAGTGTTCGCAAGGCGACTGTTCGTTTCTCCTACACCGACGACTGGGCAGAGACCATCTCGACCGAGATTGTGGTGACCCAGGACAAGGAGGTGAGCATTACCGAGAACATCCTCTCGTTTGCCGAGATGCGCCAGAAGGGCGAGCGTGACATCGTCGAGGATGTCTGCATCGAGGGATATGTTGTGAGCGATCCTACCTATGGTAATGCAGGCCCTAACACCCCTATCACTTCGATGCGTATCGACTACACCGGTACCAAGCGTATCGTCTACCTCGAGAGCTTGGATGGTCGCTATGGCTTTATGGTGGAGTTCAAGGCCGAGAAGGATAATATCTTGAAGCGTTACGACAAGGTGCGCCTCAACCTCAATGGTTGCTATTTCGGCAAGGAGGGTAGCTCGAATGTTGCCGACAAGGATCCTATCCGCTACTACATCAATGAGATTACTGCGGCGAATATCCTCTCGGTGGAGTCAGGCTCGGATTCGACAATTCCTCACAAGGAGAAGTTCTTCCACGAGCTTACCGACGAGGATGTCTATACCTATGTGACTCTCAAGGATTGCGAGTTCCCAATCAAAAAGGGCCCTCTCACTCCGCTCAACGAGGGTTATACTGGCGGTGGCGTGGCTACTATCTTTACGGCTAACCGTATCAGCCAGTACCCATTGCTCGTTCGTGACTCGCACGGAAATTCGTTCTATACCGTTACCAATACCACCTGTACATATCGTCGTACGGGCGAGAAGTTGCCTTATGGTAGTGGAACGCTCTCGGGTGTGATTGTTCACGAGGCTTGCGACCGTCTCGAGTGGGATAGCGCAAAGCAGGCCGAGATGGTGGCCGAGGGTTACTCTCTCGACCAGATCTACAACCTCGGAAATATCGGTCGCTATCAGATTCGTCACCAGTCGCAGAGCGATATCGCTATGGCATCGGTTATCACCGCAGCAAATACCACAGTCATTTGTGAATTTGCGTACTACAACAAGGATCGCACCGACTGCGCAGTGAATGTCGACCCATACTACAAGATGTACTATCCGCAGTATAACTCGGCTGCTACGGCTACACTCTCGCACTCGTCGGAAGCTACCGTATCGGGTGCTTCTGCGTGGTACTTCCTCGGCGACTCGAAGAATACACAATCGGTAGGTAGTGGTGTTGTCGATGCAAATGGCGTGAAGGTCGATGGTCCGCAGATTAGTAGTGCCGAAAATAGT
>JAGBRY010000131.1 GCA_017632115.1 Alistipes sp. | reverse complement strand
TAATGAGTAATAGAAAAATTTCGAAGAAAATGAATATCGAACAACACATTTCAAGCGTGGTAAAAACAGCTGTAGAGGCTCTCTACGGTGAGGTAGCAGATAGCCAGATTCAGTTGCAGAAAACCCGCAAGGAGTTCGAGGGCGACTACACCCTCGTAACCTTCCCTCTTGTAAAGATGGCTCGCAAGGCTCCCGAGGCGGTAGCTACAGAGATTGGCGAGAAGATTGTTGCAACAGCTGAAGAGTTCAGCTCATACAACGTTATCAAGGGCTTCTTGAATCTCTCACTCAACCCTACTTTCTGGGCAGAGCGTTTCGAAGAGATTTCGGCCGAGGAGAACTACGGTCAGGCAGCACCAACAGGTCGCACCATTATGATTGAGTACTCATCGCCTAACACTAACAAGCCACTTCACCTCGGCCACATCCGTAACAACCTCTTAGGTTATTCGGTAGCTCAAATTTTAGCTGCTAACGGCCACAACGTAATAAAGGCTAATCTTGTAAACGATCGTGGTATTCACATCTGCAAGTCAATGGTTGCCTGGTTGCGCTACGGAAATGGTGCAACACCTGAATCAACCGGCAAGAAGGGTGACCACCTCGTAGGCGACTACTACGTAGAGTTCGACAAGCACTACAAGGCTGAGATTAAGGAGCTTATTGCCGGTGGCATGAGCGAGGATGAGGCTAAGAAGCAGGCTCCAATTCTTCTCGAGGCTCAGGAGATGCTCCGCAAGTGGGAGGCAAAAGATGCAGAAGTTCGTGCACTTTGGGAGAAGATGAACGGCTGGGTTTACGATGGTTTCGATGTAACCTACAAGACACTCGGCGTTGATTTCGACAAGGTATATTACGAGTCGCAGACCTACATCCTCGGCAAAGGCCTCGTAGAGGAGGGATTGGCAAAGGGAATCTTCTTCCGCAAGGAGGATGGCTCGGTGTGGATCGACCTTGAGGCAGATGGTTTGGATCAGAAGTTGTTGCTCCGTGGCGACGGAACATCGGTATATATGACTCAGGATCTCGGAACTGCGTTGCAGCGTTTCGAGCAGAACTCGTTGAACGGCATTATCTATGTTGTAGGTAACGAGCAGAACTACCACTTCCAGGTTCTCAAGCTCATTCTCAAGAAGTTAGGCTACGAGTGGAGCGATGACATCTTCCACCTCTCGTATGGTATGGTTGAGTTACCAGAGGGCAAGATGAAGTCCCGTGAGGGTACTGTTGTCGATGCTGACGACTTGTGCGAGGCTATGATTTCGACCGCACGAGAGATGTCGCAGGAGTTGGGCAAGTTGGATGGCTGCACCGAAGAGGAGGCATCGGCCATCAGCTCAATGGTAGGCTTGGGTGCATTAAAGTACTTCATCCTCAAGGTTGACCCTAAGAAGACCATGCTGTTCGACCCACGAGAGTCTATCGACTTCAATGGTAACACCGGCCCATTCATTCAGTATACCCACGCTCGTATCTGCTCTGTACTCCGCAAGGCTGACGAGCAGGGCATCACATTCGAGGGCGAGAAGATAGCTTGCGAGTTGTTGCCTGAGGAGATTTCGTTAATCAAGATGTTGTGCGACTACCCTGCTACCGTTGCGGCCGCAGGCGAAGCCTTCGCCCCTTCGATGATTGCAGCATACACTTACGACTTGTGTAAGACCTTCAATGGTTACTATCACGACCACTCAATCCTTCGTGAGGAGAACGAGGCCGTAAAGAAGATGCGTTTGCAGTTGGCAAAGGAGGTTTCTCGCATCATCAACCGCTCGATGCGTTTGTTGGGAATAGATGTACCTGAAAGAATGTAAGAGATTATGGCAGGATCAAATTTTGTTGATTATGTAAAGATATTTGCTCGTTCGGGTCACGGAGGAGCAGGATCGAAGCACTTTCGCCGAGAGAAATTTGTCGCCTTCGGAGGCCCCGATGGTGGCGATGGCGGCAAGGGAGGCTCGATTATTTTGCAGGGCGACCGTCAGTATTGGACACTGATTCACCTTAAGTATCAGCGTCACCAATTTGCCGAGGATGGCGAGTCGGGCTCAGGCGCACGATCTCACGGTAAGGATGCGAAGGACATTATCCTTCCTGTACCACTCGGAACTGTTGCACGCAATGCCGAGACCGGCGAGATTGTGGGCGAGGTTACCGAACATGGCGAACAGCTTGTTCTCCTGAAGGGAGGTCGTGGTGGTTTGGGTAACTGGCACTTTCGCACTGCGACAAATCAGGTTCCACAGTACGCTCAACCGGGCGAGGAGGGCGCAGAAGGCGCATTCATCCTCGAGTTGAAGGTTTTGGCAGATGTCGGTTTGGTGGGATTCCCGAATGCGGGTAAGAGCACCTTGCTTTCGGTGGTTTCGGCCGCTAAGCCAGAGATTGTAAACTACGCATGTACCACCTTGGAGCCAAACCTCGGTATCGTAGAGGTGCGTAACGGACACTCGTTCGTTATGGCAGATATTCCCGGTATCATCGAGGGTGCGCACGAAGGCAAGGGCTTGGGAACACGCTTCTTGCGCCACATCGAGCGAAACTCTATTTTGCTCTTTATGATTCCGGCCGACAGCGACGACATTCAGAAGGATTACGAAATTCTTCTCGGCGAGCTCACGCAGTACAACCCGGAGTTGCTCGATAAGAGTCGCATTTTGGCCATCACAAAGTGTGATATGCTCGACGACGAGCTCATCGAGGAGATGAAGTCGCACTTGCCTGAGGGTATTAAATCGGTATTTATCTCGTCAGTTGCAGGTCTTAACATTCAGCGACTGAAGGATATGTTGTGGGAAGCTTTGCACGAATAATGCGAGGTTTACGACACATACTCATCGTACTATTTCTTATAAGTTATAGAGGTCTCTCCGCACAGGAGTTCGACCTCTATGATTTTAGGTACTACAAGCGTTTCGACACTGTAGAGGAGCTACTCGCACCCGAGAAAGACTCTGTAACAGTGGCAAAGTTTGTTCTTGACCGCAATTTTACCACTCGAGCCCTCGACTACAACTTCTCGACAGTTCGCTTTGCTCGAAGAGGAAGACCAACATATCGCCGCCGAACACTCCTAAACGACCTGGAGATACCATTTATCGGAGTTTCAGCCACTCGTACTCTACAACTTTCGGAGCAGCGCTCTACCGACGAGTCACGACTATATACAGATTCGTTGACAGAGAATCGTACCTCCGCAGGCATGGCCTTCTCTTCCCGCAATATGCCATACTCCATATCGTTGAGTACGGCACAGAAGTTCAAAAACGGATGCTCTCTCGCTGCCAATCTCACAGCCCGCACCGGTAGAGATTTACATATCGAAGGTCTATTTGGCAATTCGTTAGAGTTCAACGCATTAGTTGCCAAGAATTGGAGCGATAAGCACGCTCTTTCGATAGCCCTTTTTGCCAAGCCGCAGATGCGTAGCACTCGCCTTGCATCTACCGCCGAGGCGTTTCGTCTTACGGGGAACAACCTTTACAATCCTGCGTGGGGATATCAAAATGGCAAGATTCGCAACTCCCGCATCAGACGAGAGTTTCTACCGACTGCATTTATCGGCTACGAGGGTGCAATTAGTAAAAACACAAAGCTGAATCTGGCGGCAGCATTAACTACGGGCATCGAAAAATATAGTTCACTCGATTGGTTCGATGCTACTACCCCCTCACCGGACAACTACCACTATATGCCGAGCTATTTCGACGACGAAGATGATATTTTTCACGCCGTAGAGAGCGCTTGGCTCAACAACGACACTCGCTACACTCAGATTAACTTCGACGAACTAATTAGCACCAACCGTCTAAATGGCGGCCATGCGAAGTATACCATTTCGGACCGAGTTAATAGAGTCTTCGACGCATCCTTCCGAGGTGGAGCAACCACAACACTCGACAAAGGAACATTCTCATACGGCATCGAGGGAAAAGCGAGTCACCATCGCAACTACAAGCAGATGCGAGATCTGCTCGGAGCCGCATATATAGTAGACTTGGATTACTTCCTACTCGACGACCAAACCTATGGCAACTCGTTGCAAAACAACCTCGCAACACCTAATCGTCGCATAGGCGAAGGCGATCGTTTTGGTTATGACTATGCAATTCGCAGATACGAGATATCGGCTTTTGCAACCTATCGCTACTCCACAGAGCGACTCGACCTCGACATTGCAGCCAAGGTGGGCTATTGCAACATCTCAAGGCGAGGTTTCTTTCGCAAAGAGCTATTTGCGAATAGTTCGTTCGGAGTATCGCAATATCTGAAGTTTTCGCCATACTCGCTACGCATAAAGGCCGGATATCTGATAGCCGACAATCACTATATAAATGGCTCTATCACAGCCGAGTCCACACCTTGCGACGAAGAGGATCTCTTTTTGCAAAGCCAATACAATAATCGCACGGTTGCCAACCCTGCGATGCGCTCCTCCTACAACGGAGATGTGCGCTACACATTCCAAAAGCAGAATATCGCAGTCAGCGCAACCCTTTTCCTCTCTACCGAACTGAATAACACGCAAGTACGCCACCTCTACGACGATTTATCGAGCGAATATGCCGATGTTGTAGAGAGCAACATCAACACCCTCTGCTATGGCGTAGAGATAGAAACCGAGTATCGTTTTGCCGGCCATTTCCGTGCGACAGCAGCCCTTTCGGCTGGACGATACAAATATGCAACCAATTCGTTAATAACCATTTATACCGATACTGCAAATACCTTACTGGCAGATCACATAGAAAGTTTCGTAAAAGGATTATCTCTTGGAAACACTCCGCAGATTGCAGCGACAGCAGCCCTATCGTATTACAACAAGGGTTGGTGGGCTACAATCAGTGCCAACTATGCAGGATTGCGCTATATTGAGCCTTCAGCTACAATGCGCACTGAACGAGTTCTGGCTATGGCGGTGTCGCCCGAGGAGCGCAATACTCTTTGCGAGCAAGAGCGACTGCGTGATGCCTTTACGCTCGACCTTTCGCTTTCGAAATCCCTCTATTTGAGCCGTATGAGCAAGAGGATATATACCACAAATGCTGTACCTCGTTTCGAGGACAAACACCCTCGCAGCCGCTTGATTTTCAGAGTTGGCGTACGCAACCTGCTTGGCTCAAGCAACATTGTATATAACGCTTACGAATCATCTCGTCTTCAGCGATATAAGCTAGCCAACGACTATATCTATTTCCGCCAGGCTTCACGCTATATGTACGCCCACCCTCGCACCTTCTACGCCTCGGCCACATTCGCATTTTAGTACAAAAAAAGACGAGCAAACTGCCCGTCTTAATCTGCAATATATTAAGCTCTATTTCAATCCGACATAGGTAGGTTTCTCTACCGAGATTTTCTCGACCTCACCTGTTGGAAGGCCATTCTTAAGTGGATAAATCTCTATCGCACTATCATCTCGACACGCCACCACCAACGCCTTACCATCTGCCGATACAGCGAAGTGGCGAGGATGACCGCCCACAGGTTGATAGTGTAATTTCTTCAATTTACCCTCTGCCAAACACTCGTATATGGCAACACCGTCCGAAATTGGACAATCTTTTGCCACGCTGCTCACTCGCAACGATGCGTAGAGATAGCGGCCATCTGCACTCAATGCGATATGCGCACCACCACCCGGATTGGCATCACCCATCGGGTATCTGCCGAGCAGCATAAAATCGGAAGTGCGATATACCAACACCTCATCGCTCAGCTCGGTTACTACATAGAGGTATTCGCCATCATTGCTATATGTACTGAAGCGAGGACCACAACCGGCAGGTGTCGATATTGCGGATAGCACCTTTGCCGCACGGCCATTCTCAACAGTAAAGCGATAGATTTTATCGCATCCGAGGTCTATCACGACCAACATTTTGCCATCGGGCGAAAGTGCCGAGGAGTGGATATGGGAACTCTTCTGGCGGGTAGGATGAATACCCGACCCCTCAAAGTGCAACAAGCGAGGCTTGCCCTCGACATTGCCCCTCTTATCGAGAGGATAGAGCGTCAGAGTGCCACTCGTATAGTCCGAAACAACCGCCTCTCTTGACAGGAGAGTTATGTGGCACGACTCATCGCCATCGGTTTTACTTTCGGTCATCGGCACCTGCAACGATGCCAATTCGATAATTCCCTCTTTACCCTTCAGCACCTCCGCATCGAAAACACAGAGCGACGAGTTGGGAGAAAGAGAACGCAACGCATAAACCTTATCGTTGCCTTCGGCAAGATAGGTATGCCCCCAATAGGCAGTATTCGAGCCGACCAAGATGGTCAAAGCCAAAGATTTAAGCAGTGAAATCATAGTATTGTATAATTGGTTTATACAAAGTTACGAAAAATTTATCTATCCACAAAAAAGGCGACCCGAAGGTCGCCCATTAACAAACACAATGCCCATTTAGAACTTTCTCACAGCACGAGCCCAACAAGGCATTCCTTTTGTGCCGTGATTATCATTACCGTTCTGCATATTCACATAGCGACCATAATCCGGGCCATTCTCTTCACACGACCAATAGAATGAAGCGTGCAGACCTGCTCCGAGCGATGCTAAGATCTCTCTGACGCCATAAACTCTGCCCAATTCCTCTATCGAAGGTGCATACCAGCCTTCGCCCTGCGAATTGCACCAACGATTTGCTGACTCCCAAATCAGCTCCTCGTCAGGCTCGGTAAGACCTACGATTGTGCCGTGATGTGCATCCTCTTCGAGTGCAATAACCACACCCTCTACGCCACCAACCTTGTAGAGGTCGCCAATCTCATAAGTTTTATGTGGGTCGCCACCCTCATTCGGAGCGCACGCCACCGCTGCAAACAAAACCGATAAAGCAATAAATAATCTCTTCATAGTTATTGATTTTATGGGTTAAACAATTATTTGTAACTAATTGAGTATCAACGAAATACCCCCCCCCTCCCCGAAAAATCGGGGAGGGGTATTTGCTATACCCTTATTAAAATATGTTTTTCACCTTGTTTGGCTTTTGTTCCTTACAAAGATAATAATTTATTTTTGGATTTATGTATAAAAATCGAAAATTTTTACAAGATTATTCCTCATAGCGGAAACCTACACCCTTGTAGGTGGAAATATGATTATCGCCAATCTTTGTGCGGAGATGGCGAATATGAACATCGAGGGTGCGAGAGCCAACAACTACACCCTGTCCCCATACGGCATCGAAAATCTCCTCACGGGTAAAGATGCGTCGCTCGGAGAAGAGAAGGCGCAAAATCTCGAACTCCTTAACCGCAAGGCGCACCTCCTCGCCACTATCGGCAATAAAGGAGTGCTGCTCCTCGATAAGACGCAACGACTTTGGAAAGACCTCCCTTTCACCACTCTCAATTCTCTTGCAAATAGCCCCGACACGAGAGCAGAGCACCTTCATACTCACCGGCTTAGTGATATAGTCATCGGCGCCCGCCTCATAACACTCCACAAGGCTCTCCTCCTCGCATACTGCCGAAAGGAAGACAATCATCATCTTAGAGGTTAGAGGGTTTGCTCGCAAAGCACGGCAGGCCTCACGGCCATCCATCTCCGGCATCATCATATCCAACAGGATAAGATGCGGACGAAATGCAACGGCCTGTTCCAACGCCTCACGACCATTCGTGGCACAAGTAACCTCGTATCCCTCCTTCACAAGGTTGTACTGCACGAACTCTCGGATATCCAACTCGTCGTCAACTACAAGTATTCGCATATTTTCGGGGAGCGTATCTTCGGGGGTACTATTAAAATTAAGGCTGCCAACTCTTCGCCAGCAGCCTTTTCTTAGAAATCCGGCTTCGATTAGTCGTGCAATGCGCTCAACTTCTCGAACAACTTACCGTAGCCCTCTACCATCTCGTTGCGGAATGCAGCGTAGTACTTGCGCACCAACGAAGCGTTCTTTGGCTCAACAGGATTGTTAGCCTTGTGGTAAAGCTCATTGCGAAGCTCTACACCCTCCTGCATAATTGCGAAAATCTCCTGCTCCTTATCCGGACGGAAGTAGATTGTCATATCGCAATCAAACACCAACTCCTCGAGACGATAGTCGATCTCTTTCTTCAAAAATCTTAAATTTGCCATAACTTTATTATTATTTTTTGTTCGTTCGTACCACAAAGATAAGAAAAAAAGAATATGACGCAAAGATTTTCGAACTTTTTTAGTGTTTTACACCTATTTTTTACCAATAGATAGCCTCATATCCGCCCTTAGCGGCCTTTTTATCGGACTTTCGAGCCTTGCGTTGGCTGCGTTTGCTATCACCATCCTCGTAGTCGTTACGAGGCGTTGCCACGATAATACCCATTTCCTCATCCACTACGATAACCTCAGGTTGAGTCGTTGTCGGCTGGGGGGTAGTTTGGACCGGCTTTGCCGGCTCTGTGTTTGGAACAATCGTAGTACGGGTAACAAACTCATCCACGCCGTAGTCGAACTCTATATCCGCATAGCGCATCTTTGGTAGGATATTAGTCGTGAGATATCGCCACGACTCCGGCATCTTACGCAGTGCCGCCTCCTTTTCCGGCTCGGTATGATTGGTCGATTGCAGCACGGCCAACACCATCGTTTTTTGAGGAATATCCGACTTCTCAACCTCCGCTACACAATCGTTCCAACTGAAGGTTTTGTGCGAAGTGTCAATCTTCTGCGACGGATGATAGGTATTTACGGCGTAGTGATACAACGACTGTGCTCGCTGCGAAGCAAGAGTATCATTCTGCTTTAGATTACCATCGGGCGAAGCGTAGCCTACGATATGAATTGCCGAGATATGCATAGTCGAATCTTTCGACTGTTCCATAAACTCTTTCAGTTCGGCAATCTGCTGAGTATTATCAGAATAGGCAGGAACAATAGCCGAACGATTTACAGCATAATGCATATCGAATTCGGCATTTTTACCGTCATTGTGAGGAATTTTGTAGCGAGTAGTTACGACATCTCCACTACGGGTTTGCGACACAAGAATGGCATTTGCGGGCGCCTGGTTACTCTGGGCATAAACAGCCACGGTTGCGCCCAAAGTCAAAATGGATAGAAAAATCTTTTTCATTTTTGTTGTTGTATTGGTTTGTACGACTAAACCAAACAACAATCGAGCCAATTCTACGACTCAACGCTCTCTTCCGACTTGCGAACAATTTTGTAACCGATAATCGCCATCAGCAACGACATCAGCGGACTGATCAGATTAAACAGGCAGTATGGCAAATATGCAAGTGTAGCCACACCCAAGACTGTAGATTGGGTCATACCGCACGAATTCCAAGGTATCAGTACCGATGTTACGGTTGCAGCATCCTCGACCGAGCGGCTCAGCAATCGGCCCTCCAATCCACGCTTTGCATACAACTCTCGGAATGTTTCGCCCGTAATAATAATAGATATATATTGGTCTGCAGTGAGCAAGTTCGCAAAAACGCCAGTCGTAAGAGTTGATGCAACAATACTTGCCGTGCGACTTACAAACTTTGCAAAGAGTTGTGTGATGGCTGCCAACATTCCACTACCCGACATAACTCCTCCAAAACACATAGCACACAACACGAGCCAAATCGTATCGAGCATACCCTGCATTCCCGAGGTTGCAACCAGCTCATTAACCATTGCATTACCCGTATCCAAAGAGGTCGAGGTTGAGCAGATCTTCATCAAAGCACGGAATATCGAAAAGTCGCCACTACCACCTATTGTATGCAAAATTTCGGGCTGAAACACCACCAATGCCACGCACGCCATAACCACCGACAAAAAGAGAGTCACAAGCGCAGGTAATCGCTTGGCAATAAGCACCATAGTTACAATTGGCACAACCATGAGCCAGGCCGAGATATTGAACGAATTTTCGAGCGTTTCGGAGAGCTCTGCAATCTGCACCACGCTATCGCTCTTATAGGTAAAACTCACCGCAGCAAACACGATGAGAGTTATCGCAAACGATGGGATGGTGGTAATGGTCATATATTTGATATGCTCAAAGAGAGGTACTCGCACCGTAGACGATGCCAACACCGTAGTATCGGACAATGCTGACACCTTATCGCCAAAGTATGCTCCCGAGATAATAGCACCTGCGATCCAGCCCTCCGAGAAACCCTGCGCCTCACCTACACCCATCAGCGCAACACCAATAGTGGCGATTGTGGTCCATGAACTACCCGTAACAATTGCTACGATGGCGCATATAAGACATGCTACGGCAAGAAAGACCTTCGGATGAATAATATGCAATCCGTAATACATCAGCGTCGGCACTACTCCACTCATCATCCATGTACTTGCCACCGCTCCGATAAGCAACAAAATAATAATTGCCGAAGCCGAAGTTTTTATATTTTCGGTAATAGCCTTTTCGAGGATTGTCCACTTGCTGCGACACACCACAACCGATATCAGTGCTGCGACCGACGATGCAACCAACAAAGCCACCTGGCTACCACCTTCGATAGCATCCGAGCCAAAAACCTTAATAACAAGTGCAAGCATCGCAACAAGAACGGCGATCGGAATCAACGCCATCCAGACCGATACATTTCTCTCTTTCAGTATACCTTTTCTCATTTTCATGCGACAAAGATATACATTTTACTTTATAACTTTTTATAAAGTTTTCGGTTTTCCGCTTTCCGTTTTCAGTTTTTATTCCTATCTTTGTCGGGTTATACCATATAAGGTATAAAGTGTAAAACTAAACAGAAGCATATTATGGCTACCAAGACTACTATCGAAGTTCCCGTAGAGGAGCAGAATGTTATGACAGAGATTGAACAGACAAACAGCGAAGAGGTTGTCGCAACAAACGACGCAACTCAGACCGACAAGGAGGCAATACTTGCACAACTTGCCGAGAGGGTTTCGGAGGAGCCATCCGTAGAATTGCGCACCGAGGTTGAAGCGTTGAAGGTAGCATTCTACAAAATACATCGTGCCGATATGGAGGCTCGCCGCAAGACATTCTTCGAGGAGAATGGCGCAGATGCGGAGTACAAGCCGCAGACCGACGAAGCAGAGATTCGTTTCAAGGAGTTGTACAACATCTACCGCACAAAACGAGATGAGGCGACTGCTCTATCCGACAAGGAGAAGGAGGAGAACTACGCTGCAAAGTTGGCGGTTATCGAGGAGTTGAAGCAGTTGGTCGACTCGGAGGAGGCCCTCAATACCACCTTTGCAAAATTCCACGACTTGCAGGCTCGCTGGCGCAACATCGGGCAGGTTCCACAGGCCAGAGTTAGCGACTTGTACGAGACTTACAACCTCCATATCGAGAACTTCTACGACTATGTAAAGATCAACAAGGAGTTGCGTGATCTCGATTGGAAGCGCAACCTGGAGGCAAAAACTGCCCTCTGCGAGCAGGCTGAAGCTTTGAGCGAGGCTACGGCTATCGTCGAGGCATTCCACAAGTTGCAGAAGTTGCACGAGGAGTGGAGAGAGATTGGCCCTGTAGCTATTGAGCATAAGGAGGGTTTGTGGGAGCGTTTCAAGGCGGCTTCAACCATCATCAACCGTCGTCACCAGGAGCATTTCGAGAATATCAAGGCCGAGCAGATCAAAAATTTCGAGCGCAAATCGGCCCTATGCGAGGAGCTGGAGAAGTTGGCAGCCGAAGCTCCAACTTCGCACAAGGCTTGGAATAAGGCGAGCGAACGAGTACAGGCTATTCAGGCAGAGTGGCGTACCATCGGTTTTGCGCCAAAGAAGGATAACAACAAGGTATACGATCGTTTCCGTGCTGCTTGCGACAAGTTCTTCGAGGTAAAGCATACTTTCTACTCGGAGGCAAAGGACGATATGGCCAAGAACTTGGAGATAAAGAATGCCCTTTGCGAGCGTGCTGAGGCTATTGCCGAGCGTGAGGATTGGGCGAAGGCTACCGAGGAGTTGTTGGCATTGCAGGCCGAGTGGAAAAAGTCAGGTACCGTTGCCCGCAAATATGCCGACGCAGTATGGAAGCGTTTCCGTGCCGCTTGCGACAAGTTCTTCGAGCGCAAGTCGCAACACTTCTCGTCGGTAGACAATGAGTATTCGGCAAACCTCGCAGCCAAGAAGTCATTGTTGGAGGAGATGGCTCAGGCTGTAGTAAAGTCGTTCGACGACATCAAAGAGTTCCAGCGTCGTTGGAGCGAGATAGGTTTCGTGCCTATCCGCAACAAGGAGGAGTTGCAGAAGCAGTACAAAGCTGCACTCGATAAGCTCTTTGCTACAATTCGCAATGCCGACCGTGCGCAGCAGATCAACAAGTTCAAAAACAAGGTATCCTCTATGCGTGAGGCAGGCGACAAACGACTCCGCACCGAGCGTGAAAAACTCTACAACCGAGTAAAACAGCTCGAGCAGGAGATTCAGACCTTGGAGAACAACATCGGTTTCTTCGCAAAGTCGAAGGGCGTAGAGTCGATGATTGCTGCAGTAGAGGAGAAGATTGCCCGTGCAAAGCAGGATATGGCAGATGCAATCGAGCGAGTTAAGTTGATAGATTCACAGGAGTAAGACGATATTATTATTTTCATTTTTAGATTTATACATTTTTAGACGATGAAAGAGAACAAAAGTACGATTATAGGCTTTGTCCTTATGACATTGGTGTTCGTAGGTTATATGTTCTATGCGAACTACCAGGCAGAGAAGCAGCAGGAGGCTCAGACCGCTGCACAAATCGAGCAACTTGCCGAGCAGGCATCGAAAGCACTCGACACTCCGGCAGAGGATGCCGTATCGGGAGCAACCCAGACCGAGAAGAAGGGCGACAACGCCTCGAAGTTGGTTGGCGATGCCGAGAAGGTAGAGGAGGTAGTTGTAGAGAACGATGTTATGCAGGTTCGTTTCTCTACACTCGGAGCACAGATTTTGGATGTTACATTGAAGAACTACACCAAGTATGCACCAAAGGAGGAGCGCAACGAGTTGGTGCACCTCTTCGACCCGGAGTCGGCATACTTCAATATGTCGTACTACTTGAAGGACAACCTCCGTACCACCGAGATGTCCACCGCATACCGCAACTTTGAGTTATTGCCGGTAGAGGAGCTTGGAAACAAGACCGTTGTTACAATGCGTCTTCCTATCGGAGAGGGTTCGATCGAGCACATCTATACTCTCTACAACGAGCAGAAGCCTGAGCGTGACTACCTCGTCGATTTCGAGGTTCGCCTCAATGACATTGCGCCTATGATGGCTAACCAGAAGAGCATCGGCGTTGAGTGGCGCAACCGCTCTTACCAGAACGAGCGCAGTTACAAGAATGAGAATATGTACACTACCCTCGTTTATCACTTCCCTGGCGAAGGCGATGTCGAGGATTTGGGTATCTCGGAAACTGCAAAGGATAAGGATGTAGCTGCATCGGTCGATTGGGTATCGTTCAAGCAGCAGTTCTTCTCGTCGGCGTTGATTGGTCGCTCGACCGTATTGCGTCAGCCACAACTCTCTTACACAACCGCAGAGGCTAAGTCGGGTTATCTCAAGGATTTTGCAATGTCGTCGTCGGTAGACTATACCCCACAGACCTCGCAGTACGACTTCTCGTTCTACCTCGGTCCTAACAAGTTCTCGTGGTTGAAGAAGCTGACCGACAACAATGGCTCGTCGCTCGAGATGGAGCGCATCATTCCGCTCGGTTGGGTATTCTCTACCTATGTCAGCCGTTGGGTGGTTATCCCTGTATTCGATTTCTTGCAGAAGTATATCGCTTCGTTCGGTTTGATTATCTTCATCCTCACTTTGTTGGTTAAGTTGGTAATCTTCCCTCTTACCTACAAGAGCTACCTCTCGACCGCAAAGATGCGAGTAATTAAGCCTGAGATCGATGCTTTGAATGCAAAATATCCTCGCCAGGAGGATGCAATGAAGAAGCAGCAGGAGATGATGGCCCTCTACAACAAGGCGGGTATCAGCCCTATGGGTGGCTGTTTGCCGATGTTGATTCAGATGCCTATTCTGATTGCCATGTTCCGTTTCTTCCCTGCAAGTATCGAGTTGCGTGGCAAGTCGTTCTTGTGGAGCGACGACCTCTCGTCGTACGATAGTATTCTCGATTTGCCGTTTAACATTCCGTTCTATGGCGAACACATCTCGTTATTCTGTTTGTTGATGACCGTAGTGATGTTTATCTACTCATACATCAACTATCAGCAGCAGGGTTCGACTCAGCCACAGATGG
>JAGBRY010000130.1 GCA_017632115.1 Alistipes sp. | reverse complement strand
CAGCTTGAATGTCGGCAACCATAGTTGCTGTCAATGGCAACTCATAGCCATAAGGGCACGGATCGTACTGCTTATGCTTCTCGTCAGAGTAGTTCCACGAAGCACCTTCGTGCGAAGGATCCATACTCCAGATTTTGTTCCAATGGCGCTGTGTAGTGTTATTAGTTTGACAACCAATGAAGAGCGGCGACTTTGTAGCCGATGCATTGGTCTCCCAGTAAGCCTGAGTGATACTACTTGTAAACTTCTTTCCTACAGAGGCTGGTATTACACCTCCTGCACCACCTGCACCACCTACGGTGATGAGATCGGCCGATGGGTAGTAGTAGGTTGGAGAGTTCTCGCCCGACTGACCCAAACGAGTTGCCCACGCCTCAGCAGTGTAGTTTATTGCGTAAGGGAATGGCGATGGACGACCCCACTGATAGAGCATACCGCCCGAAGCGAGAAAATCCGCATCGGTCATAGCCTCCATCTCAGCCTTCGAATTAGGCACCTTCAAAGCACCAAGGTTGCGGTCGAAGTAGGTGTGCGAGCCCAATACCACATCCTTTGGCTGACCTGCGCCCGGACACCACAAGTGCCAAGCCCAGAGCACCATACCATTCTCTATGGTGACAATCGAAGCGTTACCCTCCGAACCATCGTAGTAGAACGATACGCTCTGGTTGTTGTTGCAGGTATGGACATTCGAAATCATACCCTTATTCAACTCGAAGAGAGTTCCGGCAATAGCATTCTTGCTAATTACGGCAGTACCATCCTCATCGTTGTCGTAACCGCCCTTAATTTTAGCGTCGAACATATACCAACCCTTCTTGTTTGGCAATACGAAACAGTTTGCATACTTGCCACCCTCGGTCAAATCGGTACACTTGATAGTCGAAACGGTAACCTCCTTGCACTCTGCACGCAATGCAGGAAGTGCAACTGCGATCTCTGAAATCGTAGCACCCTTCGATCCATCAACCACAACATTCAAATCTTTCGCCTCGTAATTTCCTGCAGGGAGTGCAATATAGAAGGTCTCGCTTGCACCATTGCCGATTACTACAGGCGTATCCAATACGAGCTGCACGCTCGACTTGATATCGGTAAACAAGAGTGTTGGCTCGCTCTCGTAGCTCATATCCACCTCGGCAACACCTGCCAAAGCCTTCGACTTGCTCGAAATCGTGATTGAAGCAACTTCGCAATCGTAGTTTGCCGTAACCGTAACACCGATAATAGAGGTGAGGAGGTTGAGCTGTGCCACGCCCTCCACGCTACGACCAAGATATATCTGCGACTCCTGAGCCAAAGTGCCATTAACATAGTGCTGCACCTCAGGGAAGGTAAGTACAGCGCTGGTATTAAGCGACTTAGCTGCCGATGCAGGATATACCACATTGAACGGCTCGTTAGGTGTGCCGATAGCAACAATACGATTTTTCTTTGTTCCTGCAGCATCGAGAATCTCCGATACGATGCCCTTACCACGAGCCTCGTTGTAGATAGCCAACTCGTCGCCTGCGTTCCAAGACTCCTTCGAGTAATTTACATCCTCGAGTACGATATCGATAGTTTGGTAGGTGATATCGTTGGCAACGGTCGAGAGGTCCATTCGCTTAATCGAAATCTTCTCCTCGACAGCAGCCGAGAGGGTGTCGCCATTTTCGGCAGTAACGGTTACGACCAAATCGTCGTACTCACCTGCCGGCAACGAAACATACATCATCTTAGGAGAGTCGAGTGAAACCTCCGGCAACACTGCACTTACATCCAAGGTAATAGTATTCTTCGCACCCGACTCAGGCTCCGAGCAGAGATAGCCGTTTGCGGTGTCGATAACGAGCTTGCCCGCAAGAGGTTTTGCCGAGCTAACCTCGATATACTTAATTCTGAGATTTGCCTTGATATTCACAGCCAGAACGCCCATTACATACTCGAATGTGAGTTTCTCGCCCGCCTCGGCCTTAGCCACCATAAATGGCGTATTCTCAATGAATTGCGCAATCATCGACTCGTTATAAACCTGCTTGTTGCTTGCCGAAATGGTAAGCTTACCCTCCGCAAGCGAAGTCTGTGCCGAATATGGATAGTAGGCAGTAATTGCACCGTTTGCAGTCACTCCCACAAACTGAGCCTCGGCCTTACCCTCCGATGAAGCTGCGATTGCATAAGGGGTATTCTTCGAATCCTCGCTGAATACACCGAGGGTTGCGCCCTTCGACCACAAACGAGGTGTTGCCTCCACCTCTTCGCCAATAGCGAGAGGCTCGAAGTCGGCAACGATAGTGCCGCTCGACATCTCCTCGCTCGAGAGGGTCGATACTACACGCTTAACAACACACGAGCCGTTGAGTCGCTTCGAAAGCACGCCATTGTTGGTGTTAATCGTGATCATGAGGTTCGAATATGTTGCTGGTGGCAACAATGCATAGAGCAGAGCCGGGCTCTCCTCGGTAGCAACAACAGGCTCCTCGCAATTGAGTGTGAGCGAGTAGAGCGAACGAGCCACTGCCGAAGCCTCCATATCGTTCTCGAAATCGAACGCTACACGGCCGGCCAATGGCTGATTGTCGCTTGAGAGAACAATAGAGTTGATCGAGAAGTCGCCCTTAACCTGAATGCCAAGACATCCGTAGAGATAACCGAAATCAAGAACTCCGTCGCTCGACTTTGCAACATAGAGATTGTTGTGTTGCTCGAACTGCGCAAGCAGGTCCGAGTTGTAGGTTTGTGTGTCGGGAATGATGAGGGCAACCTTCGAGCCTTCTGCCGTAACATCCTTATTATAAGGGTAGTAGGCATAGACATCACCCTTGAGCTCTGCACCATAGAAGAGTCCCTCGGCTGCTCCGTCATACGACTTGAAGAGCGAGTATTTGGCGTTGTTGCCACCCTCCTTACCGAAAGCTCCGATGTGGGTTGTGGTTGTCCAAGTGTGGTCTGCCGAGCCCTCCAACACAGCCTCCGAAGTGGTAATCTTCAGCTGCGATGTGGTAGCGGTCAGCGTTGTACGACCGTCCATCGGCTTATCGTCCAAGCCGTTGTCCGGTGTCACACACCCCGAAAGAGATAGAACCACACAAAGTATAGTGAAGTAAAATCTTTTCATAATGTTAGTGTTTGCTATATAATATATATAGGTATAATTTTAAGTTGCTTGTTTAGTGGCCAGCCTTGCGACAACGCACATGGTAACCCTGTGCATTTACGGTCTTACCCGATGAATAACCCAAATTGCCAAGAGTAGTACCCGCATTTCCGGTTGCTCCATACTGCAAGCAAGCTCCGTGGTAGAGGGTATACTCGTTATTATTGTAGGTAAACTTCGTATTATTGTTGTTCGAGGTGTTCACCACATAGATGTATCCCATATTTCCGTAAGCATCCTTACCACCTACGACCGAGCCGGTACGGTTAGCGCCACAAGGGAAGTAGAGAGCTGTCTTGTTGGCATCGTTCTCCGAGCCTACCCAGCAGCCATTGAGGTACATACCATAGAGGCGATAACCCTGCTTGTATGACGAGTCATCCTGCGGATTACGCACATAGCCGAATTGGGTATTTCGGGTACTTCCATAGTGGTATGTAGCCGACGAGTTGTCGATTGCATATCCTGCAGGGCAAGGGTCGTGGTTGGTCTTGATGCTCATCTGTGCAGCAGTGCTGGTGCAGCTTCTCCACAAGCGGTATGCAGTACCACCGGTAACCGAAACCTCGAGATTTGCAACACCTGAGGCGCTGCTTTGCGAGCTGTAGAGCATCGAGAAGCACCAAAGGTTATTACCTGCCGCATACTGGTAGTGAGGCTGGTACGAAGCATTTGTTCGATACTGACCATTGTCGTCAACCATAATAGTACCGCAGTTGCCCGACGAAGCCCAAATCTGAGCATACTCGTGGAAGCCATACAACATCGCCACACGGGTATTTGTGCGGCTGGTCAAGCTCTCATTACCTGCACCATTTGCAGCGTGGTCGATATTCACAAGGCGTGGATACGGAATCATATTCTGATATTGGTAGTATGTACCGCACGCATCGGTTGCATCAGATGCCGACACCGAAGCATTCATCTCGAATGTCTCCGAGGTGCCAAGCGTAGTACGCTCATCGGCAAACTCGCCTGTAGGTGCCCAAGTTGCACCAATCACACGGTCCATAACTGTATAGCGGTGTCCTGCACTTGAACCGGCACCAGGGACTACGATATCCTTAGGCTGGTCGGTACACCAAAGCAACCACGACCAAACGATACTCTTAGCCGTGAAGTTGTTGCTGGTGAGCACCACCAAAGCATTACCCTCCTCGCCATTAGTCTTGAACGAGATGGTCTTGGTTGCAGGGTTGTAGTGCAAGTCGTAGACAAGACCCTCCTTCTCCGACCAGAGAATCTCGGCCGAAACACCACCTTCGAGCTCGGTGCCATCGGTAAGGATAGCCTGAATCGAGTACTCGCCTTTAGTTGGAGGAACGATGTAGGTATTAGCATATTTGTCATACGAATTCTCACCTGTACCGCAGAGCGAAACAGGCTGAACAGCCTTGTGCTCATCGAGGTTTATCACAGAGGTGATACCCTTAATCTCGGAACGAGCGATAGTGTGCTCGGCCGAGCCATAGATTGCGTAGGTACCGCTCTCGCCACACTCGGCTACGAGGGCCAAGTTATCGTATGTACCCGCAGGAACGGGGATATAGAGAGTTGGCGAGGTTGAGAGGTCGAGTGTGTAAGGGAAATTCACTCTCACATACGAGCGAGCCGAGACGGTTGTCGACATCGAGATGCCGCCGCCATCCTCATTCGCCTCCTTTGTGATATCGAGGCTTGCATCGTGCGAAAGACCTCGCAAGCCTGCGTGATTATCGGTCTTGAGTGTCAAGTTCGACAATTTTGCCGAGCCTGTGAGTGGCACCTTAGCGTAGCCAACAAGGTTTTTGAAGGCTACATAGTCGCTTGTAACCACACCCTTCATAGGATTTACATTGAAGATATCCTCAGGTGCTGCCAACTCGTAGCTTTGTGGCAGATTGAGGTGGAGAGTCGTACCTGTCAACTCACCCTTAATCGAATGAGGGTAGATGAGATACGCCGCATTCTCAGGCACCTCGATTGTAGCGTTGATATGGTCTACGGTGTAGACATCTGGGTCGAGTTGGTAAGCGTCGCCATTCTTGAGCACTACCGCCACCTTATCGCCCTTGCTCCACGAGAACTTACCGGCATCGTCCATTGCCAGACGACTATCTTCGAGTACCAAGCTCTTTGTCACAAGCGGACCACGCTCCACGCCACCATTTGCGAGGGCTTTGTCATCAGTCAAGTCCTTGGTGCAGCCCACCAAAAGTGTTGCTATAGCTGCAATTCCAAGAAGAAGATTGCGTTTCATTTGTGGAAATTTAAGTTAGTTTTAGGTTCATGAACCATATTTAAGTGTAAAAAGATGGGGCGGCGGTTCCTTCCGCCCCATCTTGTTGTTATCGCAAATTAGAACTTACCACGACGGCAACGAACATTGTAAGCCTGAGCGTTTACAGTCTTACTTGGACTTGGGTTGAGAAGACCTGGTGCAGAGTAGGTGTTTCCAACCTCACCGAATGCCATTGCACCGCCATTACCAATGGTATAAGTCTTATCGTCCTTTGCAACGGTGTAAGTATTAGTGTTGTTGGTGTTTACAACATAGATGTAACCGCAGTTAGCATACTGGCCGCTAACGCCTGTAATACCTGATGTTCTATTACCAGCGCAAGGCCAATACATAGGAACATCGTTACCATCCTTATCCTTGCAGCCATTGTAATACATACCATAGAACTTGTAGCCCGACTTGTAGACAGCATCATCCTCAGCAGCACGAGCATAGCCAAACTTAGCCTTCACGGCATTGCTTGTGGTAGCATACCAATAGAGGACAGAGTAGTTCTCCGTAATATATCCCGGAGGGCATGGATCGTGAGCAGTCTTATACTTCATCATCTCATCGTGGTTGTTATTGTTGATACTATTCCAAAGACGATAATTACCCTCTGAAACAAGCACACTTGCCGGCGAGGTTTTGCCTTGCTGGTTAATGATGTTTGACAAGTTCCAAGTATCCTTATTACCCTCAGATGCTCGGTACTGGTAGCTCGGCAAAGAGATGCCATTGTGAACATAGAGCGTCTGACCCTCCTCAGTAAATGTAGACTTGAAGATATTTGCTGCGCTTGAAGATGTTGACCAATACTGGCTATACTGCGAGAAACCATACGCTACACCGCAACGGGTGTTGTGGAGAGTTGAGATATTCTCCTTAGTCTTGTCGCCCAAGCTCTTTACACGAGGAAGCGGGTTGCAGTTCTGATACTGGAAGTAAACACCGCAAGCATCGCTTGCATTCTCCAATGCAATTGTGTTGTTGAATGCTACATTCTGCTCCGAAAGAACCACTGTAGAGGTTGTCTCGATATTAGACGAAGGGGTCCAAGTTGCACCTATAACACGATCCATCATGTAGTAAGCAACGTTCGCATTACTACCCGAACCCATAATCTTCAAGGTCTTAGGTGCATCGGTAATCCAGATGTGCCAGTGCCAGATAACCGAATTATTAGCCTGATTACCATCGGTGAGTACAACCAATGCGTTACCCTCCTTACCGTTGGTCTTGAACGAAACCTTGTTGGTTGCCGGGTCGTAGTGCAAGTCGTAAACCATACCTGCCTCCTCTGCCCACTTAATCTCGGCAGTAACAGCACCCTTGATAACAACGCCGTCAGCCAAGATACAAGGGAACTCGTACGAACCTGCTGTTGGAGGAACCATATAGCAACGAGCGTAGTCCTCGTAAGCCTTACCTGTAGTACCTGCCAACGAAACAGGGTTTTTAGGAGTGTGAGCAGCCAAGTCGATAGCCTCTGCGCTGATTGGCTTGATGGTCGAGCGAATAACAGCGTGCTTATTGTTAGCATAGATTGCATTTGCGCCCTTGTCGGTTACGAATGTAAGGCTCATATTCTCGTACTCACCCTCAGGCAATGCGATATAGAGCTCCTCACCGTTGGTGATATCCAAGCCATCCTTGTAGGTATACTTCAAGTAAGAGTAAGCAGCGTTGTTTGTGCCCATCTTAACACCGCCATCCTCGCTTACATTCTTCGAGAGGTCGAGAGTTGCCGCCTGTGCGATTGGGTGGAAGTCTGATGAGGTACGGCAGATTGTACGAACGATTACATTCTGCAACTTACCCTCGCCCTTTACAGGAACCTTGATATAACCGAGCAAGTTCTGGAAAGCGATAACATCGCCCTCGATAACACCCTTCATAGGGTTATGGTCGAAAATAGCCTCTGCGCTTGCAAGGTTTGTTACATTGTAAGGCAAGTTGAACGATGCTGTTGTACCGCTGATTTTTGGGGTAACAGGCATATAGAGCACATAAGCTGTGTTCTCAGGAATGCCCACCTTGCCGTTCACATGGTCAATAGTATACTTCTGAGTGTCGAGTGCAAGAGCACCATCCTCACCTGTGAGAACTACCTGAATCTGGTCGCCCTCGTTCCACGCAAGCTTACCGCTTACGCCATCACGCTCGAGTCGAGTATCATCCTCAAATACCAAGGTCTTCTCGACGATTGCGCCACGCTCGATAGCTGCCGAGCCTACTACCTCGTTTGTCAAATCTTTTGTACAGCCTGCAAACATCAGTGCTACGGCCGATACTGCTAATAAAATCTTTTTCATAGTCTTAATGTTTTTTAGGTTGTTAAAATCCGCCATCCGATGGCAACTCTGGAAGTTCTTCCAATGATGAATCATTCGACAAGGCAAAGCCCGCCTCGATTCGTACGGCTACTTCGTCCAATACAGGAGCAGTATAACCGCAATCGCTGTTGTTTAGAAATGCTTTTTTCATACGATTTTTTTTAAATTATTTGGTTAAAAGTTATCTTTCTCACTTTAGAACTTACCACGACGGCAACGAACAGGATACGCCTGAGCATTTACGAGCTTCCCAGCGTTACCATTTGGCCAACCGATAGTCTTACCGCTGGTCGATGCGCCATACTGCACATTACCTCCCTTTCCTACGGCGTAGGTCTTATCCTCCTTCACAACATTGAAAGTCTCAAGACCACCGTTATTGGTATTCACCACATAGAGGTATCCCATATTACCATAGCTACCTGAGAGGCCTGTCGTACAGGCGCTGCGAGCACCGGCGCAAGGCAAATACAGAGCTACAGGAGAGCCATCCGAATTCACCGCCGAATTGTAGTACATTCCATAGAACTTAAATCCTCCGGTGTAAGATTCATTATCCTCTGCAGCCCTTGCATACTCGTACTGCTTAAGTCGTGAACCTTCGGTCATATACCAATACAAACCCGAATAGTTCTCCATAACATATCCCGGAGGGCACACATCGTGAACAGTCTTGTACTTCATCATTGTATCGTGGCTGTTATTGTTGATACTGTTCCAAAGGCGGAAGCCGCCATCAACAACCACTGACTGGTCGGTTTTGCCCTGATGATTCAAAAGAGTTGCATACGCCCAGCTGCTTGAACTGTTGGTTGTACCGCTGACAGTGTACTCATAGTTAGGGTAGCGTATGCCATTGTGAATATACAAGCCGTTACGCTCATCTTCCCATATACCAGCGGCAGCACCTGATGCACTCCAATACTGGCAATACTGCGAGAAGCCATATGCAACATCGCAACGAGTATTCACCAATGAGGCAACCTTCTCACTTCCGATATGGAGAATATCCTTAATACGAGGATATGGGTTACGGTTCTGATACTGGAAGTACACTCCACAAGCCTCGCTCGCCTGCTGTGGCGTAACCTCGGTAGTCACCCTTACAGTTTGCTCATTGCCCTTTGAATCTGCCCAAGTCTCGGTTCCTTCAGCTTCAAACATAGAGTCCGGAGCCCATGTAGCACCTACAACACGATCCATCAAGTAGTAAGCAACGGCCTTATTGTCACCCGAGCCCATAATCTTCAAGGTCTGAGGTGCATCGGTAATCCAAATATGCCAAGTCCAAATAATTGTGGCCGACTCGTAGGTATTATCGGTGAGAACAACCAATGCGTTACCCTCCTTGCCGTTGGTCTTGAACGAAATCTCGTTTGTTTCAGCGTCGTAGAAGATGTCGTAAATCATTCCGGCCTCCTCAGCCCACTTAAGCTCGGCTGTAACACCACCCTTCAAAACGGTGCCGTCAGCCAAAGTACAAGGGAACTTGTACGAACCTGCAGTTGGAGGAACCATATAGCAGCTTGCGTAATCCTCATACGCATTGCCTGTAGTACCTGCTACCGAAACAGCATTCTCAGGCTTGTGATCTGCAAGGTTGATCGGAGTAGACGATACAGACTTCACGGTCGAACGAACAAACTGATGTTTGCTGTTGGCGTAGATTGTGTAGGTACCCTCATCTGTAACCAGCACCAAACCCAAATTCTCGTACTCACCCTCAGGGATAGGGAAGTAGAGTGACGGATTTTTCGAGAGATCAACATCCTCGGTAAAGCCGATACGCATCCACGAGAAAGCCGAATTGGTTGTAGCCATCTTAAGGCCTCCTCCCTCGAGGACATTGCCCGAGAGGTCGATAGATGCCTGGTTTGCGATAGGATGAAAATTACCTGTAGTGCTGCAAATAGAGCGCAACACCGCCGACTTGAGCTTACCTGTACCTGTCAATGGGAACTTCGCAAAGGCCATAAGGTTGTTAAACTCGATAACATCACCCGCAATAGTACCCTTCATAGGGGCGATATCAAAGATATGCTCGCACTTGGCAACATTCTTAATGTGAGGAAGACGGAATGATGCTGTTGTACCACTCAAGCCCAAACTTACAAGGCCTGCCGGATAGAGAACATAGGCCGTATTCTCAGGAATACCCACCTTGCCGTTTACATGGTCAACGGTGTACTTCTGAGTATCGAGCGCATACTTACCATCCTCACCTGCGAGAACTACAGCAATCTGATCGCCCTGGCTCCACGAAAGTTTACCCTCTCCGTTACGAGATATTCGGCTATCCTCGAAGACCAGGGTCTTCTCGACAATAGCGCCACGCTCGATAGCTGCCGAACCCGCCACCTCATTTGTCAAATCTTTTGTACAGCCTGCAAACATTAGTGCTACGGCCGATACTGCAAGTAAAATCTTTTTCATAGTCTTAATGTTTTTTAGGTTGTTAAAATCCGCCATCCGATGGCAACTCCGGAATCTCCTCCAATGACGAATCATTCGACAAGGCAAAACCCGCCTCGATACGCACCGAATACTCCGCTAAAGCGGGAGCATTATAGACAGCGTCAAATTTGTGTAGAAGTTTTTTGTTCATAGTGGTTATAGTTTAGTTCATAGTCTTATTTCTATTCGCCTGGCTATCAAAGCATTGGCGCTACATCAACAGTATTTAAGCAAAATGGTTCTTCTATTTACATATTCTACTACTTCAAAGCTAGCCATTTTTTGCGAGAAAAACAAATTTTTCGACATCTATTTTACGGCTCCGACAGCCTTAGTAAATCAAAAATTTCCACTATCAAAAAAATTTCGTATATTTGTAGTTCAAAAGCACTAAAAACACTAAAACTTATGAAAAAAATTATCCTCTCATTTGCGGCCATCATCACCGCCCTGTCGGCTTCAGCTCAATACTATCAGGATGAAGCAAACAAGGATATGCTCCATATCCGTCAACCTCGTACCGAGCAGCGCACCGAGTTTGTGGTGCCAAGCATAGATGGCTATACGGCTTACAAGAGCGACCTTCACAACCACACAATCTTCTCGGACGGCCATCTCTCGATGGAGGCTCGAATTCGTGAGGCGTGGCTGGATGGCTTGGATGTTGTGGCAGTGACCGAGCATCTCGAACATCGCCCACAAGAGAAGAATCTCGTGAAGTACCTCAAAGGTTACACCCCCGATGGTACCGAGGCGCAGAACTACGAATTCGTGTCGAAGAATCGTCCTGCAAGCGGCAAGGATATAAAGGTAGACCTCAATCTACCTGTCGAGGTGGCTCGCAAAGAGGCGGAAAAGTACGATATCACCATTATCCCGGGCATAGAGATTACCCGCAGGGAGTCAGACGAGTATAGCCACTTCAACGCCCTCTTCACTTCGAACAACAACACCATCTATGCACCCGAGACAGCACAGTCATTGCGTAATGCCAAAGCACAGAATGCGTTGGTTATGCACAACCACCCGGGTTGGACCCACAAGGATATGAAGCTCACTCCGTTCGAGAAAGAGGTCTACAAAGAGGGGTTGATCGACGGTATCGAGGTGATGAATAGCGCAGAGTTCTATCCTCAGGCTATTACCCGTGCCGAGAAGTATAACCTTTTCCTCTCATCGAATAGCGATATCCACTATCCGTCGAGCAGCGTATACAGCAACTTCGACGAGCAGCGCAATATGACCATCATCTTTGCCAAGGACAAGTCGTTGGCATCGTTGCGTGAGGCTATCGAGGCTCACCGCACAATCTCCTACTCGTACGGCACCGTTGTGGGCAGCGAGGAGTTGCTCCGCAAGCTCTTCCTGGCATCGGTTTCGGTACGCAAGACAATTGTGGATTACAAGGGTCGTACCCACTACATCATCACCAACAACAGCTCTATCAGCTGGTTGCTCCGTCGTGATGGTAACGATTTGATAGAGTTGAAGGGTAACTCCTCTATACTCGATCGTATGAGCAGTTCGAGATCGAATTTCTACACCGTGGTCAATGCTTGGTACGGCGAGGATAAGCACCTTGTAGTCGACCTCTTCGGCGAGAAGAAGTAATACATTTACGCTTTTTGTTATTAGTTTTCCGCTTTTAGAGCTCGCTTTCCGCTTTTTTTGTATCTTTGCCCCCGAAAACAGAGATAAAAAGTGAAAAACTATGAACACAATTTGGGATATTATTAAGCAAAATATATTCACTATTATAATCATTGTAACGCTGATTGTGGCAATGCCGTGGTTGGGCTATCTGTTCCTTATTCCACTCATTATCGTTGTCATTTTCGGAGCAATGCTGGCGTGGAAAGTACACAAGCTACGCAGTCAGATTTACGACGAAGCACAGCGTCAGCAGGGTGAGCAGCAACAACAAAGTTGGTGGCACCGCAGCCAGCGCCGCAACGAGGGCGATGTAACGGTGATACAGACCGAGCAGACCGAGCAGCGTGTAAGCGATGATGTCGGCGAATATGTTGATTTCAAGGAGATTAAAGAGGACAAATCCAAATAGTAACCCTCGCCTTAACGGGTATAAAGTAGAGGAGTAAAATGAAGATTTTAGGCAAGTTTTTTGGCGCAATAGGGCGCTATGTAATGCTTTTGGGCAAGGTATTTTCTCGCCCGGAAAAGATGAGCATCTACTACCGCCGAACAGTTAACGAGATTGAGGCTCTTGGCATCAACTCGATACCGCTGGTTGCTATTATTTCAATCTTTATCGGAGCAGTTATCACCCTGCAAATGGCTCTCACTTTGGAGTCGCCATTTATTCCGAAGTTTATGATTGGCTATGCCACCCGTGAAACCATGTTCTTGGAGTTCTCGTCTACCGTCATCGCCATCATTTTGGCAGGTAAGGTAGGCTCGAATATCGCTTCGGAGATAGGCACAATGCGCATCACCGAACAGATTGACGCTCTGGAGATTATGGGTGTAAACTCGGCTTCATATCTGATTATGCCGAAGATTATTGCCACGGTATTATCATTCCCTTTGTTGGCGCTATTCAGCATGATAATCGGAACGGTCGGAGGTTACATTATTGCGATGACGGGTGTTGTCTTACCGGCGGAGTATATCGAAGGTCTACACTACTACTTCATTGTGGGTGAGATAACATACTCGCTGATTAAAATGGCGGTATTTGCATTCCTTATCACCTCTATATCAGCCTTCTATGGCTACTACGCCGCAGGCAACTCGTTGGAGGTAGGTCGTGCTTCGACCCGTGCCGTAGTGACAAGTTCAATTGCTATTATGATTTCAAACCTCATCATTACACAGTTGATGAGAGGATAGTATGACTAAAAGAGTATGATTAAGGGAGAACACTTATATAAATCTTTCGATGGTCGCACCATCCTGGAGGACATTTCGGTAGAGTTCGAGGCGGGAAAGACCAACCTTATCATTGGTCGAAGCGGCTCGGGTAAGACCGTATTATTGAAAACCCTTGTCGGACTCCACGAGCCCGATAGTGGCAGCATCTACTACGATGACAAGAACTATACGGCCCTCTCATTTGCCAAGCGCAAGGAGGTGCGTCGTGAATTGGGCATGATCTTCCAGGGCGGAGCGTTGCTCGACTCCTCGACCGTATACGAGAATGTACGCCTGCCACTCGACATGTTCACAAATCAGAGCTCTGCCGAGAAGGATAAGCGAGTGAAGGAGTGTTTGGCACGAGTGGAGCTTTCGCACGCAGGCCACCTCTATCCGTCGGAACTTTCGGGCGGTATGATTAAGCGTGCAGCGATTGCTCGAGCTATTGTACTCAACCCTAAATACCTCTTCTGCGATGAGCCGAACTCAGGCCTCGATCCGCAGACCTCAATCGTGATTGACAACCTTATTCACGATATTACCGTAGAGTACAATATCACCACCATAATAAACACCCATGACATGAACTCCGTAATGGAGATTGGCGAGAAGATCGTCTACATCCATCAGGGCAAGAAGTGGTGGGAGGGCACCAAGGAGGATATTCTCCACGCCGACAACAAGGAGTTGAACGACTTTGTATTCGCTTCGGCTATGGCCAAACGAGCAAAGAAATCGCTCTAAGCATACCATATATAATAATAAGAATAGGGTGTCGAAATTCGACACCCTATTTCTTTATTGAGAGTTGTATAACAATTACTTGCCAAGCAACTTCTTAACCTCATTGTAGACAGTCTCGCCATTGTAGCCAAACTTCTCGTCGAGCACCTTGAACGGAGCCGAACGACCAAAGTGGTCAAGTCCGTGGATGTGGTCGAGTGAGCCTACCAAGCCGAGCATTGTCACAGGCAATCCCGAAGTCATACCGTAGCGCAATACACCCGCAGGGAGTACGCTATCCTGATACGACTTTGGCTGGTCACGGAACAAACCCTCGCTTGGAGCGCTTACTACACGCACTGCAACACCCTCCTCAATCAGCTTCTCGGCACCTGCGATCAAAGTTGACACCTCTGAACCCGAAGCGATCATCACAACCTCAGGATTAGCCGAATCGAGCACAACATAGGCACCCTTATATGCCTGCATAGCCTCGTCGATACGGGCTGTGTGGCTTGGCAACGACTTCACATCCTGACGAGAGAAGATCAAACCGCAAGGGCGATGCTCCTCGAGAGCAATCTTCCATGCAGCAACAGCCTCCTCTGCATCTGCAGGACGCAATACAACCATCGAACGCTCACCATTGTGGTTGTGGAGGTGCTCCATAAGACGAATCTGAGCCTCCTGCTCGATTGGCTGGTGGGTAGGGCCATCCTCGCCCACACGGAACGAGTCGTGCGACCATACATATATCACATGCAAGCGCATCAACGCCGACATACGGATTACAGGCTTCATATAGTCCGAGAATACGAAGAATGTACCGCATGCAGGGATAATACCGCCGTGCAATGCCATACCGTTCATCACGCAGGCCATAGTAAACTCCGACACACCCGCCTGGAAGAAACGACCGGTAAAATCGCCACGCTTGAAGGCGTGAGTCTTCTTCAAGAATCCATCAGTCTTGTCCGAGTTGCTCAAGTCGGCCGACGCTACGACCATATTCTCAACCTGCTCGGCATATACACCCAACACTGCAGCCGAAGCAGCACGAGTTGGCGAGCCCGACTTAATAGAGATCGAGCGATAGTCAATCTCAGGCAACTTACCCGAGAGGAACGAGTCGAGTTTGATAGCCAATGCAGGGTTAGCGTGACGCCACTCTGCCTCAACCTTCTTGCGCTCAACCATCTCCTCACGCAGAGCCTCGGCACGAGCTGCGAAGATCTCTGCAACCTCAGGGAAGATCTGGAACGGATTTTCAGGGTCGCCACCGAGGTTCTTCACTGTAGCCTCAGGGCTTGCACCTGCAGCCGATACAGGCTGTCCGTGGGTCGACACCTTATCCTCGAACGACTCACCATCGGCAGTCACCAGACCCTTACCCATGATGGTATGACCAATAATGAGGGTTGGCTGCTCGGTCGAAGCATTTGCAGTGGTCAAAGCCTCACGAATCTGGTCGATATTGTGTCCGTCGATCTCCAATACCTGCCAGCCCCAAGCACGATACTTCATTGCGATATCCTCCTTGTCAACCTCATCAACCTTGGTCGAGAGCTGAACATTGTTAGCATCGTAGAACATAATGATATTCGACAAGCCGAGATCGCCGGCAATACGACCTACGCCCTGCGAAACCTCCTCCTGAACGGCACCATCCGAGATGTAGATATAGGTTTTATGAGCCTGCCACTCGCCAAAGCGGGCAACCATAAAGCGCTCGGCGATAGCAGCACCAAGACCCATTGCGTGTCCCTGACCGAGAGGGCCCGATGTATTCTCCACGCCACGCAAGAAGTCTACCTCAGGGTGACCAGGGGTTACGCTACCCCACTGACGGAACTGCTGGAGCTCCTCCAACGAGTAGTGTCCTGCCAAAGCCAATACCGAGTAGAGCATTGGCGACATATGTCCAGGGTCGAGGAAGAAACGGTCACGGAACGGATAGAGCATATTATCGGGGTCGTAGCGCAAGAACTCCGCAAACAAAACGCTCACGAAGTCGGCTCCGCCCATAGCTCCACCGGGGTGTCCCGACTTTGCCTTCTCGACCATAGAGGTCGCAAGAATACGGATATTATCCGCTGTTCTCTTCAAATTTTCATTAGTTGCCATAGCTATATCTTTTTTTGATTTTTTCCTAACCACAAATTTAGCAAAAAATTTCTAATTTCCCGCTCTTTCTCCAATTATTTTCGACAAAAAAGCCGAGCGATGAATTTCGCTCGGCAAACAACATACAATTTTATGCGTATTAGCTTTTCAGAGTTGCGTGATTTATCTGCTCCTCGGCATAGTGGCGTGTCACCACAATCTTCTTCTCTTCCGAAGATGGAGCCTCGTACATCAGCTCCTTCATAACCGCCTCGCAAATCGAACGCAAACCTCGGGCTCCGAGTTTGAACTCCACAGCCTTGTCCACGACATATTCCAATGCTTCGTCAGCAAACTCCAACTCCACGCCATCCATCTCGAGCATCGCCTTGTATTGGCTTACAATGGCATTTTTTGGCTCGGTAAGGATATTACGCAACGCCTCACGAGAGAGTGGCTCGAGGTGCGTCAGCACCGGCAAACGACCCACCAACTCGGGAATAAGTCCGAACGAACGGATATCCTGCGGCTGCACATATTTCAGGAGGTTATCACGGTCGATACTCTCGGTATCTACTCGTCCGTAACCCATTGCACGAGTATTCAATCGCTGGGCAATACGCTTCTCGATACCGTCGAACGCACCACCGCAGACAAAGAGGATATTCTTGGTATTCACCTGCACAAAGGCCTGCTCGGGATGCTTACGACCACCCTGTGGCGGAACATTCACGACAGTGCCCTCCAAAATTTTGAGCAGTGCCTGCTGTACGCCCTCGCCCGAAACATCACGAGTGATGCTCGGATTGTCGCCCTTGCGTGCAATTTTGTCTATCTCGTCGATAAAGACGATACCTCGCTCGGCAGCCTTAACATCGTAGTCGGCAGCCTGCAACAGACGAGAGAGAATACTCTCCACATCCTCGCCTACATATCCCGCCTGTGTCAGGACGGTAGCGTCGACAATTGTAAACGGCACCTTCAACAAACGGGCAATAGTGCGGGCAATCAAGGTCTTTCCTGTTCCTGTCGGGCCCACCAATACGATATTCGACTTATCCAACTCGACATCGCTACTCTTCTCCGCCACCGAAAGACGCTTATAGTGGTTGTATACCGCTACGGCAATAGCACGCTTTGCCTCGTCCTGGCCGATAACATAGTTATCGAGGAAGGCCTTAATCTCCTTTGGCTTTGGCACATCGTTCATCGAAACGCCCTGCTTAGCCTTACTCTTTGGCGATGCAATAGCCAAGCCCGCCTCCGAGAGCGACTTGTGTCCAACCTCGATGCAGGCACCGCAGATATTGGCACCATCGGCACCCTGGAACATTATATCGACCTCGTTACGGCGACGACCGCAGAACGAGCAACAATCTTCACGGCGTTGTCCGCCTTTGTTTCCACCCTTCTGTGCCATAACTACTTATTGTGTTTTGTAAGAACGCTATCGATCAAGCCATACGCCTTTGCCTCCTCGGCCGAGAGCCAATAGTCACGGTCGGCATCAAGCTCGATGTCGGCAACGCTCTTACCCGAGTGCTGCGACAAGATATCGTACAACTCACGCTTGGTACGAGCAATCTCACGAGCGGTAATCTCGATATCCGAAGCCTGGCCCTGCACGCCACCAAGTGGCTGGTGAATCATTACACGAGAGTGTGGCAATGCCTGGCGCTTACCTGCTGCACCTGCAGTGAGGAGTACCGCACCCATCGAGGCTGCCATACCTGTACAGATTGTCGCAACATCGCAATTTACGAGTTGCATGGTATCATAGATACCAAGACCGGCCGATACGCTACCACCCGGAGTGTTGATGTAAATCTGAATATCCTTCAACGGATCCACCGACTCCAAGAAGAGAAGTTGTGCCTGAATGATATTGGCAACATCATCGGTTACGGGGGCACCAAGGAAGAGAATACGCTCCATCATCAAGCGGCTGAACACATCGAGCTGGGTAACATTCAGCTGACGCTCCTCCAGAATCATCGGGTTGATATATGCGGAGTGAATCGCCTTGTAGTCGTGCAGACGCAACGACGAGATACCGCAGTGACCCTGTGCATATTTTTCAAATTCAGTCATAATCGTCAATTTTTGATTGGTCAAAAAAACTCTGCAAGTCTTAAGCCAACTTGCAGAGCTTTCATTTTTTCAGTGTTATAACAACCTAAAAGTTGTATAAAAGTGGGATTTCAAGGCTTGCGAATTTTTCAAAGCGGAGCATACTCAAGCGTATGTGAGCATTTGAAAAACGAGCGTAACGCAGAAATCTCCCTTTTAGACGGCTTTTTATTACAATGCCTTAGCCAACTCTGCGAAGTCCTCAGCCGAGATAGCCTTCTCTGCAACCTTAACCTTCGAGGTAACCGACTCTACAACCTTCTGCTCGTAGAGCTTCTCGTAGATCTTCTGGTTCTGCTCCTTGTTCTCGAGGAGATTCTTCGAGAAGTTCTCGAGCATCTCCTCCGGAGCGTTAGGCATACCGTACTGTGCAAACTGTGCAGCAGCCAAAGACTTAGCCTCTGCCTTAGCCTCGTCAGCCGAAACCTTGATCTCCTCAGCGGTGATAATCTGACGCTGGATGTAGTTCCAAGTGAACATCTTGAGGAACGACTCGAAGTCCTTCTCGATATCCTCCATAGAGAACTTACCCTCGTTGATGGTGTACAACCAACGCTTCATGAACTCGGTTGGCATTGCAAGGTTAGCCTTCTCAATCAAGAAATCACGAACTGCGAATGTGAAGAGGTAATCGCTCTCACGCTTCAACTCCAAAGCAATCTGCTCGTCAATATATGCGTTGAGCTGCTCCTCGTTGGTAACATCGCCCTGTGGGAATGCCATCTTGAAGAACTCCTCGTTCAACTCAGGGTTAGCGAACTGGCGAATCTTGGTGATCTCCAACGAGAAGTTAGGGTTGATACCCTCCAACTCTGCCTCCTTAACACCAAGGATCGAAGCACGCTGCTTCTCGCTCTTGTACAACTCGTTGATATTAACCTCGGTCTTGTAGCCTACCTTCTTACCGATGAATGGCTTGCGCTCCTCGTCCGACATAGAGATAAGACCTACATAAGCCTCCTCGATACGCATATCGCCGTTGTCGAGAGTTACATTGAGAGCCTCATCCTTCTTTACCTTGTCAACATCCTTCAACGAGCCGTAGCGACGGAGGTAGTTGTCGAGGAACGATGCGTGCATCTTCTTGTCGATCTTAATCTTGTGGTAGGTAATCTTGTCCTTAGCGGTGAGCTTAACATCATACTTTGGAGCTACACCATACTCGAATACGAACTCGTGAGTGGTGTTGTTCTCGAAGTCGAAGTCGCCCTGCTCCTCAGCCGGAATTACATCGCCGATGTAGTCGATCTTCTCAGCCTGCAAATACTCGAATGCAGCGTTCGAAGCCTTGCGGTAAGCCTGCTCTGCAACGGCACCCTTACCGTACATCTTCTTGATAACGCCCATAGGAACCATACCCTGACGGAATCCCGGAATGTTTGCCTTACGCTTGTACTCACGAAGCATCTTCTCAACCTCAGCTGCGTAATCTGCCTCCTCAACAACGATGCGAAGCAATGCTGCGCCCTGCTCTTTCTCTACTTTTGTAATGTTCATAGTGTTTTATGTATTATTTGTTTGAATTTTCGTTATCACATATTTCGGGCGCAAAGATAATAATTTTTTCGCCATTTGCTATCTATTGCAGTTAATTTTATTAACTTTGCGGAGATATGAAGCGAATTGTTACCATACTGATTGCCTTTGCAACGCTTGTTTCGTGCGGTGGAACTCGCAAAAAGAGTGCAACTCCGCAGGCGGTGGAGCCGTTATTCTACACCTACGAGGTGGTGGCGGAATACCCCCATTTGCGTACAAGCTATACGCAGGGTTTGCAGTTTGTCGATGGCGAATTGTGGGAGGGCACAGGCGAGTATGGTCGCTCGCAGTTGCTCCGTACCGACCTCGCTTCGGGCAAGGTTTTGCAAAGCAAAAAACTCTCAAAAGATGAGTTTGGCGAGGGTATAACCATTTTGGGCGACAAGATTTATCAACTCACTTGGCTCAACGGCAAGTTGCACATCTACGACCGCAAGATGCTTACTCCGCTCGCTACCCACACCTACAAAGGCGAAGGTTGGGGCTTGACAAGCGATGGCACAAAGCTCTATATGTCGGACGGCACGAATTGTATTCGTGTGCTCAACCCAGAAACAATGGCACAGGAGCGTCGTATCGGCGTAACTTTACGAGGGGAGTCGTTGTCGCACCTCAACGAGTTGGAGTGGATAGAGGGTAAAATCTGGGCAAATGTCTACACCACCGACCATATCGTCATTATCAACCCCGAGAACGGAGTTGTCGAGGGGGTCATAAACCTCTCGGGCATACTTCCCGAAAAGGAGCGTGACAACAGGACAGATGTCCTCAACGGCATAGCCTACGACAAGGCGACAAAGCGCATCTTCGTGACGGGCAAAAATTGGAGTAAATTATTTGAAATCAGAGTTATAGCACAATGATTACCGCAGTAGAATTTCGCAGACACCTGCATCGTAATCCCGAACTTTCGTTCGATGAGGTGCAGAGCGCAAAATATATTGAGCAGTGCCTCGACGAGGCGGGCATTTCGCACGCTCGCATAGCCAAGACGGGTGTTTTGGCTAAAATTGAGGGCAAGGGCGATTTGTCGAAGGCTGTGGTGTTGCGTGCCGATATCGACGCTCTCCCAATCGAGGAGCAGACAGGCTTGGAGTACGCCTCGCAGAACTGCGGTGTAATGCACGCTTGCGGTCACGACATCCACGCCGGAGTGCTCTACGGAGTATTACTCCGACTTGCCGAGAAGCGAGATTTCGAGGGTACAATCTTCGGGCTCTTCCAGCCGGGTGAGGAGTGTAACCCGGGCGGAGCATCGAAGGTTTTAAAAGAGGAGCCATTTGCAAATTACAATGTTGTTGCTGTAGTTGGCGAACACACCGACAGCGGTTTGGAGGTTGGCGAATTTGGCTTTTGTAAGGGCGAATTCATGGCTGCCAATGACGAGTTGCGCTTTTGGGTGCGTGGCAAGGGTGGTCATGCAGCCATGCGTGCACAGTTGAACGACACGGTAGTTGCTGCATCTCACCTCATAACGATGTTAAATGCCGTAAATGACGAAAGCACAGTACTTTCGATTGGCAAAATCGTGGCTGACGGAGCGACAAATGTGATACCCGACGAGGTCTACTTGGAGGGCACTTTCCGCTGCTTCAGCCAAGAGCATCGCCACACCGTTTGGCACATTATCGAGGCGGCAGCAAAGTCGGTAGATGCGAAGTTTGGCACCACAACCGAGGTTGATATAAACCACGGCTACCCTGCCGTAGTGAGCGACGAACAGTTGGTCGACAAGGCACTTGCCATTGCAAGTGCGAATGATTTGACTACCAAGATATTGGATAAGCGATACACTTCGGAGGATTTCGGCTTCTACTGCGAGCGTTATCCATCACTTTTCTACCGCCTGGGCGTGGGCGAAAAGGCTGGTCGCAGCCACACCTCAACCTTCGCTCCAAGCGAAGATGCTATCGAGGTTGGTATCGACTTTATGGAGAAGTTGGCAAGGGAGTTGTAGGCTATTAGCCGTTAGCCATTGGCCATTAGCTTTTTAATTAACAATTGGTAATTGACATTTGATAATTAAAGGAATCGCCGAGCAAGATTGCTCGGCGATAGTATTTTCTGCT
>JAGBRY010000129.1 GCA_017632115.1 Alistipes sp. | reverse complement strand
GGTGAAGATTGACGAGTCGTTTATGAAGAGCGAGTACGAGACCCCTTTGGCCGAGTTCGGTGTGATGCGTAAGGAGTTGAACCGTGAGCAGAAGTCGTTGTGCTTGATGGAGTTGGCAACTATCGGTGGCCGCTACTTGCGTAAAATAGGAAAGTTGGACGATATGGAGGTGAGCGAGGAGAACAACGCTTGCTCTATCCTCGTTGATGTAGATATCGAGGGCCAGAAGGAGAAGTGGCTCTTGCAGTTCAAGAATGAGACCCACAACCACCCTACCGAGATTGAGCCGTTTGGTGGCGCTTCGACCTGTTTGGGTGGTGCAATTCGTGACCCACTCTCAGGCCGTGCCTATGTATATCAGGCTATGCGTGTAACGGGTGCGGGCGATATATATAAAGGTATAGACGAGACTATCGAGGGTAAGTTGCCACAGCGCATCATCTCACGCAAGGCTGCAGCGGGCTACTCGAGCTATGGTAACCAGATTGGTTTGGCTACAACCCATGTGCGAGAGATTTTCCACGACGACTATGTGGCAAAGCGCTTGGAGGTTGGTGCCGTTGTAGGTGCAGTTAAGGCTGCAGATGTTCGCCGTGAGAGTCCTGCACCTGGCGATGTAGTACTCTTGTTGGGTGGTCGCACAGGTCGTGACGGTATCGGTGGAGCTACCGGTTCGTCGAAGCAGCACACTACCGCTTCGTTGGAGGAGTGCGGCTCGGAGGTGCAGAAGGGAAATGCTCCTGAGGAGCGCAAGATTCAGCACTTGTTCCGTCGTGGCGATGTAACTCGTTTGATTAAGAAGTCGAATGACTTTGGCGCAGGAGGTGTATCGGTAGCAATCGGTGAGTTGACCGATGGTCTCGATATTTACCTTGACCGTGTTCCTGTAAAGTATAACGGCTTGAACGCTACCGAGTTGGCTATTTCGGAGTCGCAGGAGCGTATGTCGGTCGTTGTCGAGAAGAAGGATGTAGAGGCTATGGTGGCACTCTGTCACGAGGAGAATGTGGAGGTTACCCATGTAGCGGATGTAACCGATACCAGCCGTATGCGTATGTTCTACAAGGGCGAGAAGGTGGCAGATTTGAAGCGTGAGTTTATCGACTCGGCAGGTGCAAAGCACTATACAAAGATCACTTTGGGCGCAATCGAGGAGCGCAACCCATTCTGCCGTGAGGTGGAGGGAGCAACTCTTCGTGAGAAGATGCTCAACAACTTGAAGGATAATAATGTTGTATCGCAGCGTGGCTTGTGCGAGATGTTCGACTCGACAATCGGTCGCTCGACCGTGTTGATGCCGTTCGGAGGTAAGACCCAGCGCACCGAGACTCAGGTTTCGATGCAGACCTTGCCTGTTCGCCACGGTAAGACCTCGACAGCGAGTGTTATGGCGTTTGGTTTCAACCCATACATCTCGGCTTGGTCGCCATATCACGGTGCCGAGTACGCAGTAGTGGAGGCTATTGCAAAGGTTGTGGCTTCGGGTGCTTCGTACGAGAAGATGCGCTTCTCATATCAGGAGTACTTTGAGCGTATGACCGATGCTCGCTCGTGGGGCAAGCCAATGTCGGCATTGCTCGGTACTATCCGTATGCAGAAGGCGTTTGAGTTGCCTTCGATTGGTGGTAAGGACTCGATGAGCGGTACTTTCCAGAATATAAATGTTCCGCCAACCCTTATCGCATTCGGTATCACAACTCTCGATGCACGCAAGGCGGTAAGCCCTGAGTTCAAGGGCGCAGGCAATGGCTTGTACTTGGTTAAGCACAATCCTAATGCAGATTGGACTCCAAATACCGAGGAGTTAAAGGCTAACTTCAAGGCTGTAACTGCCGAGGTTGAGAAGAGTAACATTCTCTCGGCTTACGCAATCGGCTTTGGTGGTGTTGCGGAGGCTGTTGCCAAGATGTCGTTCGGTAACGAGATTGGTGCCGTATTGACTTGCGACGAGGCAACCTTGTTCGACTACTCTTATGGTTCGATTTTGGTCGAGGCTAAGGAGGCGTTCGAGGGTGCAATCAAGGTGGGTGAAACAACCGCTGAGAAGAGCATCGAGGTATTGGGCGAGAAGTTCTCGTTGGAGGAGCTCTACATAGCAAATAGTGCTAAGTTCGAGAAGATCTACCCTGCAAAGGGCAAGTCGGGCGAGAAGTGCCGTGAGAGCAACTGCACTGCAGAGGCTCCAAAGTATAAGGGCGAGAAGGTTGAGAAGGTGCAGGTTTACTTGCCTGTATTCCCGGGTACAAACTGCGACTACGACACTGCTCGTGCATTCGAGCGTGAGGGCGCAGAGACCCATATCGGAGTATTCCGTAACCTCACACCGGAAGATGTCTTGCAGTCGATTGAGGCTATGGCCGAGGCTATCGACAAGTGTAATATCCTTGTATTGAGTGGTGGTTTCTCGTTGGGTGATGAGCCTGATGGTTCGGGTAAGTTCATTGCAAGCGTCTTGAATAACGCAGCCGTAACAAAGGCTGTTCACGCCTTGATTGAGCGTGGTGGCTTGATTTTGGGTATCTGCAACGGCTTCCAGGCACTCGTTAAGTCGGGATTGTTGCCATACGGAAAGCTCGGTATGATGACCAAGGAGTCGCCTACCCTCTTCCATAACGATATCCACCGTCACATCTCGCAGATTGTTTCGACCCGTGTCGGCACCACCGCTTCGCCTTGGTTGTCGTCGTTCCAGGTTGGCGATTTGCACTCTATCGCAGTGAGCCACGG
>JAGBRY010000013.1 GCA_017632115.1 Alistipes sp. | reverse complement strand
AGGGTTGGTATCATCGAAACGGAGGTTACACTTACCGCCATACTTCTTTGCCAAGCCGAAGTTGATGCAGATACTCTTTGCGTGTCCGATATGGAGGTAGCCGTTTGGCTCCGGTGGAAATCGTGTCTGCACATGCGACAAACCGTTTGCAATCGACTCCTCGATAATCTCCTCAAGGAAGTTCAAAGACTTCTCTTTTACTTCAACATTTTCAGTTGCCATAACTTTCAGTTTTTATTATTTTGTTCTTTTCGTTGTCTTATCATACAATTTTGGGGCGATATTCACGCCCAACGATATAATCTGCTGATTATACATCCTCTCGCCATCGGTCTTGAGCACAAACTCCGCCTTGACCTTGATGCGCTCCTTCCAAAAATTTTGTTCGTAACCTATACCTGTGCGATTGTAGTAGGCGCTCTCGGTGCGATAGAAGGGGTCGGCAGCATAGAGATCTGCACCATAGATTGTACCCTCCTTGCCCATCGAATCGTAGAGTGGCAGCAGGTCGTCGCCGATATAGAAATTGTTCGAGATAAATACTCCCCAACGGCTCATTCGGAAGAAGAGTTCTGTGCCATATGGAGTTTGCCAGCCCCCCCCCGTAAGTCTATCTCGCTGCAGAGTCTGCAGATAGCCCAATCGGATATCGAAATCGAAGAAGGCGTTGAAAGCGACTCCGAGATATGGATTTACAACAAGGTTATCCACCACATTGTAGTGGAAATCGGCACGGTTGGCGTAGTGCTGCATCTCGAATGCGGCACCCGCATACATAACCTTTGCAAAGCGGCCCTCGCCCGAGAAGAGAATGCGGAACTGCTCACGACACTCCATCGAGTACATTCCGTTCCAATCGGCCACCAGCTCGGCAAAGCCGACCTTATCGTGATATTGCAACGCCAAACCCTGTACCAAACGATTCTTCGCCAACCAGGCATTGCTGAAAAAGGCCTCGGAGTAGCGACCCATAAGCTTATCACGGCGGAACAGACCCGCCAATGCTCCATACTTCTCATCCTTGTATTGGTAGTACGCCACAAAGTCAATGTCGTCGAGAAAGCGCACCGAGCCAAACCACTTCTGCATATTGACTCCTACGCCAAGCGAGTGTTTTTCGCTCCACTCATAGCGCAACACAGGCGCAAGCGACACTCCGAAGAGTGTTTCCGACGGACCGAAGCCACTACCCGAGTACTCCGTATTATCGAAATCGAAGTTAAAGTCGGTATCCAAATATAGTTTCTCACTCTGTGCTAAAGCACTGAATGAGAGCAACAAAGCCACGACCGATATTAAAATTTTCCTAACCATTGCACACATACGCACGCATAAATCGGTCAAAAATAGTGAAAATTTTTCAAATAATGATTACTTTTGTGCGAAATTTAAGTGTAAAAATCAGCCAATGGCTAATGGCTAATGGCTAAAAGCCCCTAAAAGTGAGAGATTGCCACGGCTTGAAGCAAGCCTCGCAATGACGATATTATAGCGATTTACGATATGAAAAAGACAACCAATGCAGAGCTTGGCCGCCCTACGGTCGAGGAGTTTCGCCAGATGAAAAAGATGCCCGTAGTGGTGGTTTTGGATAATGTTCGTTCGGCCCAAAATGTGGGTGCATTTTTCCGTACGGGCGACGCCTTTGCAGTCGAAAAAATTGCCCTCTGCGGCATCACTGCAACACCCCCTTCGAGAGAGATTCACAAGAGCTCGCTCGGTGCCGAATTTTCGGTTGAATGGGCCCATTTTGCAAGTACCGTCGAGTGTGTGCAACAGCTTAAGAGTGAGGGATATACCATTGTTGCTATCGAGCAAATTGCAGAGTCGGTGATGTTGGACAAATTCGAGCCTCTACAGGGTGTGAAATATGCCCTTGTTTTCGGCAACGAAGTGGAGGGTGTAGCACAGGAGGTTGTCGATGTTTGCGACTCGGCAATCGAGATACCTCAACTCGGTACAAAGCACTCGCTCAATGTATCTGTTTCGGGCGGTGTGGTGCTGTGGAAATTCGTGGAGAATTTCCACAAATAGGAGTCTGAAAGAGAGAAAAAGAGCGATGAAATTTCATCGCTCTTTTTCTTCTATTTTATATCCTTCACATACTCCACAAAAAACGGATCGGCATAGGCTTTAGTCGCCTTATGTGCAATAGAGTCGAAGGTGTGGAACACAACCTTTTCAGCCCACTTCTCATCCTTCTCAACCATAGCCTTAAAATTCAGGTAACGCACAAATCTATTCTCGCCCTGCTTCATTGCCGGCGGGGTTTTATCCAGACTTTTCTCGCCAATATCCAACGAACCACATCCGTGCAAGCAACGGCGTGAACGAAGATTCTCCATCAACTTTTCATCGCTTGTTTCCAGGCAGTAACGAGGGCGATTGCTAATGCCGTAATGCCAAGTGTCGGTAGAGTTTGGCAAGATAAAAGTCGAAGGCGACATCGCTGCATACTCCAAAGTAATACCCTCACGCACAAGGCCTTTACCAACGGCAACATATCGACCAACAAACTGTCCACCGGCCGAAAATCCCACCATCACAATCTTTTTCAAATTAGGGAACAATCTCTTTTGCGAGAGTTGGGCAAGCAGTTCATCCACAACATCATACGAACTCATTGTTGTTCCATTGGCATCACCTCCACCTCGCCAATCATCGTGAGGAGTTCCCGGAATAGTAAGATCTCGTGGCCACGAATCATTCCAAATTGCACGATCGTCCTTGGCGATATTATACTTCTCCATAATCTGGGTACGAGGATACAATGGCGACACCACATAAACCCTACCCAGCGCCTTCTGCAAGGCAAGCTGCTCCTTTAAGACCTGTACTCCGCCGCCCCAACCTTGAATCATAATCACGGCCAACTCACCTCTGTCGCCATTGGACAATGGCTTTGGCGCAGCATAGTAGACCGGCGCTTCCATACCTTCAAGCTGATATATTTCGGCCGTAGGCTCCTTAGGTGCACACGATAGAATCAGTGCCAAGAGTGGCAACAAAATTGCGAATCGAGATATCACGCTCATTTTCATAGTAGTATAATATAATGTGAACACAAATATAGCGATTTATTTTCGATTCTGCAAAACCAACCACCCCATAACTAAATCGAAAAATTTAGCGGTTGGTCGCTAAATTCCCTAATTTCGTTAACTCTCACCTAAAAATTTTGAATTTTTAATTTTTAATTTTTAATTTTGTGCAATAATCACCAAAAACCTAAAAATTGGAGGTAATTAGATTAGACAAATAACAAGAAAAACAAAAATCAGAGGCGGTTAGGCTATTTTTGTGCGTTGTAAGGCGGCAAGTCCGCAGCATAGTAAGCCTATGTGAGGAACTTGACGACCGCAGCAAGGTGCAAAAAGAGTCAACCGGAATGATTTTTCTAAGAGTATGGAAATTAAGGACATTATAAGGCGTCTGGATACGCTGGGGAGGTGCCTTTGACATCGACCAGAGAAGAATAGACCTCCAAAACGAGGAGGAGAAGACTCTCGCTCCCGACTTTTGGGAGAACCCCGAGAAGGCACAGGAGCAGTTGCGAAAGGTTGCCACAATAAAGAGTTGGGTCGAAGGTTACGACAATGTCAAAAAAGCGGTCGATGAGGTGGCGTTGATGCCCGAATTTATCGAGGCTGGATTATCTACCGAGGAGGAGGCAGAGAACGCCTACACTCGAGCCATGGAGTTGGTGGAGGAGTTGGAGCTCCGCAATATGCTCTCTGGCGAGGAGGACAAGATGGGTGCCATTGTCGATATCAACGCCGGCGCAGGTGGCACGGAGGCACTCGATTGGGCTTCTATGCTCTTGCGTATGTACACACGCTGGTGCGAAGCGCACAATTACAAGGTAAAGATGCTCGACTTTCAGGAGGGTGACGAGGTGGGCGTAAAGTCCTGCACCATGGAGGTGGAGGGCGACTTTGCCTACGGATATCTCAAGAGCGAAAATGGTGTACACCGCCTGGTGCGCCTTTCGCCATTCAACGCCAACAACAAACGACAGACAACATTCGCATCGGTGGCGGTAACACCTGCCGTGGATGACACTATTGAGGTGGTCATCAACCCTGCCAATATCGAGTGGGAAACCTATCGCTCGAGTGGTGCCGGAGGTCAAAATGTGAACAAGGTCGAAACGGCAGCCCGTTTGCGTTACCACTTCAAGGATGAGCAGACAGGCGAGGAGATTTCGTATGTCATCGAAAATCAGGAGACCCGCTCACAGTTGATGAACAAGGAGAATGCGATGCGTATTTTGCGCTCGAAACTCTACCAATACGAGTTGGAGAAGCGTCGAGCCACCCAACAGGCCATAGAGGCAGACAAGAAGAAGATCGAATGGGGTTCGCAAATTCGATCTTATGTGCTTGACGATCGAAGAGTTAAGGATCATCGCACAGGTCATCAGACCACCGACTGCGATGGCGTTCTCGATGGCGACTTGGATCCATTTATCAAGGCATACCTGATGGAGTTCGGAGGAAAATAGAGCATGAAAAGAGTATTAGTCCTGCTTTTTGTAACATTGTGCGTAGCAACATCATACGCCCGAGTAATCTGTGGTGCGGAGTGTGTTGCGGAGTGGAAACCTCTGCTCAAGGGCAAGAGGGTTGCGCTCCTGGCAAACCACACCGCAATGGTGGGCAAGGAGCATCTGCTCGATATTTTGCTTGCAAACAAGATCAATGTTGTGGCGGTGGTATCGCCCGAGCACGGTTTTCGTGGCACGGCCGACGATGGAGAGAAGATAAACTCATCTGTTGATAGCAAGACTGGTCTGCCAATTTGGTCGCTCTACTCCTCGAAAACAAGAGAGCTAACACCTGAGCAGGTGGCGCAATTCGACATCATAGTGGTCGATATCCAGGATGTAGGATTGCGATTCTACACCTACTACATTACGATGCTCGCCGTAATGCGAAATGCAGCCGACGGGGGCAAGAAGGTGGTGGTTTTCGACCGACCAAATCCCAACGGAATGTATGTGGACGGCCCTATTCTCGATATGAAGTACAAGTCGGGAGTTGGGGCTCTGCCTATACCCGTAGTGCATGGTTTGACCATGGGCGAAATTGCAAAGATGGCCATTGGCGAGGGTTGGACCAAGATGGTGGAATTGGAGGTTGTCCGCTGCAAGAACTACACGCATCAAACACTCTATACCCTACCACAGAATCCATCGCCAAACTTGCGTTCGATGCAGGCGGTATATCTCTACCCTTCGACCTGCTTGTTGGAGTGTACAATATGCTCGCTCGGCCGAGGAACAGAGTTTTCGTTCGAGGTCTATGGTCATCCCGATATCAAAGATGCCGAATTCTCGTTCACTCCTCGTTCGATTGCAGGATCGAAATATCCGCCACTCCTAAACAAAGTGTGCTACGGCGTAGACTTACGAACTATTCCGCACAAGGATATTATCGAGAAGGGATTTAATCTTGAGTATGTGATTGACGCCTATAACCGTTTAGGTCTTGGCGAGGCTTTCTTCAATCGTCGATTTAACCAATTGGCAGGTGTGGATTACATCCGAGAGATGATCTTGGAGGGCAAGTCTGCCACCGAAATCAAGGCAATGTGGAGCGAAGATGTAGAGCAGTTCAAGAGGCTGCGACGCAAATATCTTTTATACAAAGAATAAAAACTACAACGCTATGATTATACTTCTACTAAGACGAGTTTTGCGAATTGCCATATTTATGGTTGCAATGCTATTTGTAGCACATGCCTACGCACAGAGAAAGGGGCAAAAGTCTTTCAACAACGCCATAAAGGTAACCTTCCTGTCGTGGGCAAGCGGCAGCACCAAACTCTCCTATGAGAGGGCCTTTCCGCAGTGCAAGCAGAGCGGTGAGATATGCGCCAGCGTGATTGGCGCCGGCTACGATAAGTACAAAAACGACCCACTCGGTTTCACGGTGCGCTACGGTCACAAATTCTTCATGGCCGGCTACAACGAGGCGAAGCCTTTGATGGGCTTTTATCTTCGCCCCGAGGTGATGTATTCGCACTACAACTACACCCACTCCGCAACATCGCTCCGCACCCCTGTCCGTATGGGTGCCATATTGGGAACAATTGGATATCAGTACTGCATAAGTCGCTTTATAGCAGACGCTTGGGTCGGAGGTGGCTACTGCTTCGGCAAGACCGCCGAAACGGGCTACTACCACGGCTTTCAGACCTTCGACTGGTTGGGCAAGCACAGCGACAATATAGCCCTCAGTTTCAGTATTCGACTCGGAGTGTTATTTTAATCGCAAAATTTTACTACCTTTGCGACGATGATTGATAGAGATACCATAGATAGAATCTATGCTTCGGCAGATATTGTCGAGGTGATTAACGATTATGTTACGCTCAAAAAGAAGGGCGTGAACTATCAGGCGTGTTGTCCGTTCCACAACGAGAAGACGCCTTCGTTTGTCGTATCTCCATCGAAAGGACTCTACAAATGCTTCGGTTGCGGCAAGGGAGGAAATGCCGTGTCGTTTGTGATGGAGCACGAGAATATCACCTATCCCGAGGCGTTAAAAATCGTAGCCAAGAAGTACGGCATCGAGGTTAAGGAGAAGGAGGAGAGCGAGGAGGATAAAATCCGCCAAAACAACCGAGAGAGTATGTTCATGCTCAACTCGTGGGCATCGGACTACTTTGTAAACATACTCCACAACACCGATGAGGGCATCTCGGTAGGTCTTTCCTATTTCCGACAGGCTCGAGGTTTTTCGGAGTCGACAATCCGCAAGTTCGGACTCGGATTCTGCCCTTCGGGTGGCGACAAGATGACGCAGGATGCACTGCGTGCCGGCTACAAGGAGGAGTTCCTCCTCTCGACAGGTCTTACCCTCAAACGAGAAGAGGATGGCCGCATCTATGACCGCTTCCGTGAGCGAGTGATGTTCCCTGTACACAATGTTTCGGGTCGCATTGTTGCATTTGGAGGTCGTACACTCCGCACCGACAAGAAGGTTGCCAAGTATCAGAACTCGCCCGAGAGCGAGATATACAGCAAGAAGAATGAGATTTATGGATTGTTCTTCGCAAAGAAGGCTATTCAGCAGCAGAACTACGCCATTATGGTCGAGGGCTACACAGATGTTATCTCGATGCACCAGTCGGGCGTAGAGAATGTGGTGGCATCGTCGGGAACATCGCTAACGACCGAGCAGATACGCCTTTTGGCCCGTTTCACAAGAAATATCACTGTAATGTACGATGGCGACTCGGCTGGTCAGCACGCTTCGTTGCGAGGTATAGATATGATATTGAAGGAGGGATTGAATGTTCGAGTGGTACTTCTGCCTGTTGAGCACGATCCCGACTCATTTGCTCGTTCCCACTCGGCCGAGGAGGTGCGAGAGTATATCAAGCAGAATAGCCAGGACTTCATCTCATACAAAGCTAAGTTGTTGCTTGCTGATGCGGGCGATGATCCGATAAAGCGCAGCGAGGTGGTACGAGATATCGTGCAGTCGATAGCCGAGATTCCCGACTCTATCCAGCGTTCATTCTTCATCAAAGAGTGTGCGCAGCTGATGTCGATGAGCGAGGATCTGCTCGTCACCGAGGTTGCCAAGCGACGAGTAAACTCGTTGGGCGACAAGGAGGCAAGCGATTTTATTCAGCGTGAGAGCCGTCAATACTGGAAGCGTCGTGAGGAGACTCCGCAGAGCGAGGAGAATTTGGTTATAGGCAACCTCAATGTAGGCAGCAGTTTGGAGTCTATCGAGAGGGAGTTGATATACTATTTGGTGGTTCACGGAGCAAAAAATTACGAATTCCGAGAGGGTCGCAAAATCATCCCGATGAATGTTGCAGAGACGATTATCGACGAGATGGAGGTAGATAGCATGCGTTTCCACAACGAGGTTTACAACAAGATATACGACCTCTACTGCACCGCCCGCAAAGAGGGTCGCATACTTATGCCGGATGAGTTGGCTACACATAGCGACATCGAGGTTTGCGATGCAGCAACCGACCTACTATTTATTGACGACCAATACGCCATGAGCGAGATTTGGACCAAGAAAGATGTTCACACAACATCCGAGTCGGAGGTGTTGGGCAAGGGTGTACCAAAGGCTATGCAGTTGTTTAAGACCAAGTTCGTAACGGGAATGTTAGCCGAATTGAGTGCACGATTGGCTGACAACAACATCAGCGAAGAGGAGGAGCTTCAGATTATATCGGAGATGACACGCATCAACCGACTGAAAACCATTCTCTCCAAGAAGACAAATCGATTGACGATATAGGAGATTTTAGCAGAGATAAAAAATAAGAGCCGAGTTGCCTCGGCTCTTTTATTATTTTGACAAGTCGAAATCCATAATCAACGGAAGGTGGTCGGAAGGGTCCATAAAGCTCGAGTAGTAGATACTCTTTGCAGTTAATGAGGTCCAACTATCCCATATCGTCATCGCATTATCCAGCAAATCATACATCTTTGGCGAAGCGTACATAATATCTATGCGACTTGTACCTGTAGTAGAAGCCATAAACAATCCTGGATAACGATGACCTATCACATCCTTAAGGTCGGTCTGATTGAGAACGACATCGTGGGTAAGCAGTTTCGTAGAGTTTGAAGCATAACCCCTATACCAATTATCCAATCTGGATGTAGCGTTGGTATCGCCACCAAGCAACCAATACTCTTCGTTGGCATACTTGGCATTATTCACCGTTTGATCCACGATATACTGCATCTCGAACTCTCGCTGAAGGTCGCCCTCATTCTTCGCAGCACTCGCATCACGATCAGCGCTCGCCACACCAAAGCCATATAGTTGTGGCCACATATGCAATGTTACGATATGTATCTTCTTGCCACTTCTGGTTATGGTAAAGTGGCCTGCACCATGCGAAACAGGCTTGTTTGAAACATTCGTATTGGTTATACGCAGCACCGTAGTTATCGGATACTTCGAGGTTACGGTCTGCGGATAGTTGTCACGATTTCCTCCAACTGCAGCATAGCTATGGCCATATCGTTTGCAGAGCTCCTTCCAGCCATCGGGCAGATACTTTGTCGAGGTTGAAGATCCCGTCTTATCCTTGTAGATGGTTTCGGACTCGCACCATATACATACATCCGGATCCCACTTCTTCACCCAAGCTACGAAGTTATCGTAGTTGTTGTGCTGATCGGCCCACATTCCATTCTGGATATTCCACAACATAACTCGCAAGTTCGACGACTTTCTCTCCCACGAAGAGAGTTTGCGAGCCTCGATATAATCCACATAGATGCCGTGAACGCCGGTAGTAACAACCTCGTCCCTGACATATATTCTTGAGCCGTCCGACACATCGACCACATCCATCTCAATCGTATTCCACACCTTCTCATCCGCAGCATTTTTCGCAATGTTGAGATCCGAATTGTCGAGTATTACAAATCCTGTATTTTTCTCATATTTACAGTTCTTAGCCGTGAGAGTCAGCTCCTTACCGTTGAGCTTCACTGCTGTAATACGACCACCGCCTACAATACTCCACGAAAACTGACCATTGAAGTTTGCCTGCATAGCAAAGCGCATTTTGGCTCTATACGAGCCCGGTGCCTTCATATTGAGCAGTAGAGGCGAGCTGAAGATTCCTCGAGCCGTAGATGCCGTACCGATAGCGACATATCCCGGATGCTCCTGCACACGGAAGAGATATTTATAATCCTCGAAGTGGCGACTTGTAAGGTAACTATCCGACACTTGGTGCGATGTTTCGACTGTGTCTGATGTAACATCGTCCCATACATTCGATTGGATATAGCCCGAGCCCGGATTGTTATATGTAACCTCTGTCAAGGCCTCCTCGTAGCCCGTACGGTCAAGGCCCGACTGAGAGCCAATAACCTTATCTGTCGGCGAGAATCCTATACCAGCAGAGCCTCGCACGACATCTCCACCCCATACGCAATTATCGAAGCCCTGATAGAAGAGCAGGTCCTCACTCGGTGCATATTCGGTCTCCAATGTATAGACTTCGCCCTGAGCAAGCTTTACATCCTTGAGGTCATAGAACGAAGCCTTATACTCCTTGTCGCAAACCGACACTCGTAAACCCTGCGAATAGTCGCCCGGGGCAATCATCAGATAGAAATCGTGATATGCTGCACCATCGAGCGTCACATAAGTGCCCTCTTTCGTACAGTTGAGAGCCACAAACTTAGCCCCCTTTTCAACCTTATACTCGCCTGTCGCAGGTATTGTAGCCACCTTACCGGCAAGGTCGTATCCGAGCTCCGACTCCACTCGCACCGATACGATCTTTGCCGCACCTTTCAAGCGCAAGCGCAACAACGCAAAGCCATCGTCGAAGACCAATGTACGACCATTTGTCTTTTTGTAGGTTGCATACATTGGGAAAGAGGCGATTGTATTGGCTGTTTTCGACTCAAACTGCGAGCAAGGCAGCACCACCCCACTATACGGATTCTCGCTATACCACTGCTCGCTCTGCGACGATAGCAATACCGCCTCATAAACATTCGACGAGGAGGCATCGACCAAGATATATGGTGTTCCATTGCCGTCAAGGCTTACGCTATACTCCTTGCCATTTACCAAAGCCTTCGAGTCGAGCCAATTACGGCTTGCCATACCCTCCAACGAGCGCACGCCTTTGCTATGCTCTGCCAGATAGAAGAGCACCTTGCCATCGTTCTCCTCTATATCGAGGATGGTGTCACCACGCATATCCAGCGCCTTCATCGGCTGAATCATATTTCTATCTATGGAGTAGAGTCTGGATGTACTCTTCAGATATGGTGTGCCCTTATCATCGTATATCGTGATGGTAAAGCCCTCCTCGAAGAGTTGCGGAGGCAGGGCAAACCAAAAGGCTGTCGGTTTAGTCTTATCCTCGCTCAAACGCACACCCTCGCCACAATCGAGCGTTACGACATCTGTGGCAGAGTCGCCCATAACAACGACCGGAGCAGATGTTGTGGTAGCTTTAACGGTGGCAGCACCTGCAATCTTCTCACCTCGATTTCCTCGGAACTCGATACGCTTAACAACCGCATCGCTACCATAGAGTTGCAACTTTAGGAAGCCTACAACATTGGCAAATTTCACGGTTGCGCCATTTGCCGCATCCGAAACAGCAACCATGGTTGCAGCACCAACACCGAACGACTCCTCGGCATAGCTCTGCAACGACGGCAGTTGTACGCTCACATGGCCTTCAGTTGCCACCTCTGCGCTCTCGGCATATGGGTATACCGCATAGTTGTAGTTCAGCTTAACCTCCGAGGCCTCGGGGGTTGAGATACGGGTAAAGTAGGCCGTTTCGCCTTCGGTTGCATGCAGACGATACTGCACATTGGAATTCTGCTGCGGAAAGTAGGAGATCTCATCTTCCTCACTCCAATAGATATAGCGATCCTCCTGCACCACGGTGCGCACTGAAGGCTGCTCGAAGAGAGCCGTAATCTGCTCAGGAATGACACTTCCCGTCGGAATGACATTCTCCTGGCCATTAAAAGCAGTACATCCGACCAACAGTACGGATAACAATATACTCAAATAGTTCTTCATATTACCACTCTCCCTCCTCTTTTGTGCCGTCAATTTCGGGCAGTTCTACACTTATGGAGCTCTTGTAGCCAGCCTCGACCTCCACTTCGCACCTCTCAATCGTCGGTACCTCGTATCTCTTTATTGCAAAGTTCATTTTCATATCACTCTACTCCTCTTCTATCTTCAGGCGTTTATTGGCCTTTATGCCCAGCTCCTTAATACTCTCTACCCTCGAGAGGATATTGCCCTTACCGCTCGACAACTTCTTGTGAGCCTCACCATAGACGGCACTTGCCTTATCGAGATGCTTGCCGACCTCCTCCAAATCGTCGACAAAACCAACAAACTTATCATATAACTTGCCCGTTTCGTCGGCAATCTTCAGAGCATTTTTGGTCTGTTTATCTCGCATCCATAGCTGATACATAAGTTTCAACACAGAGATAAGATGGGTTGGACTGATAATGACAACATGGCGGTCGTAGGCATTTGCCCACAAATCTTTATCGGCATTCAACGCAGCCAGATAGGCACCCTCGTTCGGCACAAACATCATCACAAAGTCGGCCGAGTTCTTCACATACTTCGGATACTCCTTACGAGCCAACTCATCTACATGATTCTTGATCGAGCGCAGATGCAATGCAAGCATTGCCGGCTGATTCTCAACCGAGGCGTTCACATAGTCGGCATATGCCGTAAGCGACACCTTCGAGTCGATAATCAGACTCTTGCCCTCGGGAAGATGGAATATCGCATCGGGACGCAACTGTCCGCCCTCCTCGCCCTTAATCTTGGTGCCATCCTCATTCTCGGTGGCCTGCAGAACATAGTTCACTCCCTCCTCCAGACCCGACTTCTCGAGCAGTTGTTTGAGGAGCATTTCGCCCCAATCACCCTGCACCTTCGAGTTGCCTTTGAGGGCCAAGGTGAGCTCCTTCGCTTCACGGCCTATAGTGTTGTTCAAATCCTGCAGATCCTTGATTGTATCACGCAACGACTTCACCTCACTAACCTCGCCGGTGTAGCAGTCGTGAATGGTCTTTTTGAGATTTTCGAGGTCACTCTTGAATGGAGTCAATATCTCACCAAGCTGAGTGCGGTTATTCTCACGCATAACCTTCGACTTCTCGTCGAAAATCGAAGTGGCAATCTCACGGAAGGCACGCTCCGACTCCAAACGCAAATTCTTACGCTCCTCGGCCTGCTGGCGCAGCTGCTCCTCCAATCGGGCATTGTCGGCACGCAACGAAGTATTTTCGGTGCGACACACCGAGAGTTCCGACTTGGCCTGTTCTGCCTCTTGTTGCTTCTGCGCAAGGAGGGTTTCTGCTGCTACGCTGCGTGTACGGGCTACGAAATATCCGCATACGGCACCCACTGCAAGTGCCACAACTGCAACTGCGAAGATTATAATCGTCTGCATATTTTTTCTCTATTTTTTACAAAGATAATAAAATTAAAGATTAAAAATGTAAAATTAAAGATTTAATTTTAAGCAGATGAGAGCAAGGCTCCTCGGATTAAGCGAATAGCAAGAGATATTTTTTTGCCAAATGAAAAACCGAGTCCGCAGCATACCTCTTCTTTGAAATTTGATTTTAAGCAGGCAAAAGCAAGGCTCCTCGGATTAAGCGAATAGCAAGAGATATTTTTTTGCCAAATGAAAAGCCGAGTCCGCAGCATACCTCTTCTCTGAAATTTGATTTTAAGCAGGCAAGAGCAAGGCTCCTCGAATTAAGCGAATAGCAAGAGATATTTTTTTGCCAAATGAAAAACCGAGTCCGCAGCATACTTGGCGTATGTGAGGAACTCGGTTATTGAAATGTGGTGAAAAAAGATCCTTGCTATTCGCTTAATCCTCGTCGCCTGGAACAAGGATACGACCACAATACTCGCAAACGATAAGCTTCTTACCGAGGCGAATATCTGCCTGACGCTGTGGTGGGATGCGGTTGAAGCAACCAGAGCAAGCATCACGCTTTACGGTTACTACTGCAAGGCCATTGCGAACCTTAGAGCGGATACGACCATAAGCCGAGAGAAGACGCTCGTCAATCTTAGCCTTTGCAACCTCAGCCTTTGCGGTGAGATCCTTAACCTCATCAGCAGTCTCGTTCTCGATTGAGTCGAGCTCCTGGCGCTTAACATCGAGGTCTGCCTTACGCTCATTGAGCTCAGCCTCGGTAGCCTCTACTGATGCCTTCTTGGACTTGCTTGCTGCAGCATACTCCTTCAAACGCTTCTCGGCGAGGGTGATCTCGAGCAACTGGTACTCGATCTCCTTCTCCAACGACTCGTACTCACGGTTGTTGCGAACATTGTTCTGCTGCTCCTTGTAGCGAGCGATGAGGGCGTTAGCTTCCTCAATCTCACGCTGACGCTGACGGGTAAGCGACACCAACTCGTCGATCTCACCATTGATATTGTCGAGGCGGGTATTCAAACCTGCAACGGTATCCTCCAAATCCTCAACCTCCAAAGGCAACTCACCCTTAACCTTGTTGATTTCGTCAATCTGAGAGTCAATTTTCTGCAACTCATAGAGAGCAACAATCTTCTCATACATCGAGTAATCTACCTCTGCTGTCTTTTTCTTTGTAGCCATATATCTTAATTTTGTTATTTTCCTAAACCGTGAAAACCGGGCCTTTACAGCCCAAACACCCTATCGTTCAGCCCATTACACGAAATAGTGTACCGGGTTTTTCGATTGAGCGCTCTTATGGAGCGCAAAGTTAATAAAAATTTTTGATAAAATATCAAATAAAATAGCAATTGCGCAAAATTCACTCTCAAAATGTCCCATATCGACCACAACAAAGTGCGAATCGGGGGTGTAGAAATCGTTATATTTGAGGTCGGCCGTGAGGTAAATATCGCACTCGGAGGCCTTCGCCTCCTTCATCAGCGAAGCACCTGCTCCGGTGCAAATTGCCACACGCTTAACCTCACGAGAGAGCAATGCGCTATGTCGCAGAGTCTCAACCGAAAAGGTATTTTTCACCCTCTTCAAAAACTCCACTTCGCTCATCGGTTCGGCAAGCATTCCGACAACACCAAAGCCGGCACCCTCGATGGTTGGCTGCAGCACCTCCATATTCTGCAAACCGAGCATCTCGCCAACTCGCCAACTCATACCGTTTGGGGCCGAGTCTAGATTTGTGTGACAAGCATAAAGAGCGATATTGTGGCGGATAGCCATCTCGACACAACGCTCCACAACAGATGCCGAATTGAGGCGTTTAAGAGGATGGAAAATTATCGGATGATGGGTAATGATAAGCCCGCAACCCTTCGCAATCGCCTCCTCGATAACCTCTTCGGTAACATCAACTGCCAACAGAACACCACCCTGCAACTCGTCGTCCAAGCGACCTACAATCAGGCCTGCATTGTCGTACGACTCCTGCAGCGAGAGTGGCGCAAACTCCTCTATAGGTGCTACTATATCTCTGATTTTCATCGTCTTGCGCTTTAGAAAAGTGTCTGCTCGTAGAATGGGAACAATGGTCTTTCAACCACGCCCTCCTCGCCTATCAACCTGCGGCGTGGAGTGCGTTTTTTCTTCTGCACAGGCTCTTGCTGTTCCTCTGCAGACGGAGTTGCCGACTTGACAGGAGCCACCTCCTCGATAGGCTCCTCCTCGCCAATGCCCTCACGCATCTCGACAAGCATCGCACGCAACGACTGCAACTGCTCGAGCAGCTCGATATCCGAGTCCTTCTCCTCGGCCTCGATATTGCGTTTACGCATAGCCTTCTGCGCACCTTCGATAGTCATCTTCTTCTCCTTCAGAAGGTGATGTATGCGCTTCAGGCGCTCGATATCCTGCTGCGTAAAAAGTCTGTTACCCTTTGCGTTTCGCTTCGGGCGCAGACAGGTGAACTGCGAGCACCAATAGCGAATCAGAGATGCCTCAACATCGAACATCTCGGTAACTTCGCCCATAGAATAGTAAAGTTTCTCTACCATATCTTTTACATATTCATAATTTTCAACGAATTGGGATAGAGATTGTTACATCTCACTCCTACCCTCTTGGCAAAGCCCAATGCTCTGCCCTTGTGTGTTATTAGGTTAATACCCTCGGCCATATTGCCCACCGCAATATCCTTTTTGCGGAGATAGTCCAGCGCTCTCGACTCGTCGACCTCCTCGACAGCCACCGACTTGCGCTCAAATCCAACATACTGCGACAATGCCCAATCGGGCTTCAACTTCCCCTTAAAGATTTGTCCCATAGCCACGCCCGAACAGATTGCAGTCAAGCCCTCGGAGAGCGCCTGCACCGCCTTGAACTGCTCAGTACGATAGGCATATATCGTATCGGCAACCATTGCAAAGGTATAATTATCAGGCTGTTGCAAATATCGCATCAACTCCTTGCGAGAGTTCTTGTCCACCTCCTGCATCACCCTCTTTCTTGCCTTTGGAGTGCGTTGAGTTGTCGGCTCTGCCTTGCGAGCTACCGCAACAAACAGACCCTCGCTATCGGTTTTGTGAGGAAAGAATCGGAAGGTCTGAAAATCTCCGACCTCACCCCTTACAACGCCCCATATTTCCTCTATTTCAACCCTTTGCGATGGCTCGAACACCTCGCCCACATCCTCGATAAAGGCTCGCAAAAGTCCCTCGTCCTCATCTTCATTGAAGGTACAGGTGCTATATATAAACAGTCCGCCATCCTTGAGCGACTGCCACGCCTCACGCACAATCGAAAGTTGTCGTGCAGCACACATCTTGACCGCCTCCTCGCTCCAATCTTCACGGGCTACCTCCTCCTTGCGGAACATTCCCTCGCCCGAGCAGGGAGCATCGACAGCAACCAAGTCGAACCACCCCTCGAACTGCGCAATATGCTCGGGTGCATTGTTGGTAACCAACACATTACCCATACCCCACTTGCGCACATTATCCGCCAGGATATTGGCTCGGGAGCGAACATACTCATTCGCAACAACCAAACCATCCTCGCCCACGGCGGTCGAATAGATGGTGGTCTTTCCGCCGGGCGCTGAGCACATATCGAGCACCCGCTTGCCCTGCAAATCCTCCTGCGAAACGATATAATCTATAAATTGAGATGCCGCCTCCTGCACATAGTATGCACCGGCATGAAATGCAGTATCGAGCGTAAACGATGGTCGCTCCTTCAGCTTGCGGCCATTTTTGCTCCACGCTATTGCCTCACCATCGCTCCATACACCCTCGTCACCGCACTTGGCAGGATTGAGGCGTACAGCTACGGGCGATACCGAGTCGAGAGACTCGAAAAGGCGTTCAGCCTCCTCTACTCCCAACTGCTTGCGCATTCGCTCCGTAAAGGCAACCGGCAATGCTCTCATAACAGACTACTTCTTCGACGCTTTAATTGCATCCAAACGCTCGTAGAGCGCCTCCAGCACCTTGGCATTCTCGATAAAGTCGCTATTATCCTTGTCGATAACAAAGACCTCTCCCTTATAGTTATTCTCGATCCAATCGTTATAACGATTGTTCAATCGCTCGAGATACTCCACCTCGATATTCTGCTCATAGTCACGACCACGCTTGCGAATCTGCTTAACCAAGGTTGGTACACTCGCCTTCAAGTAGATGAGAAGGTCGGGCTGCGGAATAAGGTTGGTCGAGATGTCGAACAACTTCATATAGGTACCGAAATCCCTCGACGACATCGAACCCATCTGATGAAGGTTGCCCGCAAAGATGTGAGCATCCTCGTAGATGGTACGATCCTGGAAGATATCTGCCGACTTGTCGGCCAACATATCCACAGTCTGGCGAATACGGCTTGCAAGGAAGTGTACCTGGAACTGGAATGCCCAACGGTTCATATCCTCGTAGAAGTCGTTGATATAAGGATTGTCAATATCCTCATAATAGGCCTTTGCGCCATAATGTTTGGTCAAAATCTCGGTAAGTGTAGTCTTGCCACTACCGATATTTCCTGCAATTGCTATATACATATGGGTTATCTATGTTATTTTATTATCTCTTCTCACTAATTGAAAAACTCTCCGACCTTAGAGATTGCTGAAGGCATTGCAAATACCACAACTCTATCGTATGCCGAAATCTCGGTCTTGCCCGATGCGATAAAGACCTTGTCGCCACGCACGATACCTCCGATTGTAACATCCGACGGCAATCCCAAATCCTTGATTGCTGCCTTTGTGGCAGGCGAGTTTGGCTTAACGATAAACTCCAACACCTCGGCATCGCTACCTGTAAGGCATTTGATTGCCAAGACATCCGTAGACATCGTAAATCGGAAGATATTCGAGGCTGAAACCATCTTCTTGTTGATGATGGTATCCACACCTACCGAGTCTGCAAGGTTGATATAGTTGAGATTCTCGACCTCGGCAATAACCTTCTTTACGCCCATGCGTTTTGCGAGCATTGCGGTAAGAATGTTGGTTTCGCTACGGCCTGTAACCGCCACAAAAGCGTCCATATTCGAGAGTCCCTCCTCCATCATCGCCTCGGTGTTACGGCCATCCTCGTTAATAATAAGGGTCTTCTCGAGCTGCTCCGCCAAACGATACGCCTTGTCGGCATTATAGTCGATGAGTTTGATATTTACATCCTCCTGCATCGCCTGAGCAATCTGCACACCGATACGGGAGCCTCCGAGAACCATCATATTCTTGATATCGACATTGCCCTGGCCCGACAATGCCATAATCTCGCCAACCGAGTCGTGACGAGCAATGATATAGACCATATCGTCGACCATATAGGAGTCTGTTCCATGCGGAATAAGGGTCTTGCCACCACGAGAGATTGCAACAGTACGATACGAAGCATCCTCGTCCACCGAGAAGCTCGACAACTCTCGACCAACAAGCGGAGAGGTCGGTTCCAAGCGGAACACCACCAACGAAAGACGACCGCCCGAAAAATCGACAAACTCCGTAGTCGAAGTGTGTCCGAGCAGTGTGATAACCTCCTCGGCGGCAATCTTCTCGGGATAGAACATATAGTCTATGCCCATATTTATAAACATCTCCTTATTGTTAGGCTCGAGATACTCATTGTTGTCGATGCGGGCAATAGCCTTCTTGGCTCCGAGCTGTTTAGCCATGATAGCCGAGAGGATATTGGTATTCTCCACAGGATGCACCGCAATGAAGAGGTCACACTTACGCACCGAGGCTTTACGCAACACGGCAAAGGTTGTCGAGTCGCCCTCGACAGTAATCACATCGGCAAGGCTTGCCACCTCTGCCAACGCCTTTGGCTCGGTATCTATGACGGTAATATCGTGTCCGTTACCACTCAACATCTTGGCCAAGTGGATACCCATCTCTCCTACACCTGCAATAACTATTTTCATACTCTTTTGGCATATATGCGCACTATACACGCAATTTAGTTTACAAATATAGCGATTTTTTATTATATCAACCACTATAACAGGATAAAAATCTTGTTTTTACAAAAATTACCTACACCTCAACATAAGATAAGACCGGCCCATAGAGCCGGTCTTATCAACCTATATAGCTTCAGGATTTAGAAATACTTAACGGTACCGTCAACGATATTTGCCTTCTCCTGAACTGCCCACATTGCACGACGAGCAGCCATAGCCTCAACCTCTGCCTGAGCCTTAACTCGCTCGGCCTCAAGGGTCTGAGCCTCCTCGGTTGCAACCTCGTCTACAACAACTGCATATACGCCGCTGTTACCCTCAACGAGTGGAAGAAGCTTACCTGTCTCAGCTGCAACTACTGCGCCAAGTACTCGTGGCTCAACACCCAAGCCCTTAACATAGTATGCCGAAGACTTAGCATCCGAGAACTCCTCAACCTTAGCCTCTGCATTTGCAGCAATCTCCTCCAAGGTTGCGCCCTGCATCTTCTCCTTCAACAAAGCTGCCTTCTTCTCACGGAGCAAAGTATTCTTAATCTGCGACGAAACCTTAGCAAGTGACTTGTACTCAGCGTCGTCGATAGCTGTAACAACTGCTACAACATAGCCATCCTCGAGCTTGATGAGATCCGAAACCTCGCCAACCTTTGCATCGTTAGCCCAACGAACAACCTCCAACGAGTTAGCCAAGCCTGGAACATTGCGGCTACCCTGCTCAACATTCATTGTCGAAGTCGAGAGCGAAGCTGCAGCCTCGTTGAACTTCTCAATCGAACCCTTTGCATTTACTGCGAAGAGGCTTGCCTCCTTGTGGATATTGCGCTGAGTCTCCTGCGATGCCTCGACCGGATAGGTCAAAGTTGCAAGACGATAGTGACGAGTTACAGGACCTGTAGAGAGCACCTTGAAGATCTGAATAGCGTTACCAAAAGCAACCTTGATAACTGCACCCTTCTTTGCCGATACGAAAGCGTCAGCAAGCTCAGCAGACAAAGTAGAGTACTCAACCTTACCGATCATACCACCCTCAGCAGCTGTCTCAGCAACCGAGTACTTCGAAGCCAAAGCTGCGAAATCTGCACCCTTCTTGCTTGCTACGGTATAGAGGCTGTCTGCCAACTTTGTATCCATATACGAAACTACGATGTGCTGCAACTCAATCTCCTCAGGTACATTGCGAGTCTCGAATACTCGAGAAGCGTACCACTCTTCACCCTGCAACTCAGGACCAAAGGTCTTGCCTGCACGGAGAGCCTTAGCCTCCTCCGAAGAGAGTGACTTAGCTGCAACGAAAGTTGTTGCCAACGATGCGTGAGCCTGCTCACGAACATATGCCTTCAAATCCTTGGTATTTGCAAAGATATCAGCATTCTTCTTTGCAGTAGCCTCAACAGCCTTCTCGTCAGCCTCGGTAGGCTCAATCTCGAAGTGAGCATAGCTGATTGTGCGATAAGGGGTCTGCTTGTACTGCTGCTTGTGAGCATTGTAGTACTTCTTAATCTCGCCCTTCGATACATTTACAAGCGAGTCTGCAACCGAAGCATACTTGCAAGCAACGAAGTGACCCTTGTATGTATTGTTCTCTGCTACAACGCCCTTGTTCAAAGTGAGAGCATTAGCATAAGCAGCACCACGAACCAAGTCCATATACTTGTTCGATGCACGCTCGATACGAGCCTGCTTGTCGATCAAGGCCCAAACACGCTGCATCTCGATATTACCCTCAGCCTGAGCGAGGAACTCTGCTACTGCTGCAACATTGTACGCACCGGTGCGAGGGTCAGCAAATACGCTGCTGTATACGCCCGATGGAACCGCACCCTGCAACATAGCCTTACGCTCTGCCGGAGCAACGGTCAAGCCCAACTTCTCGAAGCCTGGTACGAATACACGGTCAGCCAAGAGCGACTGCCAAGCCATCGAAACAGCCTGAGCCGACTGGTCGTAATCGAAATTGTCACCGCCCATCTGAGTCTTAACATCCTCGTAAGCTGCAACAAACTCCGAATAGTGGATCTCGTTGCCGTTAATTTCACCTACCTCCGGATCGTTGCCGGAAAATCCCATCTCTGTCTTCAACGAGAGAATAAACGCCAAAAGCGCACCGCCGATAACAATCGACAACACTACGCCAAATTGGGTTCTTAAAGTGTTCAAACTTAACATAATACTTTATTTTAAAATTATTTAATTTGTCGTTTAACTTTCAAAGATAACTATTTTATTTCGATTTCCGACTTTTTTTTCTATTTTTTTTATCGTTGCGAGCCATTTTTTTCTACTCGTTCTACTCGAGCAAGCTCTATTCGAGAGCGTGTAGTACGCAAAATTTTGATTCGCAGAGCATCAAACTCCATGACTGTACCCGCCGTAGGCAGCTCCTCGTAACGAGATATGATATATCCGGCCAAGGTGTCATACTCCTCACTCTCAGGGATATTCATATCATATTTCTCGTTCAGATACTCCACCTCCAAACGACACGAGAATACAAACTCTCGCTCCGAAATTCGTTTTTCGACCATATCGGGTTTATCGTGCTCGTCCTCAATCTCGCCAAAAATCTGCTCCAGGACATCCTCCAACGAGATAATTCCTGCCGTACCGCCAAACTCGTCGATTACCACCGCAATACTACTCTTATTTTTGGTGAATTGTGTAAGCAGATCCTGCAATGGGAGCGTTTCGGCTACATAGTCCACCTTTATCAACGCCTCCTCGATACTCTTCGGACTCTCGAAAAGGCTCTTCGAATTGACATAGCCTATGATATTGTCAATAGACTCTCGCCAAACAAAGATTCGAGAGTACATCGTCTTGACAAAACGATCGGTCAACTCCTCCATTGTGCAGTCGTCGATATCTACCGCCTCGACATCCACTCGGGATACCATTGCATCTCGAACTCGCAAGTCGGCAAAGTCCAACGCATTCTGGAACATCTTAATATCGTTATCCGACTCCGATGCCGACTCAGCCGAGTTATTATTCTCGAGCAGACTCTCCAAGTCGCTACGATCGAACTCTATATGCCGCTCTACTCCACTCGTCTTACGACCTACCAGATGCAACATTCCATACGACAAAAGCGTCGTAGCTCGAGTTATCGGATAGAGCAAAATGTAGAAGAAATACATCACCGGCGAGAGGTAGCGATAGAAGAAGTTCGGATTGCTACGGAATATCGATTTCGGTAAATACTCGCCCAGGAAGATGATAATAATGGTCGGGATAATTGTTTCGATAAGTATCGAACCCTCCTGCACCGATACCCATCCAAGCAGGCGTGCCATCTCTCGCAGCACCATAGACAGGCACATAGAATAGACGACCAGAGCGATATTGTTACCCACCAAAATTGTGGTTATATATTGCCCCTGATGGTTTGAAAAAAGTCCTGCAATATAGTCAAACATTCGACTCTGCTTGCGGTCAATCTCCAGGCGCAAACGATTCTTGTTCAGGAAGGCAATCTCCATTCCCGAAAAGAAGGCCGATAATACAACCATTATCGCCACAAGCACAACCGAAACATATATATTCTCCATATTGACACTCTAACGAGTCGACTTGGGAGCGACTAATCGTCGCTGCTGTATTGCAGCTGGCGCACCCTCCTTATCCGACACAGATGGTTTCTGTTGTACTCTCTTAGGCTGAGGTTTTCTCGTAGGATTAGGTTGCGGTTTTGGTTGCATCTGAGACTTCCCCTCCGCCTTTTTCTCTACCTTATTATCCCTATTCTTCTCTGCCTTTACCTCTTGCTCCTTCTCCTCATCGTCACCCTTAGCATCGTTGCGAAGTTGCTCTGTATCAACCTGCATACGACCCTTCCAACGGCGGAAACGAGGTTCGTTCATATCCTCGTCCGACTCGAATCCCTCGCCAATAACCTCATCGGTATCGGTTACGAGTTTGGTGTCGACATTCGAATAGATACGCTTTGTAATAGAGTTCCAAAACAGCTGCTGGGTATAGAGGCGTGTACCGTCGTGTTTTGTGATTACGACATCACCCTTCGCCTCCCACAACTTACGATTTTCGTAGTAGATGGCATAATTGGCCACCAACACGGCATTTACCGTTGTAAGCGAGTCGTCCTTGTAGGTGGTAATCTCGATTCCCTTGCGGAACTCACGATACGGGTCACGGCCCAGAGTATAGCCCTCGAGCAGAGGTGTTTTAAAGAGATAGGACTTGCGTCCATTCTCCGACATTATGATGGTCAGATTCTCGCTCTCCTCCGTTTTTATGGCATCGAGCGACTCCTCAACCACCGTCTGTTTTGACTTACAAGAGAATAGCAAGATAGCACTTCCCATTAAAAGAAGTGCTACCTTTATAACTCTATGCAGCCCTAACGACATTCTTTATATATTATATATATAGTATAATCGTTGCTGTTACTGTGCACGATAACGCACGGTTGTCTTCAAGCCCTTAGCCAAACCACAAGTAATGGTGTATGGTGCGCCCTCCTTCAACTCTGCGAAGAAGCACTCCTCGGCTGTTGGGAATACCGAACGATAGCTGTTTGCCAAGCTCTTAGCAGACTCAGCCTGCGAGATACCCGCAGCCTCCATCAACGGAATAGACTTCTGAACATAGTCGTAAGCCACCCAATATACCGAGTGCTTTGCCAACTCCGAGCTGCAATCCTTCGAGCCGGCTACATAGCACTGTGCCAAGAAGTAGAGTGCCAAACCGTCATCATCGGTCTCGTCGATGTTGATAGACTCGTTGAACGCCTTAATAGCCTCTGCGTAGTTGTTTGCAGTCATCTCGAGGATACCGATACGAGCCAACAACTTCTCACGCTCATCTGCTACAGTCTCCTTAGCCAAAGCCTCACGCAAATACTTGTTCGCCTTAGCAAAATCCTTCTTATTCTGGAAGATCTGAGCCAACAACATAGCGATGCTCGACTGCGGATTAACGCCATAGTACATCTCGCCAACCGAGAGGTAGAAGTCGCTCTCGCAATTTGCCTTGCTCATCAACTGGAATGCATGTGCAAGGAGCTTCTCGTCGCTTGGAGCAGCTGCAATTTTAGGCTCGAAAATCTTCTGCAAGTTCTCGCACGAAGCAGCACCGCTTGTACCGAAGCTTGCCTCGAACTGGTTCTTGAACTCAGCCTGCGACTCATCAACTGTAGCGAAGAACTTCGAGTTCTCCTCGTATGCATTTACGATAGTCATTGCATCAACGATATCATTCTTGTAGTCGTCGCACAAGTTCTTGAAGTAGATTGCTACCAACTCTGCATCTGCTGTACCATTTGCCTCAACCTGTGCAGCGATTGCAATCTCGAAATCCTTGCGGATACCCTCACGGTCGCTCTCACGATAGGTCAAGTGCTCACGAGCCTTACGGTCGAGGATATACGCCTTACCACGCTTTGGATGTGCACCGAAGTGCTCCAAACGAATATCGTAGAGGAGGAGCAACGAATCTACATAGCCATTCTTCTCTGCCAACGAACGAGCACGGTTAATCTTCTGCTTGTAGAGCTTGATACCGTTTGCGTAGGTGTTCTCCGATGCAGCAGGGCAGTTCTGCAACAACTGCTGCAAATACTTTGCTGCCTGGTTGAAGTTACGATTTGCCAACTCCTCCTTCAAGAAGGTGCTTGCCAAAATGTTCTCCTTACGCTGCTCGGGAGTCTCACCCCACTTTGCATACTGCGGATCGCT
>JAGBRY010000128.1 GCA_017632115.1 Alistipes sp. | reverse complement strand
GGAGTTCAAGGGTTGGTGCTGCGATATCTGCGGCGTACGTAACTACGACGAGTTCCCTGCAGAGTTCAAGGAGTACGTTGAGTTTATCGAGAAGGAGACAGGTGTACCTGTAAAGATTATCTCGGTAGGTCCGGACCGTGCAGAGACAATCGTACGATAACTCTAAACTGAAACATAAAAAAGTATATATATAATGAAGGTAGGAACTCCACTTACATCAGTAGCGAAGAAGGCTCTTCTTTGTGGCTCGGGCGAGTTGGGCAAAGAGGTGGCTCTCGAATTGCAACGATTTGGCGTAGAGGTAATTGCGCTCGATCGCTATGAGAATGCCCCTGCAATGCAGGTGGCGCATCGTAGCTATACGCTCTCAATGCTCGATGGAAAGCGCTTGCGTGAGATTATCGAGACAGAGAAACCCGATATTATTATTCCGGAGGTGGAGGCTATCGCAACACAGGAGCTTGTAGCCCTCGAGAAGGAGGGCTACCGAGTTGCTCCTACTGCAAATGCGGTGTGGCTTACGATGAACCGTGAGGGTATCCGCCGCTTGGCTGCCGAGGAGTGCGGCTTGAAGACTGCAAACTATCGCTTTGCCGACTCTCGAGAGGAGTTTGAACAGGCTGTAGCAGAGATTGGTATTCCATGCGTGGTGAAGCCTATTATGAGCTCGTCGGGTCATGGTCAATCAACCATCAAGAAGGCAGAGGATATCGACCGTGCTTGGCATATTGCACAGGAGGGTGGCCGTGCAGGAGCAGGCCGTGTGATTGTTGAGAGTTTTGTCGATTTCGATTACGAAATCACCCTCTTGACAGTTCGTCATATTGGCGGAACAACACTCTTGGAGCCTATCGGTCATCACCAGGTTGATGGCGACTATCGTGAGTCGTGGCAACCACAGCCAATGAGCGAAATTGCATATGCAAAAGCACAAGAGGTAGCCCGTGTAATTACTGATGCCTTAGGCGGTTACGGAATCTTTGGCGTTGAGATGTTCATCAAGGGCGATGAGGTTATTTTTAGCGAAGTTTCGCCTCGTCCGCACGACACAGGAATGGTGACTATGGCATCGCAGGATCTCTCGGAATTTGCGTTGCATGCTCGTGCAGTTTTGGGCTTGCCAATTCCGGCAGTTCGCTTTATTGCACCAAGTGCATCGAAGGCAATTGTTGTCGAGGGTGACACCGATAAGGTCGAGTTCGAGAATGTCGAGAAGGTGCTCGAGGAGGAGGGTGTTCATATCCGTTTCTTTGGCAAGCCGGAGGTTGTAGGACATCGCCGTTTTGGTGTAATTTTGGCAACCGGCACCTCGATTGAGGATGCTTTGGCAAAGGCAGAACGAGCTTATGCAAAACTCGGAGTGAAAATTTTACCGAGATAGAGTGAAAATTTTGCATAATTTACTTTGTAAATTGCGGAGAAAATCATATATTTGCACAAAATAAAGATAGGATAGAAGATGCAAATTGCATTTCTTGATACAAAGATTTGCCCGATAGCGGGCTATGCGAGCGAGCACATCGCCCCGCAGCCGTCTTTGTCAATTTGCTCTCTTCCTTCTATTACTGTTTTGACGAATTAACTATTTACAGGCGGCCTGTTTGGTCGCCTGTTTTTGTAATTACAGGTTATGAGTAAGTTGCTTTTGAAGGGTGGAACTGTAGTGGCCGAAGGCGTAAGTCGTAAGGCTGATGTGCTTGTTGCTGATGGTAAAATTGCGGCAATAGGCGAGTTGCTTGCGGTGGATGCCGATACCGAAGTATTTGATGCTGAGGGCTGTGTGGTTACATATGGATTGGCAGATGTACATGTACATTTGCGAGAGCCGGGCTACTCTGCAAAGGAGACAATCACAACGGGAACCCGTGCAGCAGCTCGTGGCGGTGTAACTACGGTGTGCTCTATGCCAAATCTTCAACCGGCTCCGGATGCGCCTGAAACTATTGCGGTGGAACAGCAACTTATCGACGAACAGGCGGTAATAGAGGTGTTGCCATTTGCAACTATTTCGAAGGGTCGTGAAAGACGAGAGTTGGCCGACATAGAGGCGTTGCGCTCGTTGTCGGTAGGTTATTCGGATGATGGAAACGGCATCCAGACCGAGGAGTTGATGCGTAAGGCTATGCAGCGAATCTCGGCGGTTGACGGTATTATTGCTGCGCACTGCGAGGATGATTCGTTGCTCCACGCAGGATATATTCACGATGGTGAGTACGCTCACGCACATGGACATAAGGGAATCTGCTCGGAGAGCGAGTGGGGACCAATAAAGCGAGATGTGAAGCTGGCCGAGGAGGAGAATTGTCGCTATCATGTTTGCCATATCTCGACCAAGGAGAGTGTAGCGATTATCCGAGAGGCGAAGCAGCATTGCGACCATATCTCGTGCGAAACAGCACCGCACTACCTTGTTTTGTGCGATGCAGACCTCAAAGAGGAGGGACGCTTCAAGATGAACCCTCCGTTGCGAGCAGCAGAGGATAGAGCCGCACTCATCGAGGGTATTAAGGATGGACCCATCGAGGTAATTGCTACCGACCACGCACCACACACTGCCGAGGAGAAGTCGAGAGGTTTGAAGGGCAGTGCTATGGGTATTGTGGGTATCGAAACCTCGTTTGCGCTGTGTTATACGCACCTTGTGCGCAAGGGCATAATTACGATTGAAAAACTTATTGCGTTGATGTCGGAGAATCCTCGTCGTATCTTCCGCTTGGGAGGAGCGATGCGAGTTGGAGAGAGAGCCGATATCGCAGTTTATGATATTACAAAGCCTTACACTATAGACCCTGATGAGTTTGAGTCTATGGGTAAAGCTACACCATTCGAGGGTGAGGAGGTATACGGTCGCTGTATGCTGACACTCTTTGGTGGCAAGAAGGTTTGGAACGAAAACAAATAACAAAATAAAACAATAGAACAAGATGAAACAACCCGACAAAAAATTAGTTTTGGAGAGCGGTCAGGAGTTCTTGGGCTACGGTTTCGGTGCAGACTGCCAGGCAGTATGCGAGATCGTATTCAACACTTCGATGGCCGGCTATCAGGAGATTCTTTCGAATCCTGCTTGCACAAATCAAATCGTGGTTATGACCTATCCGACAATCGGTAACTATGGTATTACCGACGAGGATTTCGAGGCAAGAAACCTTTCGATTGGCGGTTTGGTAGTTCGTGAGGAGTGTAAGACTCCGAGCAACTTCCGCTACACAAAGACTATCTCGGAGTTGATGGAGGAGTGCAACATCCCGGGCATTAGCGGTGTAGATACCCGAATGCTCACCCGTATCATTCGTGACTCGAAGAGCTGCCGTGCAGCTATCGTATCGGCAGAGATGTCGAAGGAGGAGGCTTTGGCGCTTATCGCAGCAACACCTGCAGATCACAACGCCGTAGAGCGTGTAAGCTGCAAGAAGCGTTGGTACTCTCGCACACCAAATCACCGCTTCGATGTCGTTTTGGTGGATTGTGGTGCAAAGTTGAACTTGGTGCGAATGCTCAACAAGCGTGGTTGCAATGTTGTAATCGTTCAGTTCAACACTTCGGCCGAGGAGATTTTGGCATTCAACCCACACGGAATCCTCGTATCGAATGGTCCGGGTGCTCCGGCAGATGTACCGGTTGTAGTGGAGTTGATTAAGTCATTGCGTGGCAAGATGCCTATCTTTGGTACAGGCCTTGGCCACCAGCTTATCGCCTTGGCATACGGTGCAGAGGTTGCAACAATCGAGGGCGTACACCGTGGTGGTGGTCACCCTGTTCGCAACTTGGAGAGCGGAAAAATCGAGATTACCGCACAGGGCTCACTCAACTTCGTGAAGGAGGAGTCGTTGAAGGGTACACCACTTGCTGTAACACACCGCAGTGTAATCGACAATACCGTAGAGGGTATTGAGTGTGTAAGCGAGAAGGTATTCTCGGTACAGTACAATCCGGAGTCGGCTCCGGGAGCGCAGGATAGCGCATATCTTTTCGATAAATTCATTAAACTGATGGAGGAGAATCACAATGCCTAAGAGAACAGATATTAAGAAAGTTATGGTTATCGGCTCAGGCCCAATCGTTATTGGCCAGGCTGCCGAGTTCGACTATGCAGGTACACAGGCTTGTCTTGCATTGAAAGAGGAGGGTTATGAGGTAATTCTTGTAAACTCGAACCCTGCAACCATTATGACCGACACATTCATCGCTGATAAGGTTTATATGGAGCCTTTGAAGTTGGAGTATGTCGCAAAGATTATTCGCTATGAGCGTCCAGACGCTATCGTTCCGGGCTTGGGAGGCCAGACAGGTTTGAACCTTGCCGTACAGCTCGCAAAGAAGGGCGTATTGGAGGAGTGTGGCGTTGAGATTCTTGGAACATCGTTCGAGAGTATCGAGCAGGCCGAGGATAGAGAGTTGTTCAAGCAGCTCTGTATCGACTTGGGTGAGCCTGTATTGCCTTCGGAGGTTGTAAATACAATCGAGGAGGGTGTCGAGGTTGCAAAGAAGATCGGTTATCCGTTGGTGCTCCGTCCTGCATTTACTCTCGGTGGTACGGGAGGTGGCTTCGTTGATAACGAGGATGAGTTGCGCGAGTTGATGCGTAACGCTTTGGCTCTCTCGCCGGTACATCAGGTGCTGGTTGAGAAGAGTATCAAGGGCTACAAGGAGATTGAGTATGAGGTAATGCGAGATAAGAACGACACCGCAATTACCATCTGTAATATGGAGAATGTGGACCCTGTGGGTGTGCATACAGGCGACTCTATCGTGGTTGCTCCGTGCCAGACCTTGACCGACAAGGAGGCTCAGATGCTCCGTACCAGCGCATTGAAGATTATTCGTGCATTGAAGATTGAGGGTGGATGTAATGTTCAGTTT
>JAGBRY010000127.1 GCA_017632115.1 Alistipes sp. | reverse complement strand
CTAATTTTTTGAGTTTTGGCAGCATTTTGTTCTCTACAAATTTGGCAGAAAGAAAAAAAAGCATTACTTTTGCCCTGCTTTTAGCACGAAATGCTGTTGTAGCTCAGTGGTAGAGCACTTCCTTGGTAAGGAAGAGGTCACGAGTTCAAGCCTCGTCAACAGCTCTGAGAAATCAAAACAAACAACGAGAATGCCACCCAATAGGGTGGCATTTGTGATAAAGAATATAGAGTAACCGTGCTCGCACGAGATACTCTATATTCTTTATTGCAACTATCGTCTTTGCGGTTCTCGTTGTTTGTTTTATTTCCATAGCGCCACGAGGCAAGACGGACTCAAGAGTCCGTCAAGTCTCGTCAAAAAAATTCCCATTATTTATTCCCTTTCCATAGCTGGACGAGGCAAGACCGAGCGAAGCGAAGGTCAAGCCTACCCTCCCCACCCCACAGGCACAATCTTTGCCACATATAGTCTATAAAAATCGGCGAAATGGCAAATGTTAGACCTATATGGGCGCACCTATCGCTCATACTGTGCAATATCGTATGGGCATGCGACTACCCCTTCTACAACCTTGTATTGGGCCGATATATCTCGCCTATGGCTATGGTGTCGGCATCGTTGGTGATAGCTGCTCTATGGTCCTTAACTCCGCTATTGTGGGAGAAATCCGAGAAGATCGACCCTGCCGATAGACTAAAGATATTTGGCGCTGCAATGTTGATGGGTGTCGCCCGAAAGTTGTGTATGATGTTCGGATTGGCCAACACCTCACCCATCGACGGCTCGATAATAAGCACCTCGACACCGCTTATCGTACTCTTTCTATCGGCTATAGTGGGCGTGGAGAGGTTGTCAAAAACTAAGACTATAGGATTGTTGCTCGGTATGGTCGGTGCGATTGCGATAATCGTTTCGAGCAACCACAGCTCACACGAGAGTTCGAGCGTGGAGGGAAATCTGCTGATTTTAACCTCCGCCTGCGTGTCGGCGGCTTATATGGTATGGTTTAAGAAGTTGGTCGGCAAATACCGTATAACCACCCTGCTGCGATGGATATATTGCGCATCGGCTATCGTGATGCTACCTATAGGCGCACACGACATTTGGACAACCGATTTTGCGGCGATGGATACCAAAATCATTCTGGCATCGCTCTTTGTACTTATCGTACCGACCTATATTCCGAACTTACTGCTCAACTACTCGCTGAGAGTTGTGGCTCCAACCGTTACAAGCATATATGCCTATATTCAGCCCGTGGTGGCGATTGCACTTGCCGTGGCCATGGGATTGGACAGACCCCACCTCGACACGCTGCTCTTTGCCGTTATTATCTTTGTCGGCGTAGGGTTTGTGGTGAAGGGTGGAAAAACGCAGAATGCAACATAGAAGATTGCCACGGCTTGTACCAAGCCTCGCAATGACGGAAGGGGTTTTGCGCCAAACGAAAAAGCGAGTGCGCAGCATACTTGGCGTATGTGAGCAACTCGCTTATTGAAGTGCGGTGCGAAATTCACCGCTTATTTGCGCTTATTTCTTTGCCGGAAAGGTATATGTATCCTTCACCGAACCATCCTTATTTACCACCTTGATAGTGAGGGCATCCTTGTTTGCCACAACATCGGCCAACTTGTCAGCTCCGATAATAAGGGTTGGGAATGTACGGTTATGAGTACCCTCCTTAACAAATCTATTTTTATGGAGGTGACCAGAGATCATAATGTTATCGCCCTTATCCTCGCAACGCTGAGCAAGGTGCTGCCAAGCATGACGACCACCGTGCCAAGAGTTCTCGGTGAGCGGAATGTGCGAAACGATAATTCGATAGGTTGCGGTCTTGCACTCCTCGCTCTCCAAAACCTTCTCCAACCACTTGCCCTGCTCCTGACGATAGAGGTCGAATGCAGCAGTGCCATAGTACTCGATATCGCTATCCGGCTTATCCTCACCACCATCGATTGCCATGATGAAAACAGGACCATGACGGAATGCGAAGTATGGCATATTTGTCCAAGTTGGATAGTAGTCCAAGAACTTCACTGCATGGTTACCACGAGCATCGTGGTTGCCTCGAACAAAGTAGAACTGGGTGTTATAGTTCTCGAAAACCTCCTGAACATGAGAGAAGAGTTTGTCGAAGTGGCTCTTCTCATTCGAGAAGGTTGTTACCATATCGCCATCGAACATCACGAAATCCTTATCCTTGATGCGCTCCAAAGTGTAGAGCTCGCTGAAAAGAGTAGGATTATAGTGAGTATCGGCATTTATCAGGAACGATACCTCCTCCTTATTGCGGTCGTTTGTACGGAATGTATAAGGATTACCGTATGCATTCTTCTCCTTCGAGAATGCCTTCTCCAACTTGCCATTCTTATCCTCGAACTGCGAGAATACCTTATACTCGTAGAGGGTACCTGCGGTCAAGCCCTTAACAGGAACACGGTGAACACGACGATTGAGTCTGAGACCGAGATTGCTCTCGATGAAGGTTGACGGCTTCTTCTCGTTCTCGCCCTTAACCTCTACCCAGCCATAGGTAGCCTTGTCGGTAACCCATACGATATAGGCTGAATCCTCGGTGATAGCCTGAACATACGGACCATAAAGAATTTCGGCTGCTCGTACGCCAAATACAGTGCAGAGCAACAAACAGATAATGGTTAGTTTTTTCATTGTAGTTTTATTTTAGTTGTTAATCAAAATCTTCTACTTCTTCAACTCCTCGGGCAACTCGGCACGCTCGTAGACCTGCGAGATTGTCTCGTCGTCGGTAGCCACCCATACCATACTATTCTGGGTGAGGTTGCGTACATAGTAGCTATGCTCCCAGTCGCCACGACCAAAGTCGTACATTCCTCGAATTACGGCTGCGCCATCGGTTACGATGTCGTAGCGACCCGAATTCTTAAACACCTCCATAGAGCCAAGGTTATCGTAGCTCACAAAGGTCTTATCCTTGCGGTCGAACTCGATGTAGTAGAAAGTTCCCTCTTCCAAATTTTGGCCACCATCGTAACTCTTGAGGCTCCATACACCCGAGATGTTATTAGGCGTAACATCGAGGAAAACGGTCCCGCTCAAATCCGGCTCGGAGCAACCAACTGCCATTAAGGCAACTACTACCATCGCAAATTTAACTATTTTCTTCATATTTTTATATATTTTTCTCATTTAATTCTTCAAAATAACATCTATAGCGCTCTGTCGTGGGGGCAAATTCAGCCCTTCGATATATATTTTGCCCAAAGTTGTCGGCAACTTTTCGGTTGTAGGTACAAACTCCACGACCATCTCGCCCTCGCCCTTTGGTGCCACTTGCGAAGGTTCAAATCGCACCTTTACCCCCTTGGGCAAGAGATTTGCATTGGCCGCCAATTTCAACTCCGTGGAGCCTCCATTCATAAAGGCTACACGCAACACCTCTCGCTCGCCAGACAAGCGCACTGTATCTTGGCGCAAGTGCAACGCTCCACGAGAGTAGGGATAGTCGTCGCTTCGATCTGCCGAGGCGATAACCAAGCCCGTAAGAGTCAACAGAGCCGAAGGTTTCTCGCTCGAAGTGTTAGCATAGAGCAAGACTCTCTGACGAACTCTTCCTGCGTGGCCTCGAGGATAGTATCTCAATGCGACAACAACCTCTTCCTTGGGAGCAATTACCCGTTTTGCAATCTCTGCCTTCAAGCAACCGCAAGTACTCTTAACCTGCGTTACAACGAGGGTATCTGCGCCCAAATTTCGGAGTTTGGCACTACCCTGCCACACGCCAGACATCTCGTCTATCGTACCAAAATCGACACTCTGCGTATTAAATTGCAAAGAACTATCGGCAACCTCTATATCTGTCGCCTTGCGCACCTTGTCTTGCGAGATAATCCGAATCTGCGCCGACACAAACTGCATCGCACAAAGTGCAACAGCCAAGAGGATAGCCTTCATACTATAACCAACCGTTTGACTTGCGAACGGTAATCACAAACTCCTGTTTCTCGCCATTGCTTGCCTTGATCGAAGCCTTGGTTGCACCCACACGCAAGCCCGAGAATACGAGGGTGGCACCCTCCACCTTATGAGTTGCAATGTGAGTATCCTCGATCTCGACAACATAGGTCAAATTCTCGCCATCAACAAAGTAGAGCGCAGGATTTACAACGATGCTATCCTCCACCTTGATAACAAGATTAGGGAAGTGCATCTTCGAACCGGCCTCCTCGCCGCCAATCGCAGCAAGGAACTTGGCGGCATTCACCTGACCTGTACCCATCTGACCCTTATACGGCGCCAACGCCAACTCCATAGGTTGGATAGCTCCGATATCGGCAACATAGCGAGAGTAGCGCTTGTAGCCCTTCATATATTCGTCAATCGGTGTTACATTCTGCGCATCGCACAACATCTTGCGAATCTCCTCGGCCTTGAAGTGCTTACGCAACTTTGTAGCATACGACAATCCGAGAGCTACAACGCCCGAAACATGAGGACACGCCATCGAAGTACCCTCCATATAGCCATAGCCCGACTCGCTGATGTGGTTAGGCAAGGTCGAGAGAATACAACCGACATCTCCATACTTGTTTGTTATAGGGTTCAGATAGTCGAAGTGGTAATCCTGGTCACCACCCGGAGCCGAGATTGTGGTACCCGGACCAAAGTTGGTGTAGGTTGCAGGGGTGAAGTCTGCCGAGGTTGCAGCTACCGACACGCAGTACTCCGCTGCGCCCGGATAACCTGCCATTGGGGCATTCTCATTTCCTGCAGCAAAAATTGCAATACCGCCCTCCATAACACCATTTGGCGAACCGGCATTGTTAATGAAGTAGTCGAGTGCCTCCTTCTCGATTGGCGAGGCAGCAATCCACTCCTCCTCCGAAGCGAAGCCCGCTTCGCCCCACTCATACTCGTGAACTGCACCCGAAACATAACCCCAGCTGCACTGCATAACGGTTGCTCCGTTGTCGGCAGCATACTTCATTGCTCGTACAACATTCAAAAGGCCGGTCGAAACATTACCCGAGAAGATCTGGCAAACCATAATCTTCACACCACTATTCACCGAGCCATCACCACCGGCAATAGATGCTACGCCAATGCCATTGTTATTGACCGCAGCAATTGTACCGGCAACATGGGTTCCGTGACCAGAATCGTAATAGCCATCCCAGGTAATTCGGCCTGTCTCGTTCACAAAGTTATAGCCGTGCTTATCACCCTTGAAGCCGTTTCTGTCCTTATCCTCGAAATAGGTACCATTCTCAGCAGGATTAACCCAGATATTGGCCTTCAAGTCGTCGTGCTCGATATAGATACCCTCGTCGAGTACCGCAACTACGACTGAGCTATCGCCCGTTGTCTTCTGCCAGGCCTCAACAACCTGTACATCGGCACCTGCAACAGCCTTACCACCGAGTTCGGCCATCATTCCATCGTTCTCGATATTCCACTGCTTTGCGTACAACGCATCGTTGAACGAACCCTGCAATGCACGAGTCGATGCTGCCATCTTATAGTAAGCCTCCTTCGACAACGGCATAGCCTTGCGGGTATTTGCTCGCTTGATGGTGCGATTTACATTTACCTTCTGCACCTCGCCGAGCTGCGAGAAGCGACGGGATACCTCCTCGGCTGTATAGTCGCCGCTATAGCGCACTACATACCAGCAGTTCAAGCCATCACGCACAGTTCGCTCCTCGTGACGAGGGTCTACAGGGAATACACGGGAGATTTCGAATCCACCGACAATATCGAGCAACTCGTCTATGCTGCCAACGCCACTGCGTGTAAGCTCCGAGCGCACAACACCTGCCTCCTCGAGCAACGACACCACCTCCGGCGAGAACTTAACCAAAATCTCGCCCGAAGCGTACGGCTCCTCGGTCGATGGGCCCTGCACAATGTTCATATCATCCTCCTTTACACACGAAACGAAGAGGAACATTGCACCCAAAATAGTTAGTAATATCTTGCTATATTTCATCATACTCTCCTCCTACTTGCTTATAATTTCGCTATCATCCTCAGGAATCTCCTCCTCGATGCTATTAGCCAACTTTTTGTTCGGATACCAATTCTTGTAGTAGTCGACAAGGCTCGCCGGTTCATTCGTAAAGCCCGACTTTGTACCATCGCTCCAACGACCCTCCTGTGGGAAGATAAGGCTGAATGGCACCCACCAATCGAGTGCAGGGTGCATCAACAACCACTTTGGAGCCTCGCCCGAAAGACGGTTGTGGTTGATGCGGAAGGTCTTGGTTGTAGGCATAACCTTAGGTGTACCAACCAACGCCATAGGCAAGGTGTCGGCCGCAAGAACCTCCTCCTCGGTCCACTTCGGAACCTCAGGATCGTTTTCGAACGATGGGAGCTCACCGTGCAGATAGTTTACGCTCAAGACCAATGTATCCAAGCCCCACTTCAGCAACTGCTCAGGGAACTTATCCTCCTCGACAAGTCCTCCAAGCTCCTCGATTGCATAACGAGTATTACTCAAGTCCGACACGGCGTGGCGCTGTTGTGCATTCAACACCAACGCACGAAGGTTAGGGAAGTTCTCCTTGGTAATCATCGACGGAACTCGCTGGAAGTTGTTAGAGCCGAGGTCGAGGAACTCCAAATTCTTGAGATTTGCAAACTCCTCAGGCAACTCGGTCAAACCAAACGCCGCAACTGTCAATCGTTTCAAGTTAGACAACTTGCAGACATGCTCACCAAGGTTAATGTTCTTGAGCATCGAGTTCTCGTTCGAGAAGATGTAAATCTCGTCGGCAGCTGTTAAGTATTGCACCTCGTATGGCAAGCCCTCGTAAGAGTTGCAGAGGAAGATCTCCACTCTCTTAACACGGCCGGCCCACTCCGGCTTACAGCCCTCCATGCGCTCCTCCCACAGGGTAACACCACTCCATCTATTCATCGGAGTAGAGGAGTCCCAAATTGTCCAGCACTGCATTGTGTTTGCAATGTTAAGCAATGACAACGAGTCGCCTGCACGAGTATCGGGGATAATAGGCTCGGCAGCCTCCTGCGATACATTCAAAATATCGCTGTGTGCAACTGCCAATTCCGATGTAGGTACAAACTCGATATCGGCCAAACGGACATTTGCCGAGTTGTTTATTTTCCAATTAAAGCGCACCTTTACCTCACGAGGACGGATACCTCGGTCGAGGTTGAGCTTATACGCTTCGCCCAAATTCGAAGCAGGCTCACGAGAGATCCAATGCTGAGCACTCTGCGGAATCTTCACCTCGAATGGGAAGTTGGTCTTAACCACAACATCGAAATAGCGCTTGCCATACTCGGCAAACTTCTTCACCTCGACATTGGTTCTATCCAACTCAACCGCATACTCGTAGCCCTTCTGACTAACGGTGATACGCTGCTCCTTGTTGGTGCGGATATTACGAATCGAGACTACTGCCTGACGAGGTTGAGCGGTCAATGCCGAGTCGATAATAAAGTCGCAAGCGACGGTTCCTCGACCATTGGCAGGCGACACTGTAATCCACGGATTTGGATCTCCGTTAGACTGCATACCAACCGAAGCTACCCACTCGTCGCTCGACTGAATGCGCACCTTCTTAACACCACCATCAGCCTCAACCTCAATCTTGTTGATGTCAGACTTAAAGTCGACAACCTCAGGCTCGTTTGTACAAGCTACGACAGCAAATGCTGCCACAGCCATAACTAATATATTATATCTTAACTTCATACTCTTCTTCCTCCGCTTTTACTCCAACATCACATCGCAGTTCAAAATTGTCTGCGTCTTATCATAATAGAGGATATAGGCACCAACCTGCCATGCATAGCAGATATCCGAGGCATCGAATACGATGTTCGGGTTATCGCTGATATCCAAATAGTAGCACAATGTCGAGATTGTATCGTCAATTACGCCCAAGTCATTAGAGCCGAGGTACAGACCTCGCAAGCCCTTATGCTGATAGATGCCTTGTGGCCACTCACGCAAGCAACGCTCTCCCTTCTCGTTACGCTGGCTACGCACCGACAACACGGTCAACGACTCGGCGTCGAGCGGATAGTATGGGAAGGACTCAAAGCGGTTGAACGAGAGGTCAACGCCATAGAGATACGGCATATTTCCTGCGTGGAAATCGCGTGGCATATCCTTCAAGCGGTTGTACGAGAAGTCGAACGACATATGATTTACCGCATTTGCGTGCGAGAAACAGCCCTGCGGAATCTCCTCAATCTGACAAGCACTCACCAAGATGTACTCATACAACGAGTTAGACTTGGCGAAGGCTGTAGGGAACTTTTTCAATGGATTCATTGACAAGGTCAAGGTCTTAACCTTGATACCCTTGTACGAACCATCCTCCTCACCTTCGAAGCCTGTAATCTGGTTGCCACCAAAACTTACGGCATTCATCGTGTAGAGGCTGTTCGAGTTGAAGATATTTGGAACCTTCTTCAACTTGTTGTAGTTAACCGAGAAGGTCTCCACATCGTCGTAGCCGCAGAAGTAGCCCTCGCTATCGTGCGGAATCTCCTCGATTTGGTTGTTGTCGAGGTAGAGCTGAATGAGCTGCACCTCCTTGCCGAGTGCATCCACTCGCTTAATCTTGTTGAATGCCAAGTCGAGCAAGCCCATAGCCTCGAAGCCGCCACGACTTGCGCCAAACCACTCCTTATCGAGCTTGGAGAGGTTATTCTGGCGGGCGTAAAGAATCTCAATCTCCTTGCGGGATGCACCCTTTGCGAGCGCCTCAATACCCTTCTCAATCTCCTCCGAGCTCCACTGCTTGTTATTTGCGATATTCACCGAACGCAATGCAGGAAGTTCGCCGATATGGGTAGGGAAGGTAACCATCTTCGGGCAGTTGTAGATTTCCAACGACACAAGTGATGTCAAATGGACAATCGAATCTGGTAAAACCGCCAACTCGCCATTTGCGATATTGAGTGTTTCGAGCTTCTTCAAGCGGCCAATCTCCTTTGGCAACGAGGTCAAACCATTCTTCAATACGCCATGGTTGATGTCGAACTTATGGATATTTTGCGTTCCGCTCTTCTTGTCGATAATATCCTTCTCGCTCTTGCCCTGCTCGTAGAGTGCAATTGCAGGCGAAGTCAAACCCTTCTCCATCAGTGCACGAGCACAAGGCTCCGACATCTGAATGGCAGGGTGAATCGAACGCAAGTATGCACGCTGGTCGTCGAATAAGTTGCGCATACGCTCTGCGTGCGAACGCTTCTTATCGAGCGAAGGGTCGTACATGATGTTAGTATCGTTGTGGGTACCAAGATCCAATACAACCAACTCGGTGAGCTGTCCGATTGCAGGCGAAAGGTCGCCCTTGAAACCGAAGTTGCTCAAGTCGAGGCTTGCAATACGGCCATTGGCATGCACCTGCACACCCGGCTGCTCGCACCACAAATCGACATCCTTATTGAAATTCCAATTTGTTCCACGAACATAGTTCTCGCCATCATAGCTCCAATTCTCACCATCGAGGCTCTTCCAAATCTCGTACAAAGCGTAGTTATCCTTGATATACTCGTCGCTCTCGTAGAGTGTCACCTTGACCTTTGTCTTTGTGGTCTTGTTGTCCTCGATAGAGAACTCCGAAAGCGCCGGCTGATCATTCACCTCCAATACGCCCGAAGTCTTGCTTGTCTTGGTGGTATACGATACTACACGATAGGTGTCGGCCTCGAGAGTAAAGAGTGTATCACACTCAATAGATGAGGTTTTATGCCCATGCTTGTCGCTTTGATAGTCCTCCTCGTCGAAGTGCTGCGAGAACTTGCAAGGGATACCCTCCAATACGATGGCATCACCAATGGTTGCATCGTTGCGCACCTTCTTGATAGCGATATCCACATACTTAATCTCATCGAAAGTGTACTCCACAGGGCGCTCACCTCGAGTAGGGATATTCTCGAACTCCGAAAAATCCTTAACCAAAGTAAACTGCACCTGACCACGAGCTGTTACATCCACCGTAACATCGTGAATGGTCAAACCTCCCGCAACAACCGAGAAATCACGCTTCGAGTTTGGCACAAAACGAGCCAACTCCGTATCCACTGCGTCGAAAAGGACTACTGCTCCCAACTTGTAGTCGCCGGTAAGCAACTTCAACTTGTCGCTTCGCAAGCCATACTCCGCAGCTGTAGCATTCGATGCCGAAAGTACCAAAGTCTGGCGAATTGCACGATTGTTTACATCGGTGAGGTTCACCTCAATCTTGCAAGCCTCTGCCAAGTAGATGTCGAACGCCTCGTCGGCACGGGTTGCCTTCGACGGCTCGTACGATGCCTCCTTGTAGAGCTTAAACTGAACATATCCGTAGTCACGCTCGCACAAATCCACCGTTTTGTCGGTCATACAACCAACGGTGAAGAGCAGGGCAATCGCAACTGCCAGAATGTCTATTTTGAAAAACTTTTTCATCTAAAATATATCTTTTCGCTTTATTCTATCTTCTGGGAAACTACTACTTTGCATCAAGGACAAAGAGTATACGGGCAAACTTCTTGCCCTCGGCATCGCAGCAGAACAACTCGCACGAGCCATTAGGTGCTTTCACATCAGCCTTTGTACTCTCCTCCGGCTGAGGACGATATCCGAGCAATACCTCACCGGTAGTTGCGTCCTTATAGAAATCCAACGCCTCCGAGTAGTTGAAGTGGTCAGCACCCATATCGTCGATATTTACAATCATACCAAGCTCAAAGCCGGGGATATTCAATGCAGCCTTTGCAGGGGTTGTAAGCAACTCCTCAGAGGTGTAGGTCAAACGATACTGCGACTCAATACCCCACTCGCTATTGTAATCTGCATCGGTCGAGTTCAACTTCGCAAGTGTTGCACCCGCAGCGTTGGCAACCTCGGCATTTACAAAATTCACGGTACCATCTGCGGCAGAGCCACCATTGTCGGCAATCCAGTCGAAGACGAGGTTGATGGTGTAGCTATGCAACTCATTGCCTACTGCGCTGATATTCAAGACCTCCTCACGCATCAAGCCTGCTGCCGAAGCACCCTCTGCAAGGCGTACATACCAGATATCTTTGGCCTCGTTGTGCTCGAATACGAGATTTTGAGTACCACTACCAAAACCACCATAAACCTCGTTGTAGCCAGAGAACTTCAACGCTGCAGCCTCGTAGTTGGTAGTAAGGATATCGGCTGTTGGGAAGGTCAAGGTATAGGCAATTGCCGAACCCTCGAAGGTTACGCCCTTCTGGGCAGCCAACGCCTCGTTTGCGAGCTCAACCTTGGTCTCGACAACAACCTCGGCATTCGGATCGTAGAGGAAATAGACCGACACAATAGCGTCACCATTCTCATCCTCGATATTTACATAGGCCTCGTAGCCTACGCCCTCGGTGAATACCGCTGCGCTGCTCTTGTGGTTCATCTCCAAGCTGAACATACTGTAAGACTTGGTATTACCCTTGTCGTCGGTGATATTTCGCTTGAATGTGCGAATAGCGAGCCACTT
>JAGBRY010000126.1 GCA_017632115.1 Alistipes sp. | reverse complement strand
GCGTTATGGCTACGAAGTGGAACTTACGAACGATCTCGATATGAAATTCTCATTGAATGGCAAGTTTATAGTTCTGGACGACTAAACAAAGTTTAGAGTCTTAGGTGGAGGGAAATTTTGGTTTCTCTCCACTTTTTTATCTTTTTACTGATTTTTATTTGCCTTTTCTTTGTTTTTCTCATCAAAAGAGCGTAAATTTGTGCAATAAAGTGAGCGAATTCTAAATCAAAACTAAATAAAACACAAAAATGCAAAGAGAAAACTTACTCAAACAACTCGAAAACACCGATAAGGTGTGGGATTTTGTGGTTGTAGGTGGCGGTGCAACCGGTCTTGGTTGTGCAGTTGATGCCGCATCCCGTGGTTACAGTGTTGCGCTCTTCGAGCGTGAGGATTTCGCAAAGTGTACCTCGAGCCGTTCGACAAAACTCGTTCACGGCGGTGTTCGCTATCTCCAGAAGTTGGAGGTAGACTTGGTGCGTGAGGCTCTCCACGAGCGTGGTTTGATGAAGCAGAATGCTCCACACCTCGTTAAGGATCAGGCCTTCGTAATCTCGAACTACAGCCATTGGGAGAATTTCCTCTACTTCTGTGGTTTGACATTCTACGATATCCTCTCGTTTGGTTTCGGTTATGGTCGCTCTCGCTTTATCACAGCAAAGACTCTTCGCAACTATCTCCCAACTTCGGTTGCCGAGGGCTTGAAGGGTGGTGTTGTTTATCACGATGGTCAGTTCGACGACGCTCGTATGGCTTGCAACTTGGCACAGACCTGCGTGGAGCAGGGTGGCGTTGTTGCCAACCGCACCGAGGTTGTTACCGTATTGCACGACAACGAGGGTAAGGTTTGTGGCGTTGTAGCTAAGGACCTCCTTACAGGCAAGGAGTACACCGTAAAGGCAAAGGCTGTTATCAACGCAGCAGGTTGCTTTGTTGACGAGGTGCTTCAGATGGACAAGCCGGGTGAGGCTAAGATGGTTGTTCCTTCGCAGGGTGTTCACATCGTTCTCGATATGAAGTTCTTGCAGAGCGACTACGCTATTATGGTTCCTAAGACTTCGGATGGCCGTGTATTGTTCGCAGTACCTTGGCACGACAAGGTGGTTGTTGGTACTACCGACATCCAGCGTCCGACTGCCGAGAGCGAGCCACGCCCACTCGACGAGGAGATCGACTTCATCCTCGAGACTGCTAGCCACTATATGACTCCTGCTCCAACTCGTGCCGATATCGTTTCGGTATTTGCAGGTCAGCGTCCACTCGCAGCGCCTAAGAAGGAGGGTAAGAAGTCGAAGGAGGTATCTCGTTCGCACAAGGTTGTAGTTTCGGAGAACGACCTCATCACCATCACAGGTGGAAAGTGGACTTCATATCGTAAGATGGCAGAGGATACAGTAGATAAGGCTATCAAGATGGGTAAGGTCGAGAAGCGCAAGTGTGTAACTCGCAAGTTGAAGGTTCACGGCTGGCGTCCAAATCCAAACTTGGCAGACCATATGTATGTTTATGGCGCTGACGAGCCTGCAATCCTCAATATGATTAAGGAGAACCCTGCACTCGGCGAGAAACTCTCGGAGAAGTACGACTACACTGTAGCTGAGGTGCTTTGGGCAATTCGCCACGAGATGGCTCTCACAGTAGACGATGTATTGGCACGCCGTGTTCGCTTGCTCTTCGTTGATGCTCGTGAGGCACAGAAGGCTGCTCCTCGTGTAGCACAGATTTTGGCTGAGGAGCTCGGTCGTGACCAGGCTTGGATCGACGAGCAGGTTGCTTCGTTCGTAGAGCTTGCATCGCACTACTATGTAGCATAAAACCGCCTAATAAGGTGTTTTCTGCGTTACGCTTGTTTTGCAAATGCTCACATACGCCGAGTATGCTCCGCTTTGCAAAACTTCGCAAGCCTTGAAAACCTACTTATTATGCAATTTTATAAAAAGAAATAATGGCGGCTGAAAAGTCGCCATTATTCTATTGCAAGAAAACTGCTGTCCGACGGACAGCAGTTTTTTATTTTACTCGGATAGCAACTTTTCTACTCTGCGTTGCTTGGCCGATTTACCTTTGAATGCAGGGTCGAAGATCTTGTAACCTATCGACACTCCTATTTTTGATGGCAGCCACTCGGCCGAGCCGTTATATGGGTCGGGGAACTTTGGCTCGTGCTGATGTGCGGGGAAGAGATTTATCTCGCCATTAGCGAGGTAGTCGTTGTAGCGGCTCCACATACGATTGAAGGCGAAGAAGGCATCGACCACCCATCGCTCCTTGAAGGTGTGCGAATATCCAATGCCCAGACCGACCATCATGCCCCAGCCTTTGCCATAACCGGGCTCGAAGGTTATGAGTTTGTTGTTTTGGAAGATGAATGGGCGTGTCAAATCGAATGCCTGCATTCCGGCATTGGCACTCACATAGAAACCTCGCACCTCTCTATTTATATAGAAGCGGTATTCGGTTTGGAATATGCCGAAACGAGCATGAATATCGTTGCGGTCGCCCCAGCGGATTGTCTTGTGTGGCGAGAACATCGGGTCAATAGAGATTGACGAGTGTGGGCCAACCACAAATTCGAGTTGGGGGTTAATGATACCTACGCAGGCATATAGAGCATTCAGCTTGGCGTAAATTTGTGACTTTGCCATCGATGGCATAGCCAACATAGCCAAGGCAAGGAGTGCAAAAAATATCTTTTTCTTCATTCGTCAGCCGGTTTTGTGTGCAAATATACAAAAAAAGTGGAGAATTGAATCTCTCAACTCTCCACTTTCAACTCTCCACTTCGAGTCTACCACTCAACCTTTTGGATGTAGGTCTTGCCGAAGTTGTCGGTTACACGCACCTCGCCCGAGCGACAACCCTCGCTTGGCTTGATGTGGAACATACCATGTGCGGTGTAAGGCTTCGCAGTGTCGTACTTGCTATTCTTAGGGCTGTACGGATGTGGGCCCTTCTCCTTGTGATCCTCGAGGAAGGCGATGTCCTTCTCGAACTTGTGAGTCATATTGCCCACCTTTACACCATTTTCCCACCACTCCGGTGTACTCCAATGGTTCTTCGACCAGTTCCAGATATTTGCCTTAACCAACTCGCCACCTGTGCGATGAGGAGCGTAGACATGTATCTGGTAGTCACGCTCGTGGCCAATCGACTTGTAGTACCACTCGACATTGTCGCCATCAACCTCCATAACCATATAGCCGTTAGGAGTACCATCATTGTAGAGGTCACGGTTGCAGTGCAAACCTCCGGTAGCACGAGCTACGCAGATGCTCTGAATGTTCTTCAGTGGCTCGTGAGCCTCGTTAGTAGAGTTTGCGTAGTCGTAGCCGAAGTTGTAGTGGTAGTGGCCCGACCACGAGTAAACTCGTGCATACTGCGAGAGCAACTTCGAGTAGCGAGCATACGAGAGGTGCTTCTTGCTATCCACATCTTTGCCCTTGCCGCCAAAGGTGCGGAAGAGCTGCGCATGGCCGCAGATTACGATGGTGTGGTCCTTTGGAACGAACTTCAAATCACGCTCCAACCACTTGTAGTGCCAATGCTCCAAGCCAAGACGATACTTCTGCTTGGCAACCTTGCGTGAGAAAGAGATATCGTTTACGATAACATAGTGAATCTTGCCCACATTGAACGAGTAGTACGACGGTGTGAGGAACTCCTCGAAGTGCATCAAACCAAGTTTTGTCTCACGGAATGTGGTCTGGTCGTGGTCGTGGTTACCGATGGCGTGGAACATAGGTACATTGCTATCCGAAATTACATCGACATAGTCGTACAACTTTGCCATATCGTTGAATACCAAGTCGCCGAGGTTGATAGCGAAGAACTCGCTCTCCTCTGCGGCCTTCTTCTCCTTGAGAGCCACGATATCGGGGTAGACTACATTGCGGAGCTTGTAGGCTGCGCTATCTACCTTGTAACCCTTGATTTGAGGGTCGCCAATCATTACAACGGTGTACTTCTCGGTCGACTTCTCACGCTTCTCGAGTACGAAGTCGGCCTCTACGGCCTTGGCATGACGAGGTATGCGGAGGAAGTTCTGAGGTACGCTCTTGCGGAACGAGAATTTGTAGTCGGCGGGGGTTGAAATGGTTACAAAACGAGCGGTCGAGAGGTTCGACTTAATCTCGTAGTAACCCTCCTCGTTGGTCTGCACGCAGAACTCACCGTCCGAAACTACTACATTTGCGATAGGCTCGCCTGTGGTCGATGTTACACGACCGAAGAGGGTCTTGTCGCCCTTTGGAGCGCTGACAGGCTTAGCCATATTGTTGTGGAAGTACTCGCCCTCGATTGTAGCGAAGCTCTTGCGAGAGGTGATATCGCCAACACGGCAACCGCTTGCAGAGATCTCGCCTTTGTTTGCGCAGTCGGTCAATCGCACTGTGCCAACCTCCGAGCCACGGATGCGACCTACAACACCACCAACATTGAGTTTCTTGCTTGCTACGCTGCTCGAAATCTCGCCGAAGTTGTTGCATCGGAGCATGCGAGTGCCGTACTTTGTATTCTTCTTGCTGAAGATGTAACCTGCTACACCGCCCATCTGCGAGTCGCCCTTGCCGGTGGTGCCGGTGAATGTTATCTTTCCGTAGTTTACGCAGTTGCAAAGGATTGCTCCATCGCCCGAAGCACCGAGGATACCTCCATAGTTAGAGGCTACGGTTGCAGCCGAAGTGACCTCACCGTAGTTCGAGCAACCGATAATGTTGCTTGATCGGTTCAATGTTGCACAAATGCCGGCTGCATATGCTGAGTGAGGGCCACTTACGGCAATTTTGCCGAAGTTGTCGCAGCACTGAACATGCTGGCTGGTCTGGGCTACAACACCTGCTACATTGTGGTAGTTTGACTTAACCTCAGGGTTGCCAACCTCGCTCTTCGATGATATGCCACCCTTGTTTACGCAGTAACGAATACCTGCACGGCCCGAATAGCCAACAATACCCGCTACATAGATGCGTGGAGTATCGCCCTCGAATACGATTGGACCCTCATTCTCGCAACGGTTGATTGTGATGATGCGACTTCCCTTCGGAATGGTTGCACCTGCGATACCGCCGATACATACGCTTAAGCCCTTGTTTGCCGAAGCGATATACGACTCGGCGTTGATAAGGCCCTTGTTGCGAGAGTCGGTAATAACATAACCATTCTGGCCCACCAAACCACCGATGTAGATATGCTTCTCGGTGTAGGTGCCCTTATACTTTATGCTACCGCCATTCTCGCACTTCTGGATGATACCCTTGTTTACGCTTGCGATAAAGCCTGCGATAACCTGCTCGGTCTTGTTAGATACAGTCATCGAACAAGAGGAGTCGATGCGAAGATCTTTTACTACCGAGTTCTCGGCTATGAGTTCAAACAAGCCCTGCTTGGTCTTCCAGTTGAGGAGAGCATGGCCCTTACCATCGAAGGTACCCTTGAACTCCTTGATTGGGGTCCACTTCTTCATCTTAGCCATGTTGATGTCGCCATCGAGGTAGATATGGCCCTTCTCATTCTGCCACTTCGAGATATCCTCGCCCTTGTTAATCGCTTTTGCGAATGCGGCAAGCTCTTTGGCATTGCTGATACCTTCTGCGTATACGGCAACAACCGAGAGCAGAAGTATCAAAAACAGTGATAATCGTCTTAATGTTTTCATTGTTTTTATTAGTTAGGTTGATTGTTCTCTTCTTAGAATGGGAGGTCGTCCACTACAACTGCACTCTGTGCAGGCATTGCAGGCTCCTCGGTTGGCATCGGAGCGGCCATTGGAGCCGGAGCAGCGGTTGGAAGTGGCTCGCTATACTGAGCCTGCGCCACCTGTGCAGCCTCCTTTGGCTCGATACGGCGACCTACAACATCGGTGTACCAACGACCCTGATACTCTCTCGACTCAACATCGAAAGTTACATTGTAGGCAGCACCTACAACCAAACGAGCAACCTCGTCACGCTTGTTGAAAAACTTGACACTCACCTTGCGAGGATACTGCGACGATGTCTTCATCTCGAATACCACATTCTGGTTGTGCCACTCGCCACGAGCCGATGTTCCGCTCTGCTCGGGCAAAATTGCGAATACGATTCCTTCAAATACAAATTCCATGGTGTATAATAATTTAATTGTTTTAGTTTATCTGCGATAGAATGAGGTAGGCGTTGTATGCCACAAAGCAGAGGAACATAAATGCTCCTGCCCAGCGGTTGAGCTTGCCTCTGATACCGAGTACCAAAGGGATAATGGCTGCAAAAATCATCACTGCATAGTCGACGAATGTTATGCCCGACGAGGTTAGCGGTGTAATCTGCGATGCTGCGCCGAGAATCAACGAGAGGTTGAAGATGTTCGAGCCGATAACATTGCCGAGAGCCAACTGAGTGTTCTTCTTCGAAGCTGCCACAAGCGAAGCTGCCAACTCCGGAAGAGATGTTCCGCAAGCGACGAGGGTAATGGCGATAAATGCCTCGTTTACGCCCCACGCCTTGGCGATAAGAATGGCGTTGTCAAGGAAGAAGCGGCTCGATATAATCAGTGCGGCCAGGCCAAATACAACCTTGCCTACACCGAGTGCCAACTGCTTGTTGGTCACTACCTCGTCGGACTCCACCTCCTTATTCTTTCCGCCTTTGAGCGAGAAGAACATAAAGAGTGCGAAGATTGCCAACAGAATCAAACCGTCGATGCGGCTGATTACCTCGGTGCCACCCGTGAAGAAGTTGAATACGAGCAAAAGTGTCAGCAACGACAAACCGATGCAGAATGGTAGGTCGAATCGCTTATTCTCCTTCGATACCGCCACAGGCATAATCAACGCCGTAAGGCTGAGGATACCCAATACATTGAATATGTTCGAACCTACGACATTGCCGATTGCGATGTCGGAGTTACCCTCGATTGCGCCGATTGAGCTAACCACAAGCTCGGGGAACGATGTGCCTACTCCCACGATTACGGCTCCAATAACAAAATCAGAGATTTTGAAACGCTTGGCGATGGTTACAGCGCCCGCCACGAGAGCATCTGCGCTAAAAACAATCACCACCAAACAGATGATAAGGTATAAATAAGGTAAAAATTCCATAGCGATAAACTTAATAAGTGTAAAAGTCCGGCAAAGATAATGAAATTATCTTGAACGAATACAAAAGTTTTCCGTTTTACGCTCTCCGTTCTCCGTGTTTTATTATATTTGCATTATGATACAATTCAAACGACAATTTTCGACTAAAACAAAGGCGGTGCTTTCGCTTGCCTCAGCCATACTTCTATCCATACCGTGGGAGGGTGCAAGTTGCATCACTCTCTTTGTCGGATTGCTTCCGTTGCTGCTCATAAGTGCACAATATGGTCCATCGAGGCGAGAAACCTTTGCGATGATGGGTTGGGCGGCATTCACCTTCGTGTTATGGAATGTTGCAACCGTGTGGTGGGTGTGGAATGCTACGCCCGCAGGTCCTATTGCGGCAACTATCTGTTCGACCTGGTGGAGCCTGTTGGCATTTATGCTCTACCATATCGTATCGAAACATGGTCCTAAGGCGTTGGCTTATGTGGTGTTTGTAACAGCTTGGATAGCAGGTGAGTATCTCTATACTCAGGCACCGGCATTGTCTTTTCCTTGGTTGGTGTTGGGCAATGGTTTTGCCGACGATCCGTGGGCAGTACAGTGGTACGAGTATACGGGTGTTTTTGGTGGCTCGCTGTGGGTGTTGCTTACCAACATTCTCGCCTTTGAGGCGTGCCTGACAATGCGCAAAAAGGCGTGGATAAATGCCACTTTGGCATTGGTCATTCCGCTTGGAATCTCTATTCTGCTCTTCTATAAATACGATGCCGAGGGTGAACTCTATCGCTCTCTCGATAAGATGACTGTTTCGGTTACACAGCCGAATATCCCTTGTTACGAGAAGTTCGATATGACGGCCGAGAAGCAGCAGAATAACCTTATGGAGTTGCTTGCCGAGGCTCCCGACTCGGCGGAGTTTGTGCTGATGCCCGAGACCGCTTTGGCGGAGTTGATAAACGAGCGTCAGCCAGAGTATTCGCACATTGTAAATCGAATCTCGGACTATCTGCGTGCAGAAAAGCCTTCGACAATGGTGGTGTCGGGTGGCGAAACAATGCGTCTTTATGGTAAAGTGAAGGGCTCGGAAACCGCTCGCAAACGAGGTATGTACTATATGGATATCTTCAACTCATCGCTCGGCATAGATTCTACACAGAAGGTGCAGTTGCACCACAAGGGCAAACTTGTGGTGGGTGTCGAAACCATCCCTGCATGGTTGCGTAAGGCGGGCGATAAGTTTGCCGTTGACTTGGGTGGAACTTTCGGTCAGCTCGGTGTCGGCCAGACGGCCATTCCGTTCGAACATAATGGCAAGAAGGTTGCACCTGCAATCTGCTACGAGGGTCTATATGGTAACCATATGGCGGAGTTTGCTCGCAATGGTGCAGATGCTCTGTTTGTAGTGTCGAACGATGGCTGGTGGGGCAATACCTTGGGTCATCGCTACCTCTTTAAGTTCTGCCGTCTGCGTGCCATCGAGTTGCGTCGAGATGTTGCTCGCAGTGCCAATACAGGTGTGTCGGGCTTTATCACGATGCAGGGCGAGGATATCGAGCGTATGGAGTGGGATAATCGAGGAGTTTTGACTTCGGATATCCGACTCAACTCGAAGCAGACTTTCTATGCCCAATATGGCGACTATATTGGTCGTTTGTCGCTCTATATTGTGATGTTGTGCTTGTTGTATTCCATCGCACTCTGGGCAAAGAAGAAGTTTTACTTGAATTAAAAAGCTAATGGCTAATGGCCAAAGGCTAAGGGCTAAATATATGAACTATACCGAAACATTAGAGTATCTATTTTCGTCGATGCCTTCGTTCCAACAGGTCGGAGGCGATGCCTATAAACCGGGATTGGAGCGTATTGCAGAGTTTTGCCGTTCGATTGGCAACCCGCAGCGCAACTACTTTGTAATTCATGTTGCCGGCACTAACGGTAAAGGCTCGGTGTCGAATATGCTGGCTGCCGTGTTGCAGCAGGCGGGCTATCAGACGGGTCTTTTTACCTCGCCACACTTGACCGATTTCCGTGAGCGTATCCGAGTTAATGGCGAGATGATATCCAAGCAAAAAGTGGTCAATTTTGTGGATCGTTATAAGGCTGAGATGGAGCGTCTGCAACTCTCATTCTTCGAGATGACCACAGCCATGGCATTCGACTATTTTGCGCAGAGTGATGTCGAGGTCGCCGTTATCGAAACGGGTCTGGGAGGTCGTCTCGACGCTACAAATATCGTTCAACCGCTTGTCTCGGTCATTACCAATATAGGCTTGGAACACACCGAGTATCTCGGTGACTCGTTGCCGAAGATTGCACGAGAGAAGGGTGGTATCATCAAAAAGTGTACACCTGTGGTTGTGGGAGAGAAGAATCCTAACTATAATCTCGTATTGGAGGAGATAGCCAACGATTTGCGCTCTGAAATTACCTATGCGAACGAGGCCTTCTCGCTGGGTGAGTGCAGCTTCGAGGGTGGCAAGCAGGTGGTGACGATGAGTCGTCTGCGTGATGGCTATCCATATCAGCTCCGTCTTGACCTTTTGGGCGAGTATCAGCGCCAAAATCTCGTTACAGTGGCTACTGTACTCGATAGACTCCACGAGTCGACTCCGCTTTCGATCTCTCGTCGAGCATTTGTCGAGGGCGTGCGAGGAGTGTCGCAATTGACCTCGTTCCGAGGTCGCTGGCAGGTGCTCTCCGAAAGACCATATGTTGTCTGCGACACGGCGCACAACGAACATGGTATCTCTGAGGTTGCCAAGCAGCTCAAGGGGCGTACAAATAGCGGTCGCTTACTCTGTGTAATGGGCTTCTGCGAGGATAAGGATTTCTCGAAGATGTTGGCGCAGATGCCTTCAGATGCACACTATATCTTCACTCAGGCCTCAATTCGCCGTGCTGCATCGCTCGAGAAGGTGGCTGAGGTTGGAACTGCTCTTTCGCTCGACTTCGAACTCGCACCAACTGTTGTCCAGGCGTTGGCATTGGCGCAACAGCAACTCACCGAGGAGGATATGCTCTTCATCGGAGGAAGTACCTTCGTAGTAGCAGAAGCGTTGGAATAGAGTTGCACTATGCTGCACTTTTTCGTGCTTCGCAGGTGTTGAAATCCCTCTGGCTAAACAAAACGCCAAGCAAATTTTGCTTGGCGTTTTGTTTACTCTACTATAGCGTGCAGTATAGCGTCGAGATCGTAACCGCACAGGTGGCGTAGTTCGGAAACCGTGCCGTGCTCGACAAACTTATCCTCTATGCCGAGTGTTGTAACAGGTGTAGCTATGTGGTTATCGTTCAGTAACTTCACGACAGCTTCGCCTGCTCCACCTCGAATCACTCCATCTTCGAGGGTTACGATGCGCTTGAACTTGCGACCTACTTCGATAATCAACTCCTCATCGAGAGGCTTTGCAAAGCGCATATCGTAGACTGCCGTGCTTACACCAATCAACGCAGCCTTCTCGGCAGCCTTCTCTGCATCGGCCAATAGCGTTCCGAATGCAAATACTGCAACATCCTCGCCCTGGCGCACCTCTCTTGCTTTACCTACCTCGATAGCCTCGAAAGGCATATCTTTCCATGCGGTACCTCTACCGCAACCACGAGGATAGCGGATAGCAAACGGAGTATCGCTTTGCAAGGCGGTAAACATCATATTTCGCAACTCCCACTCATCCGAAGGGGTGGCAATGGTCATATTCGGGATGCATCCGAGGTATGCAATATCGAAGGTGCCGTGGTGGGTTGCACCATCTTCGCCAACCAAACCACCTCGATCGAGACAGAAGATTACAGGCAGATTTTGCAGTGCCACATCGTGAATGATATTGTCGTATGCTCGTTGCATAAAGGTCGAGTAGATGTTGCAGAATGGTCGCTCACCCGCTGCGGCAAGACCTGCCGAGAAGGTTACGGCGTGTCCTTCGGCAATACCCACATCGAAACATCGCTCGGGCATTTCGGCCATCATAATGTTCATCGAACATCCCGACGGCATGGCAGGCGTTACACCCACGACTCTCTTATCGAGTTTTGCAAGGTCAAGCAGTGTCTGGCCAAAGACATCCTGCATGCGGGCACTCTTCGACGAGTTCTCGATGCGCTCGCCGGTTTCGGGGTTGAAGCATCCCGGAGCGTGCCAAACCGAAAGGTTACTCTTTGTTGGTGCATATCCGTGTCCCTTCTCGGTGATGACATGGAGCAACTTAGGCGAGTTTATGCTCTTCAATGCCTGCAGGGTGCGTACAAGTCGCTTCACATTGTGGCCATCCACACGGCCAAAGTAACGGAAACCAAGGCTCTCAAAGAGGTTGCTGTTTTGCAATAGTCCGTGCTTTACGGCATTGCCTGCCTTGCGGCAGAAGTTGAGAAGGCGAGGTGTGCGTGAGAGCATCGACCACAAACCCTGCTTGAAACGGTTATACTTCGACGAAGTCGAAAGGCGAAGCAGATAGTCGTTGAGTGCGCCTTGCGACTTGTCGATAGACATATTGTTGTCGTTGAGGATGACCAAAATATCGGTCAACTTGTCCGAGCCAGCATTGTTCAAACCCTCGAATGCCAAACCACCTGCAATCGAACCATCGCCAATGACTGCTACAGTCTTGTAGCTATCACCTTTCAGCTTTGCAGCCTTTGCCATACCGAGAGCCGCCGATACCGACACCGATGAGTGTCCGGCACCAAAGGTGTCATACTCGCTCTCTGCCATACGAGGGAAACCGCTTATGCCTCCCAACTTGCGATTTGTAGGGAATGCATCACGGCGACCTGTGATGATTTTGTGCGCATACGCCTGATGGCCCACATCCCAAATGAGTTTGTCGGTTGGCGTATCATATACATAATGTATCGCTACGGCAATCTCCACTGCGCCTAACGACGAGGCGAGGTGTCCCGGATTTACGGCACACTGCTCAATGATATATTGGCGCACCTCCTCGCAGTAGCGGGGGAGTTCGTCGATAGCGAGCTTACGCAAATCGGCAGGCGAGTCTACGCTGTGCAGATATTTATATTCGAGTTTTGTCATACTTTCTTTGTCGTTGCTTTAGAACGGATATCCCACTCCGAAGTTGAGAGATGTGTTGCGCCACTTGAAGTAGTGTATCCAACGCTCTCCCTCCGGATTATTCGGGTTGTGGAGCTGAATACCCCAGTCGAGTCGCAGAATTGCAAACTTGATATCGAGTCGTAGTCCGATACCGGTATTGAATGCCAACTGCTTGTAGAAGGAGTTGAAATGGAATACCGAGCTCTCGGGGTAGCTCACACCTTTACGGTCTATATACCAAATGTTACCCACATCGAGGAATGTTGCACCGTGGAACATATCCCAAATAGGGAAGCGGAATTCGAGGTTAGCCTCCAACTTCATATCGCCCAACTGCGACGGGTAGACCACATTCGTAGGGGCAGGTGAAGCACCCGGTCCGAGTGTACGAGGTGCCCAACCACGCATACTGTTGCTACCTCCCGCATAGAAAAGACGGTCGAATGGTACTGCGTTGGAGTTGCCATAGGCGTATGCTACACCTGCATAGAGGCGTGCTGCCAGGGCGGTAACCTTGCCAAACATCACTCGGTGGCTGGCATTTATGTCGGCTCGGGCATATTGCGAGTAGCGAATGCCAAAGAGCTCGTAGTAATCCTTGTTGCTGTCAGGCTTTGCAAATAGGTGGACCAAACCATTTAAGAGGTTTCCCGACAACTCGCAGTTCGCTCGTAGGGTGGTGTGGTTGTTTGGTGCCGACTTGTACTGCTTGTTCAGTACATACGAACCCGAGAGAGCCACAATCAGCTGCGATTGGAAACTATGCTTGAGGTATTGGTTTTGCAGCGAATTGAGGTAGTTGTCGTCAATCTCCGACACATCCACCCAGTTGATACCTATAGGACGCACCACAAACGATGAGTTTGTGCGGTTACGCCATGAATATACCCACGAGATACTCGACAGACCTCGCCTATAGTATGGTCTGTCCTGGTAGTTATATGAGATCTCGAACTTAGTCTTCGGTACGAGAATGTTGTTGCTTACCGCATAATTTGCCAACAAAAATCGAGGGAACGAAAGGCTTGCTGCTACACCAAACTCCATTGCGTGACGCTTCTTCGAGTTTGGAGCCTTCATGTACTCGTATCCGGCCGTACCGGTAACCTCGAGCATCTCGGCACCTCGGAAGATGTTGCGATTCTGATAACCGACG
>JAGBRY010000125.1 GCA_017632115.1 Alistipes sp. | reverse complement strand
TGGTTGAGTCGTTGATTAAGCGAGAGGTCGATGTCAAGGACTCGGGCAAGATGATGCCTGGCCATGGCGGTTTCCTCGACCGCTTCGATGCGCTCTTTGTGGCAGCTCCGTTTGCGCTGTTCTACCTCATTTTAACATCACTTTCGTAACCCCCTTAAAACTATTATAAGATGAAGATTAGCAGAGAAGGATTCAAAATTATTGCAGTGTCGGGCGTAGTGCTCTTGGCATTGTGGTTGCTCATATTTTATATGTTGAAGGCGAATGATTTGACATGGCTTATTATTCTGCTTTCGGTTTTGTTGTTGGTGTTCTGGTTTTTCATTATCTCGTTCTTCCGTGACCCTCGTCGTGTTCGTATCCACGATGACGACTTGGTATTCTCGCCTTGTGACGGCCGAGTTGTTGTGACCGAGATTGTGAAGGACGACGAATACTTCGACGGTGAGGAGAAGATGCAGGTGTCGATCTTTATGTCGGTAACAAATGTGCATATCAACTGGTTCCCTGTGGGCGGTATCGTTAAGTACTTCAAGTACCATCCGGGCCGTTTCCTTGTGGCTTGGCATCCGAAGTCTTCGACCGACAACGAGCGCACTACTACCGTAGTCGAAACAAAGGAGGGCATCGAGGTGTTGTTCCGTCAGATTGCCGGTGCAGTGGCACGACGCATCGTGTCGTATGTGAAGATTGGTGACGAGGCTGAGCAGAATACTCCGTTTGGCTTTATTAAGTTTGGCTCACGCATCGACATATTGCTCCCGAAGGATGCAAAGTTGCTTGTTGAGATTGGCGATAGTGTAGTGGGTACACAAACTCCTATTGCCCGTATTGGTGGCGTTGCTGAGTCGTCGCTCGAAACTCCGGAGGAGGATACTCTCGAGGCTCACGCAGAGTAGTAGTTCAAAAAAAGCTGAAACAGATGTCGAATAATAATCAAAATAACGGCCTTGCCTTGCAGACCTTTCTGCGTTGGGTTGTAGGTCTGACTGTCGCAACTGCGGTAGGCGCCTTGTTGTGGTACTTCCGTGAGGTGGTGGTCTATATCCTTGTGTCGGCAGTACTTGCCATTATCGGACGACCGTTTGTCGGTTTTCTATGCAAAGCCCGCATCAAAAAGTTCTCTATGCCACGATGGTTGGCAGCAACCATTACGCTGGTGTTATTGTGGGTGGTAATAGGTGGACTCCTATCTCTGATTATACCTCTTGTGGCGGGTAAGATCTACGAACTCTCGTCGCTCGACCTTCGTTCGGCATTGGAGGGAATAGAGGCTCCGTTGGAGCGATTGCAGAACTCTATTTCTACAATTTTTGCTCTGCCCGAAACACACTTCTCATTGTCGGATATCATCGTTTCGACTCTGCGTCAGTTTCTGAACTACGATACCGTAAATTCGGTTATTTCGTCTATTATAAACACCGGAATGTCGGCTGTGATAGTGATATTCTCGGTGTCGTTCATCACCTTCTTCTTCCTCAAGGAGGATGGACTCTTCTCGCAGATGGTGTCGGCCATATTCCCCGACAAGTATGCCGAGAATGTGCACCGTGCAATCGACAAGGTTACGGTGTTGCTCTCACGCTACTTTACAGGTCTTTTGACCGAGAGCCTTATCATCTCAACCATTATTGCAGTGGTGTTGCTGTTGTTTGGCATGCAGGTTGAAAATGCGTGCTTTATAGCGGTAATTATGGGTATGCTCAATGTTATACCTTATGCCGGCCCGGCAGTTGGTGTGCTGGTATCTATATTTATAGGTATAGTATCTCCGATCGAGGGTTGCACCATAGCCTACACTTTGGCGGTGATACTCTCTACTATTTGTGTGGTGAAGGGTGTTGACGACTTTGTGTTGCAACCAACAATCTATTCGTCGAAGGTGTCGGCACATCCGTTGGAGATATTTATCGTTATCCTTATGGCCGGTTCAGTAGGTGGTATAGTCGGATTGCTTGTAGCCGTACCGTCTTATACCGTTTTGCGAGTCTTTGCCAAGGAGTTCTTCTCGGAGGTATCGCTGGTACGCAAATTGACAAAGGAGATCTAAAATTTTACAATGATAATCATCGAAGGAGTCGTTATCGGAGGTAATCGTTTGGGACGCAAGTTGGGCTTCCCAACTGCAAACATAGCCATCAGCGACGACCTTGCGGTGGAGAATGGTGTATATTCATCGAAGGTGTTTGTCGAGGGCGAGGAGTATGTGGCAATGACAAATGTGGGCGTTCGTCCATCGGTCGATGGCACAAAACGCCTGCTCGAAACACACCTATTTGGCTTCAAGGGACTGCTCTATGGCATGCAGTTGAGAGTGGAGCTCTACGATAAAATACGAGATGAAAAGAAGTTCTCTTCGGTCGAAGAGTTGCGTGAACAGATAGAAAAAGATTCTAATAAAATAAAGGGGCTAATGGCTAAAAGCTAATGGCTAATGTCAGAAAATATGAAGAAGATCCTAATCGTTGCACCTACGGTGCGTGAGAATAAGAATATCCGCCTTGCAATTGAGCGCAAGGGCGAGCAGTTGAAGAATAACTATACCGTTGCATTCAGCGGTATCGGCAAGGCTGCTGCTGCGGCAACATTGACCCGTCACCTCTTGCAGGCAGAGCAACCATACGACCTTGTAGCCGTTATTGGCTATGCCGCAGGTACACTCGGCTTCAAGCAGGGCGAGATAGTGATGCCAAACACTGTGCAGTATCACGATGCGGATATCCCCGAGGGCTTTATTCCCGAGATTACCGACCCTCGTAAATTGCTTGGTACAGACGATGTTACCGTCTTTACGGGTGACTCGTTTGTAAATGCTCGCTCGGTGGCCGAGATTAAGACTCGCTTTGGCGTAGAGAAGGCCATTTTCGATATGGAGATTGGTGCTATCGCTATCGCTTGCGAGATGTGTGGCAATGTACCTCTTGTGGCCGTTAAGGTTATCTCGGATGTGCCTGAGGATGGTCACACAGAGCTCTCTTACGAAGAATTTGCCAACACTTGGGTAGATTTTACCCCTATCTTGGACAGACTCGAAGAGTAATAAATGAAACGCATTGGAGTCATATCCGACACACACGGCACCTTCGACGAGGTGCTGCGTGAGTTTTTGCGTGATGTGGACGAGATTTGGCACGCAGGCGATATCGGCTCTATCGAGTTGGCCGACGAGATTGCTAAGTTCAAGCCTCTGCGTGCGGTCTATGGCAATATCGATGGCGGAGATACCCGCTATGCATATCAGCCGTTTGCCTTCTTCAAGGTTGAGGAGGTGCCTGTGCTGATAACCCATATCGGAGGCTACCCACGCCACTATTCACCGCAAGCATTAGCGAAGATTCAGACCTCGCATCCAAAGATCTTTGTATCGGGACACTCGCATATCTTGCGTGTGGAGTACGACAAAGTTTACGACTTGCTACACATTAACCCCGGAGCTGCCGGATGCTATGGTTTCCATAAGGTGCGCACCGCCTTGCGCTTTACCATTGACGGCGAAACAATCAAGGATATGGAGCTTGGCGAATGGCCGAG
>JAGBRY010000124.1 GCA_017632115.1 Alistipes sp. | reverse complement strand
TGAGCGGTTTCGTACATCTACATACCCACACCCAATACTCTCTCCTCGATGGTCAGGCGAGTGTGAAAAAGCTCGTCGACAAGGCCATCAAGGACGGAATGCCGGGCATTGCCATTACCGACCATGGTAACATGTTCGCCATCAAGGAGTTCATGAATTATGTCGGCAAGACAAACAAGGGTCTGAAGGGCGAGGGCAAGGAGCCGTTCAAGCCAATTATCGGTTGCGAGGTCTATGTTGCTCGTCGTGGCGATTTGAACCTCAAGACCGAAAAGGCCGACCGAGGTGGTTACCACCTCATCCTCTTGGCCAAGAATCTCAAGGGTTATAAGAACCTGCTCAAAATTGTATCGAAGGCGTGGACCGACGGTTTCTACGACCGTCCTCGTACCGACCGCAAAGAGCTAGAGAAGTATCACGAAGGGTTGATCTGCGCCTCAGCGTGTCTTGGTGGCGAGATTCCAAGACTTATTGCCGAGGAGCGCTTCAAGGAGGCTGAGGAGTCGGTATTGTGGTATAAGAACCTCTTTGGCGAGGATTACTACTTGGAGTTGCAGTTGCACAAGGCAACTGTCGAGCGTGCCAACCACGAGGCCTACGAGATGCAGCGCAAGGTCAACGAAAAGTTGGTCGAGCTCTCTCGCAAGCACAACATTCCTCTCATCTGCACCAACGATGTCCACTTTGTGGATGAGAAGGATGCCGAAGCTCACGACCGACTTATCTGCCTCAGCACAGGCAAAGATCTCGACGACCCAAAGCGAATGCTCTACTCGAAGCAGGAGTGGATGAAGACCACCGCCGAGATGGAGGCTATCTTTGGCGACTACCCCGAGGCTTTGGCCAACACGGTGGAGATCTGCAACAAGGTGGAGTTCTACTCTATCGACCACGCACCTATTATGCCGGTATTCCCTATCCCGACCGAGTTCGGCACAGAGGAGGAGTATCGTCAACGCTTGACCGAGCAGGATCTCTTCGACGAGTTTACCCGCAACGAGAATGGCGAAGTGGTGATGTCGGAGGAGGATGCGAAGAAGAAGATCGAAAAGCTTGGAGGTTACGACAAGCTCTATCGTATAAAGTTCGAGGCCGACTACCTCGCAAAACTCGCAATGGAGGGAGCCGAGAAGCGTTACGGCACACCACTATCCGACGAGGTGCAGGAGCGTATGCGCTTCGAGCTCTACATCATGAAGACAATGGGTTTCCCAGGCTACTTCCTTATCGTACAGGACTTTATCCGTGCTGCACGAGAGGAGTTGGGTGTATGGGTAGGCCCTGGTCGTGGATCGGCCGCAGGTTCGGCCGTAGCATATTGCTTAGGCATCACACAAATCGACCCTATCAAGTACGACCTGCTGTTCGAGCGTTTCTTGAACCCGGATCGTATCTCGTTGCCCGATATCGATATCGACTTCGACGATGAGGGTCGTGGTCGAGTGCTCGATTGGGTAACCAAGAAGTATGGACAGGAGAAGGTGGCTCACATCATCACCTATGGCACAATGGCCACAAAGATGGCGCTCAAGGATGTTGCCCGAGTGCAGAAGTTGCCATTGCCAGAGAGTGATCGCCTATGTAAACTCATTCCCGACCATATTCCTGATCCGAACAACAAGGATAAGGAGTTGAAGATAAATCTTCCGAACTCAATCAACTTTGTACCGGAATTGAAGCAGGCCGAGCAATCGGACGACCCTATTATGCGTGATACGATCAAGTATGCGTGCGAGTTGGAGGGTAATGTCCGTGGTACGGGTGTACACGCCTGCGGAACAATCATCTGCCGTGACGATATCACCGATTGGGTGCCTGTATCGACCGCTGTGGATAAGGAGACGGGCGAGAAGATGCTCGTAACACAATATGAGGGTTCGGTAATCGAGGATACGGGTCTTATCAAGATGGACTTCCTCGGTCTTAAGAACCTCTCCATCATGAAGGATGCGGTGGATAATATCCGCCGAATCAAGGGCGTAGAGGTCGATATCGACACTATTCCTATCGACGACAAGAAGACCTACGAGCTCTATTGCGGTGGTTATACGCTGGGAACATTCCAGTTCGAGTCGGCAGGTATGCAGAAGCACCTGCGAGATTTGAAGCCTACCGTTTTCGAGGACCTTATTGCGATGAATGCCCTCTATCGTCCGGGCCCGATGGAGTACATTCCGGACTTTATCGACCGTAAGCACGGCCGCAAGCCTATCGAGTACGATATCCCTATTATGGAGAAGTACTTGAAGGATACCTATGGTATTACCGTATATCAGGAGCAGGTGATGTTGCTCTCTCGTCTGCTCGGAAACTTCACCCGAGGCGAGGCCGATACACTGCGTAAGGCTATGGGTAAGAAGCTCCGTGACAAGCTGGATGAGATGAAGCCTAAGTTCCTGAAGGGCGGAGCCGAGAATGGACACGACGAAAAGACGCTGATAAAAATTTGGGAGGATTGGGAGAAGTTTGCATCCTACGCCTTCAACAAGTCGCATGCAACCTGCTACTCGTGGGTGGCATACCAGACCGCCTACCTCAAGGCGAACTATCCGTCGGAGTATATGGCGGCATTGCTCTCGGCCAACCTCAACAGTACCGAGAAGTTGGAGCTCTATATGAGCGAGTGCAAACGAATGGGTATCAAGGTCTTATCGCCTGATATCAACGAGTCGCAGATGCGCTTCTCGTCAAACAAGGCGGGCGATATCCGCTTCGGTTTGGCAGCAATAAAGGGCGTTGGCGAGGGAGCTGTGAATGCAATCATCGCCGAGCGTGAGAAGAATGGACCTTTCCAGAACATATACGACTTCTGCGAACGAGTAAACTACTCGGCAGTCAACAGAAAGTGTATCGAGAACATCGCTATGGCGGGAGGTTTCGACTCGATAACCGACTTCAACCGAGGTAAGGTCCTTGCTAAGGACGATAAGGAGGAGTCGTTCGTTGACGCATTGGTGCGCTACGGAACACGCATACAAACCGAGAAGAACAATGCGCAGCAGAGCCTCTTTGGTGGCGACAATGGAGTCTCCGACATTCAAAAGCCTTCGGTGCCTGTGCGTGGCGATGCTATTCAGCTCGAGATTCTCAACAAGGAGAAGGAGTTGATTGGTATGTACCTTTCGGCTCATCCACTCGATGAATATAAGGTATTGCTCGACTCGGTGTGCAAGTGTTCGCTTTCGGATTTGAGCAACCTCGAGAAGTATCGTGGCAAGGAGATTGCCGTGGCAGGTATCGTGACCGACACATCGGAGTTCTACCTCAAGAATGGAACACCGGCAGGCAAAATGACCGTTATGGACTACAACGGAATGTACGAATTTGCCTTCTTCCGCAAGGACTACGAGCAGTTCCGTACCCGAATGTTCAAGGACTACTTCCTACTTATTCAGGGCCGAGTACAACCACGACCATACTCCAACCCCGAGGTTTTGGAGTTCAAGGTGCAGAGCATTGCTCAGTTGTCGGATGTGCGAGATGCGATACGAGAGATTAAACTCTATCTTCCGACCGACACCCTCACTCGAGAGTTTATCGACGAGTTGATAGAGGTGGCAAAGGCGTCGAAGGGCAAGGCGCAACTGAAATTCTCGTTGCAGGATGTAAAGGAGGAGGTGCTCGTATCGGCCTACTCACGCAAATACAAAGTTGCACTCACAAACGAGATAGCGAAGTTTATCGAGAAATACAATTTGACATACACAATAACAGTAAACCAATAAAAACAAAAAAGTTATGGCATTAAACATTACAAACGAGAACTATGAGGCGTTGTTGGCAGACAGCAAGCCGTTGGTAATTGACTTTTGGGCAGAGTGGTGCGGTCCTTGCCGTGCTATCGCTCCAATCGTAGAGGAGTTGGCAGAGGAGTATGCCGAGAGCGTAAATATCGGTAAGTGCGATGTTGATTCGTGCGACGATATCACAGCTAACTACCGTGTTCGTAACATCCCTACACTCGTATTCATCAAGGGTGGCGAGGTTGTCGACAAGCATGTAGGCGCAATCAACAAGGCTGACCTCAAGGCAAAGATCGACGCATTGCTTTAATACTTAAAGCAATGCATTTATATTGACATTCCCCCTAAATCCCCCTGTTGGGAAAGGGGGACTTGTCGCAAGCTCCATTAAAAAACTCGCAGCAATCGCTGCGAGTTTTGCTTTTAGCCATTGGCCATTAGCCATTGGCTATTTTTATAAATTGTTGTGGGTGCGATACGCTCCTCCCATACCTCTTGGGCGAGGGCGAGCCGACTTGCCATCCATACCTTCGTAGTCGGAGATATTGCGTGATCCGTTCTTGCCGAAGTGGCGCAGATTGTAGACAAACTGAACCATAACATAGCGGCCTATTGTACTATTCAAGGTATTACGAGTAAAACCCGAGCCTGTCGAGCGACTGAAAGCCGTATTCTGATTGAAGATATCATTCACGCCAATCAACACCTCGCCTCTACGATTTTTGAACACCTGCTTGCCAAGGTAGAGGTTACAAAGCAGGAAGTGCTCGTTGTAGTTGTTCGAGAAACCTAAGTATTGGTGGTAGGCTGCGTTAGCAGTAAGCGTAAAGCCTGGACCAAAAATCCACTTCAGCGATGCCGAGGCAGTGTGGCGGAAGTAATTATTTATGATATTCTCGCCACTCTCAGCCATAGCGAGAGTATTCCAAGCCTGATTGTAGGTGCCTCGCCACCCTATCGTAAAGTCGATATTTTCGGATATATTACTACCCAACGCCATACGGAAAGTATAACCTATATTGTTTGCCTTGTTGATGCTAAAATTGTGGTTGGCAACACTCTGCAACAACTCTGCCGACGATGCCCCGGCGTCGTAAACCGCACTTGGTGTTACCGAATAGTGGACATTGGCTGCCATATTAAGGTTACACTTCATAAACGATAACGGCACTCCGTACGACACATTGGCACGCACCGACCACATACCGCTGATATTCTCGTATGAGGTAATCTGCGTAGGTCTATAAGGCTTACCCTCCTCGTCCGTAGGAATCACTATGCCATTCATCTCTTTCGGCATATCCCAGCCCTTGTCGTTATAGAGCGTAGAGCCCGAAATTGCATTCTGATAATACTCGCCACGAATCATAGCCATAAAAGTTTGGCCTTTATTCGGCAGAGAGAGGATATATCGGATACTTCCGCTATGCGAATACTCGGGCAAGAGTGCGCTGTTGCCGACACTTATATTTCGAGGTGAAGCGACATCGAATATATTGTGCAGTTGCGTAACACTCGGAGCCTCGGAGTCGGAACGGAACTGAATACGCAACGAGTTTTGCTTGTTGAAGGCACAACGGAACATTGCGTGGTACTGCACACTATGATACTGTTTATCGACAAGACTCGATACATTTGCTCCATTCTCGAAACTGCCATTGCGAGAGAGATTTTCGTACATAACCCTCAATACCAATGTATTGCGTTTCTTCGAATAGCGAATACCCGGACCAACTCGATGGGTCAAGGTGTTGGTCGAAGAGTTTATCGAGAGGGCCGATATTGGTCTATCCCTATCCGGAATAAATTCGGCATCGGTATAGAACGCCTCTTGCTCCTTGGTCTGATTGCGGTAGGTGATGTTGTACTGCGCCATAAGGGTCCAATTTCGAGCTATCGGCTCGTTGTAGTTGACACCGCCACGCAAATTATAGGTGTAGGTTGGCACATTTATATACTCGTAGATAGGCTCGAAAAGCAACGGATTTTCCGCCATATCGAACCATGACTTACCCTCGCCAAAGTACTCTTCGTACAACGAGCCATAGAGCGGCGAGTTGAACGGTATTGCCTTTGCATTGTTCTCCATAATTTGGCGAGTTGCACGGTTATCTCGGTAGCTACCCCTTGCCGTGATTGTCATTGTGCGACCGGGAGCGCCCAAACGCAAGCGTAGTTGCAACATCTCGTTGGCATTTACTCCATGCATACGATTTTCGCTCGAACGAGAGTTGTAGGCAAGCGAGCGGAACGATATGTCGGTCATACCAACTGTGTCGAGGTCGGTATCATTGTTCGAGTAGCCCTTGGTTGCTGTTTCGGGACGATGTCCCTGATAACTCACCGTCGTGCGTGAAGTAAGCTGAGCTATTCGTGAAATCTTCCAATCCAAACGAGCATTCAGGCGATGATTGTTGTTGATTTTCTGCGAGGTAGATAGCGAATAGAGCGTTCCGTATGGAGCCGGCGACTCGTACCAAGTTGTGCGCTCGGAGCGATTTTGCGTATCGGTATTATTGAAGAAATAACTACCTTGGAACTTCACCTGCTTGCGACGGCCCCAAGTATCGGAATAGTTCAAACCTACCGCATTCACCAATGCTACACCCGCTTGTGGGCGCACCATAAATTGGTTGCCATTGCCACGGCCACCCTTTCCGCCCGAGGTTACACCCAGCAAGTCCTCAAACGAGAAGTTCTGCTGGTTGATATTGTTGAACAGGCCCAAGAGTGTAATTTTCTGCTTATTGCGGAAAGAGTTTATATTTCCACCCACAAGATACTTCGGATTGAACGACACATTGTCCGTTTCGGGCTGCCAGCCAAGACCGCCATAAACCTTACCGAACTGGCCATTACGCATACTCTTCTTCGTCACAAAGTTTATAGCCTTATAGCTATCGCCATCGTCAATACCCGAGAACTCTGCCTCGTCGCTCAACTTATCGAACACCTCGACCTTGTCGATAATCTCGGCAGGGATATTCTTTATGGCCATCGTGACATCGTCGCCAAAGAACTCGTCACCATCGACAAAGACCTTCTTCACCTGCTCGCCCTGCACCTCAACCTGTCCACCTTCGACCACCACTCCGGGCATCTTCGAGAGCAATTTTTCGGCCTCAGCATCCTTGGTTGTCTTGAAGGCCGCTGCATTATATATTAAGGTATCGGCATTCTGGGTGGTACGGAACTGATGAACCTCCTTGACCACAGCGTCAATTTTGGTGGCCGACTCACGCATATAGATCTTACCCAAATCGACAACTTTGGAGTTGGCATTGCAGGCAAACTTTTTGTCGGCATAGCCAATAAACGACGCAGTAATCGAATAGTCGCCCATCGGCACAGAGAACTCCATATATCCACCACGCCCCGAGGTGTAGTACGATTTGTCGTTAGGTTCGCTCTTGGGAGCAACCTCGACAACTGTACCCTGCAAAGGTTGCTTGGTCTGCTCGTCGAAGATTGAGAATATAACCTTTGCTCGGTTTTGCGCCATAGCACCAACCGAACAGAGGATAAAAAATAGAAGTAGTGGAAGTCGTTTCATCTCTCCGTAGTAGGTTTTCACATCTACAAAGATAGCATAATCCAGCAAAAGTTAAAAACAAATGGGTGAAATGACCTTTTCGTGAGGTGAAACAGACAAAAAATCCCCCTCAGCAGAGGGGGATAGGTAACACACAGGGATCAGGTTTGATTACACCAAGCCAGAAAATCCCATAAATGCCATAGCCAAAATGGACGCTGTAATCAACGCAATAGGTACGCCCTGGAACGCCTTGGGAGCCTCCTCGAACTCGATACGCTCACGCAAGCCCGCAAAGATAACGAGTGCCAAAGCGAAGCCCAAAGCGGTAGCTACATTGTATACTACGCCCTGCAACAGTGAAAACTCCTTCTGAATCATCAGAATTGCCACACCGAGCACTGCGCAGTTGGTGGTAATGAGCGGCAGGAAGATACCCAACGCCTGATACAACGATGGCGACACCTTCTTCAAGACAATCTCCACCATCTGCACCAACGCCGCAATAACGAGGATAAAGACAATCGTCTGCATATACTCGATACCGAGTGGTACGAGGATATAGGTCTGAATCAACCATGTAACCACAGCCGACAGCGCCATAACGAAGGTTACGGCCGCTCCCATACCCATCGAGGTCTCGACCTTAGACGATACACCGAGGAATGGGCAGATGCCGAGGAACTGCGCAAGCACGACATTATTTACGAATATCGCACCTATGATAATTGCAAAATATGATAACTCCATAGCCCTATTTCTTTAAGAATTTGTTGAACAATACCATCAAGAAGCCCAGCACAAGGAATGCTCCAGGAGCGAGGACAAATACCAAAGGCATATAGTCGCCACAACCGAGGTCATAACCAAAAATTGCACCGCTACCCAACACCACACGCACTGCTCCGAGAACGGTCAATGAGAGTGTGAAGCCAAGTCCGATACCTACACCATCGAGAGCCGAGTCGAATACTCCGTTCTTCGACGCGAAGGCCTCTGCACGACCGAGGATGAT
>JAGBRY010000123.1 GCA_017632115.1 Alistipes sp. | reverse complement strand
GTAACTTATCGTATCATCGAGGGAAGCAAGGAGCGTTTGCAGAGCTTCCGTGGTGTAGTTATCCAGATCAAGGGTACAGGTAAGACCAAGATGTTTACTATCCGTAAGGTTTCGAACGGTGTAGGCGTTGAGCGTATCTTCCCTCTCTACTCACCACACATCGACAAGATCGAGGTTAACAAGTATGGTGTTGTTCGCCGTGCTCGTATCTACTACTTCCGTGAGCTTACTGGTAAGAAGGCTCGCATCAAGGAGCGTCGTATGCCGGTTGCTCCAAAGGCAGAGTAGTAGCGCTACGACCTTTGAAATTCGGGGTTGCCTTCGGGCAACCTTTTTTTGTTATTTTTTCATGTTTGACATAAACTGTCAAAAACATATCGGATATTTGCATCGTAAAACCGATAAAACTTTAAAATTATGATGGACTTTTTGATTTTGGCAGGTGGTGTTTTGGCGAAGGCTTTGGCGATAGGAGTGATTGTTTCGAGTTGTGTGGCAATATATCTATTGGAGAGCCGAAGTATTGTAGAGGAGGCATAGTCATGTTTGCGATTTTGGTATTTATAGGTATGGCCGCCAATGTATTGGGAACGATATGTGGCGGTAGCGATAGTTGGAGCAGATAGCGATATTAGAGATGGGACTATTTCTTTTTATTCTTATATTGGGAGCTATTGGCTGGCTTGTAGGAAAAGCAGCAAGCAATGGCAATGGTAGAGAATGGCGATGTCCGCACGGCTACGATGAGTATGCGTGTAACAAGGGGTGCCCATTGCACGACCACTGCGTTGGATGTGGAGAGGAGCACTTTCTGCCCAGATGGACCGAAAGGCATGGTACTGACACCACGTATCCTGCAAGTGGCAACGAGGATGGCGATTGGCGCACGGTCTTTATGGACGACGAGCGTTACGACGAGCGTGAGGAGGACGAGATGTACGATGATGACCGAGAGGAGAATGGGTGGTAGATTCTCGCCCGAGTGAGCACAAAAAAAAGAAGACAACCTTTCGATTGTCTTCTTTCTGTACCCCCTCAGGGGCTCGACTGCGCTACTTGCAGTAGGCAGTCGTGTGCTCTTTTGTTTACACCCTCCCAACCTCCCTGGAAGGGAGGCGCACCCAGGGTTCTCGCTCCCTGAGGGAGCACAAAAAAGGGAAAGATTTTCATCTTTCCCTTTTCGTACCCCCTCAGGGGCTCGAACCCTGGACCCCAACATTAAGAGTGTCGTGCTCTACCAACTGAGCTAAAGAGGCATTTCCGCTCTCGGTTTTACCCGATTGCGAGTGCAAAGATAAGGCAAAAATTTCTTTCTGCAAAACTTTTTTCAAAAAAAATGTAAAAAATTATCATTTCGCCCATTTTTTGCCCACTAAACGGTACAAATCTTGCCCCAATAAGGCTCGAACATCTTAAAATTTTCGCACACATGAAAAGTATCAAAGGAACTCGCACAGAGCAGAACTTATTAAAGGCATTTGCCGGAGAGTCGCAAGCACGAAACCGCTACACCTACTTCGCAAAGCGTGCTCGCAAAGAGGGTTATGAGCAGATTGCTGCCGTATTCGACGAGACCGCAGCTCAGGAGCAGGAGCATGCCGAGGTCTTCTTCAAACTCCTTGAGGGAGGTAAGGCAACTATTAGCGAGGCAACCTACCCTGCCGGCATCATCAGTTCGACCTATGAGAATCTCCTCGCTGCGGCCGAGGGCGAGCGTGAGGAGTGGGATATACTCTACCCCTCATTCGCAGTTACCGCCGAGGAGGAGGGTTTCCTCGAAGTGGCAAGCGCCTTCCGTATGGTTTCGAGTGTAGAGGTGGAGCACGAAAATCGCTATTTGAAATTGCTATCACGCATCACCGACGGCAACTTCTTCCATCGTGACAAAGAGATTTGGTGGCAATGTCGCAACTGCGGCTTCGTATGCAAGGCGAAAGATGCACCACGCATCTGCCCTACCTGCAAGCATCCGCAAAGCTACTTCGAGCCAAAGCGAGAGAACTACTAAACGAGTTGAGAGTTGAGAGCTAAGAGTCGAGAAGAAAATTCTTGACTCTTATTTTTTTTAATTTTAATTAAAAACAAAAGTTTTTTTCTTATCTTTGCGTGATAAATTGCGCAGATTATGAAGATTAAACTTTTTACCATACCCAACTGCATCACACTCACAAACCTTTTGTGTGGTGTCGGCTCGATTATTTCATCGTTGGTTTACAACGATTTACAGTTGGCATTCATCTTTATCATAGCCTCGGCCGTAGCCGATTTCTTCGACGGTTTCGCTGCCCGTTTGCTCAAGCAATACTCGGCACTCGGCGTGCAGCTCGACTCTTTGGCCGATATGGTATCGTTCGGTGTTGCTCCTGCAATAATTATGTCGGTATTGTGCGGTCAGATGCCGTCGGCATTTGGCTTGAACGAGTTGTGGTGCGAGGTATTGTGCTACATTCCGCTCATTGTGGCTGCATTGTCGGCACTTCGCCTTGCGAAGTTCAACATCGACGAGACACAGAAGGAGGAGTTCGAGGGTCTTCCGACTCCGGGTGCAGCAATTTTGCTTGGTTCGTTGGCTATGTTGTGCGAGCGTTATGACCTTATTATAGACTTGGAGTGGTTGGCTCTTATCTCGGTGTTGGTGGCAGCTATGCTTATCAGCCCCATAAGAATGTTCTCGTTCAAGTTTAAGTCGTGGCGTTGGAGCGACAACAAGTTGCGCTACATCTTCCTTTTGAGTTGTATTCTTGCAATTTGTCTGCTTCGTTTATACGCAATTCCTGCAATAATCGTTCTATATATGGCTGTTTCGACCGTGCGTTGGATGGCACAAAAGCGATAAGAGAGGTGCAGAGGGTGGCAAACATATGGCGAATGGTGCTGGCGGCGGTCCTTGTGATTGCGGTCAGTGGTAGTGTGTCGGCTCAAATCGACGCTCGTTCGCTGATGAATGCCCAGCGCAACCAGCAGAGAGGTTTGGATGCAAACGGCATGCCCATCGACCCATCACAGCAGGGCACGGATGGTCAGCAGTTGGATGCTAATGGCAACCCTATAAATGGCGAGCAGGCCGACACCACAAAGAAGAAAAAGCCTCGCAAGCCGTTGGAGTCCTACTTCTTCAGCGACTCGATTCGTTCATTGCGCAACTTCCAATGGCACATAGACCGAGAGTACAACACGGTAGAGGTTGAGCCTATAGATACCACTCTCAATGTGTGGCGTCTGGACTACCCTCACTACCACAAACGACTCGGAAACAACTCGGTGGGCGGTTTGGGTCAGGCTTCGACCGAGGTGAACTATTTCGAGCGCACCCGCTCTCGAGAGTTCTCGTTCTCGCAGCCATACGATGCCTACACCTACAATACCGAGAATGTTCCATTCTACAATATGAAACATCCATACATCTGGATGACCTACCTCGAGTCGGGACAAAAGCGTTATCGAGAGGAGCACTTCGAGATTATGGCATCGCAGAACATCAACCCTTCGACCTCGGTATCATTGAATTTCCGTTCGAGAGGTTCACGCAGTCAGTACGATGTTTCGAGAATCAAGAACAACAACTTCGCAGGAACTGTGGCACACACCGGACGACGCTACTCCGTATTTGCAGGTTACACCCGCAACATTGTGGAGCAACAGGAGAGTGGTGGTGTTGTAGGCGATTGGGCTATTGCCGATACCATCTTCGAGATGCCATCGGGTGTACCGATGCGCCTGGCCGGAGCTGAGGCAAAGAATAGATATCGCAACAACGCTTTCTTTATCAAGCAGTCCGTCGGTATTCCATTTGTGAGAATGACCGAGCGAGATTTCTCGATGTCGGATCTCCCTGCCATATATGTAGGACACACCTTCGAATACAACGAATGGAGTAAGATATACACCGACAAATACTCGACCTACAAGGATGAGCGATACCAGCGAAATCCCGACGGAACATACACATCGCATACGGACACCTATTATAAAGATTGGTTCTACAATCCGGAAAAGAGTCGAGATTCGACCTACGAGCGCATAATCACCAACCGCCTATTCGTACAGGCGCAGCCTTGGGATCGAAATGGTGCGGTAGGAACAATCGACGGAGGTGTCGGTTTGGATATTCACACCTACTCACAATTCGCCGAGAAAGACTACCTCTCGGGCAAGATCAAGCGAGAGAACCTCACCTCGTGGTTTGCCTATGCCGGTGTACAGGGTAAAATCCGCAAGTATGCCGATTGGGGTGCCAATTTCAAGATCTACCCTTCGGGATATCGTGGCGGCGACTACGAGATTTCGGCACGAGCAGCACTCAGTGCCTACATCAAGAAGAAGCCTATAACCTTGTCGGGTTCATTCTCCGAAGCGATGACCTCGCCCGGCTATTGGCAGAATAATTGGAACTCGAACCACTACCGCTGGAGCAACAACTTCAAGAAGGAGGGCGAAACACGATTTAACATCGCATTCCTGGTGCCGGACTATGGCATTGAGTTGGGCTTCTGGCAGAGCATTCTGCGTGATAAGATATACTATGGTGCCGACTGCATGCCAAAGCAGCACGATGGCACTGTGAGCGTTACAAGCATCTATGCGCAGAAGGATTTCAACATCAAAGGTCTGCACCTCAATCATCGTGCATTGGTGCAACTGACCTCAAATCGACATGTCGTACCTCTGCCTCTCGTTTCGGCCTTCCTCTCGTACTACTACGAGTTTTGGGTAAAGCGAGATATCTTGCGTCTGCAGATTGGTGTCGATGGACGATTTAACACCCGCTACTTCGTACAGGGCTACAACCCTGCCCTCTCGGTCTTCTACAACCAGAACGAAACCGAGGTGGGCAACTACCCTTACCTCGATGCCTTCATCTCGGCAAAATGGAAGCGTATGCGTATCCTGTTGAAGTACCAGCACTGGAACTACGGACTATTCGGCAACCAAGAGTATTTTGCCGTGGCTCGATACCCACTTAACCCCGGAATGTTTAAAATTGGTATCTCGTGGACCTTCTACGACTAAGAAATGTTATGGGTTATGTGGAGAAAAATCGTGAATAATGCTATCGTACCGACACTCTTTGTCTCGGTAGGTACACTCTCGACGATAGCTATCACCGACATCAGCAGAGAACAGACTAGGCCAACAACTCTTCCAGCCAAGAGCGAAGAGGTTATGATATCGTATGATATATCGCAATACGACCGGATATTTCGGAGTATAGGCGAGAAGTACAGTATCGATTGGCGACTACTATCGGCCATTGCCCGTGCCGAATCGGAGTTCCGATTTGACGCCGTATCGAAGGCCGGAGCCATAGGCTTAATGCAGGTTATGCCCCTCGTAGCACACAATATGGGCTACGAGCGAGAGGCACTCTTCGATGCGCAGACCAATGTAGAGATTGCAGCCCAACTGCTCATCGAGAATAACAAGATGTTGCGTTTGGCCAACGATGTAGATAAGGAGGAACGACTCAAGTTTATCCTCGCTTGCTACAATGCCGGCTATCCCCGCATTGCCGATGCCCGAAACCTTGCACAATATCACGACGAGAACGACGAGAGTTGGAGCATCGTTTCGACCTACCTCTCGCTCCTTTCCGAGCCTGAGTTTGCCAATCACGAGGTCGTTCGCTCGGGAGCCTTCCACGGCAGTAACGAAACAATTACCTATGTAAATAAGGTTATACATATATATAATATGTATTGCAACCGCATCGTGTTGTAGTTTTTTCACTATTGGTATACAAAGAGATCCGCTTGCCTGTTTACAACCGTAAACGAGCAAGCGGATTCTTATAGTTTAGCGCAGCTATCACTCTTTAAAACCAATCTCTATACCATAATATATAGAGTTAGCAAAGAGAAAATTGGCTTTTAAGCGGATGAGAGCAAGGCAAACAAGAAGCCCGATGCGCAGCATACTAAAGCGTATGTGAGCAATCGGGCTATCGTAGTTTAACGCAGCTATCGCTGCTTAAAAAGAATTTTACTTCAATGATGCAAGGTTTACATCCTTCTCAGCCTTAGCCTTCAACGATGCATCCTTAGAGATTGCGCTGTTGAGCTGTGCCTTAGCACCCTTAACATCACCCTCCTTGCAAGCGATAACTGCACGCAAGTAGTCAGCCTTAGCCGACATATCGCTAGCGATGCACTGCTTAGCAGCAGCGAGGTTACCATTCTGCAAGTTTACGATAGCAGCGTTGTAGCCCGACTTCAAAGTCTGAGCTGCAGCAGCGTAGTCACCCTTTGCAGCAGCAACCAAAGCCTTAGCCTCAGCCGATGCATTTGCAGCGTAACCCTCAGCCTTAGCTACATCACCCTCAGCAGCGTAAGCCAAAGCGTAGTTGTTGTTCAACTCGGCAGCAACCGACTTGTCAGCCTTGTTCAAGCACTCTACAGCCTTCTCGTAGTTGCCAGCCTTTGCATAAACCAATGCGAGGTTGTTCCAAGCACGAGCATCGCCCGACTTAGTAGCCTCAACCAATGCAGCCTCTGCAACGCAGTCGCAAACCGATGCAATGTGGAGCAACTCCTCCAATGTCAAAGTCGATGACTTACCCTCTTTAACGATAGCGATCATCTCGTCATCGCTCCAACCAGTGATATCTGCGCTATTTACAACCTGTGC
>JAGBRY010000122.1 GCA_017632115.1 Alistipes sp. | reverse complement strand
CGGCCGTGTCTATGCATCGAACGACTTTGCAGCGCACACGATAGGCCCGATTGTCGATACGGCAAACCCCGAAACGCTCGATAGCAATGGCGTAAAGATGAGCGACACATTCTGCCTATACAACTCATTCGTAAAGAACGATGCGGGCAACATCTGCTTCAAACCGAAAGTGGCGTGCAAAGTGGGATTTATGCTCCACCTCGAATACTCCACCGAGTATCGCATCCTTTCGAGAGAGCGATTGTGCGGTTTCGACACCTTCGTAGGGCTGAACTCGGAGCAAATTCAGATACCGCTCGCCAACACCTATCACGACTACCGAGCCGAGGCGCAGGCAAATTTTCAATATCGGGCATTCATCTTTGACCACACCGAAAACCGCCAATATCGACTTTCGGCAACGCTCCCCGACGGAGAGGTTGTTGTGGTGCATAATTGGTCCTCTCGCTCGGCATTGATAACTACACCGTCGCAGACGCCGACAAGGTTGATATTGATCTATCGTGATGGCGACAGCGACACTTGGAGTCTCTACACCAAGGATTGGGCACTGTATCCGGGATATATCGAGGAGAAGGGAATGGTGGATGTGGTGATGGATGTACGCCTTTCGCCACAAGATATTTCGGCAGGCGAGAGCTTTGTGCTGGACAAGTTCTGCTTTGGTGGCGCAGAGCAAGGTATGCAGATTATTGTTGGTACAGACACCTCGTTGCGACCATTCTTCACAACCGTGCCCGGCTACAATGCGATGTTGGAGTTCAAGGACATTGCCCCTCGCAATATTCGCCAAATAGACCTGCTCACGGCCCTTGGCGAGATGTTTAACCTCGCCTTCTACACCGACCGCACCCGAAAGGAGTTGCATATCGAGCCATTGGAGTCGCTATATCACGACGGGGCGGTCGATTGGAGCAATCGCATCGACCTGTCGGGCGAGATGAGAATAGCGGATGCAAGTATAGATTTGCCGCAAGATTTCGTACTCGCCTACCTCGACAACGACCTCGCCACGCAGGCGTTTAACAGGGAGAATGCCACTACGCTCGGAAGGTGGAGCTTCCGCAACCCACTCTACGGCACCAAACGCTCGTCGAAGCGACTCGGAAGCAGACTCTTTACCACCACTCTCAACACCTCCAACATTCTCGGCAGTGCCCCCTCTGCGTCAATTATGCAGGTGGGAGATGTCGGTGGCGAAGAGGAGAACTTCGAGGTCGCATTCACTCCACGAATTGTCTGCTACAAGGGGATGCGTACTCTGCCCAACGGGGAGAGCTGGGGCATCGCAACACGCATCGACCGCTACCCCTATGCCGCCTTTGTCGATGAGGAGAGCATAAATCTCTGTTTCGAGAAGCGCAACAACATCGAGGGGCTCAATCGCTACTATCTGCCTATGCTGCAACGACAGCAAGAGAGCCGAAGAGTTACGCTTGACATCTGTCTTACAACCGCCGAAATCGCCACTCTCTTTACCGCCGATGGTCGAAAACCATCTCTGCGAACACTCTTTCGCATCAACATTCAGGGAGAGAGTCTGCCATTTCGCCTTGCCAAGATAGAGCATTGGAACGCCGAGAGCAATATCGTGCGATGCACCTTCGAACAGGAACTTAACAACTAAAATTATGCAGAACAAACGCAAACTACTTATCTCACTGCTCGATAGAATCGAACAAAACAATCTCACCTCTGCCGTCGAGCAGATGTGGAACGAGGGGCTACTCGACCGTACCGCCGTCGAACGACTCTACATCGAACGAGAGGTCGGTCGCCGAGTGCGTGCCGGCGAGAGCAAAACAAAGGCTATCGGGCAGCTCTCCGAGGAGTTATCCTGCTCCTACGAAAAGGTGCGTGCTGCCGTCTATTACAAAAACAAAATTAAGGGTAAAACGAATGGAAACAGTTATTAAAATCACAAACGAAGCCTCGGTCTGCACCATCGACATCGAGGGTGTAATCGGACTCTCCGAGAGCGAACAGTTCGCCCCCACCACCCACAGTATCGCCACCTACGAGCGATTGAGCGAGGAGATCGAGCGCATCAAGGCGATTGATGCCGAAGAGGTTGTCGTAAATATCCGCTCGACAGGAGGAGATGTGAATGATGCAATGCTCATCTATGAGGCTCTCGTTGCACTCAACAAGCAAATCACCACCCGCTGTTACGGTTATACCGCCTCGGCAGCCACAATCATTGCTCAGGCTGCAAGCGTCGGCTGTCGTGAGATTGCCTCCTCGGCTCTCTACCTTGTGCACATGTCAAGTAGCGCCATCGAGGGAAATGCCACCGACCTGACCGAGCGAACAGAGCTCTTAAAGAAGACCGATGAGAGAATTGCATCGCTCTACGCCCTGCGCTCCGGTCGAGCGAAGGAGCACTTCGAGGCTCTTATGGCCGAAAATGGCGGTCGAGGTCGCTGGCTCTCGCCCGAGGAGGTCGTCGAAGCGGGGCTTGCCGACCGAATCATCGGTGGCGAGGAGTTTACAAAGCGAGCAAACCTCTTCGAGAGGGTTAAGGGGTGGTTTATCCCCTCGAAGCAGGAGCAGAATGAGGTTGCACCAACCTGCGACATAAACATCTTGCACCTGCCCGAGAACACTCTCTCATCATCCTCGGCAATAGCCTTCGAGGAGGGGCAGAGCTCCGTTAAAAAGAGTACTATTATGACAAAGGAGGACCCTTCACTCGAAGGTCACGCCCCATCGCACAACTCTTTGGCATACGCCGAAGATGTGCAAAGCATCAAAGCCCGAGGTTTGTAATAACCTCGGCAAAACAAACAACTAACAACTAAAAAACACTTTGAAATTATGATTATCGAAAATTCAAAAACCTACAATGTAAATGAGGTTGAGAACCTCTTTTTCCGTCCATCATTTTGTGGCAAATCGGCCGAGGAGTTGGGTATCCGTGTCCTCTACAATATGCCTATGCCGACCAAAATTCCGGTATTCTACCACCACAACAGCATCCTCAGAGAGTTCTCGTCGGGCTGGCAGGGCGGTCGCGCTGCCAATATGACCGAGGTGGAGATTCCTTTGGCGAGATTGAAGGCGGAGAACGCCTACTCGGCCGAGATGTACTTCAATTCGGTCTACGACATCTTGGTCAATTCGTTGGATGTAAATCTTGGCGATTTGACCGGCACCGACCTCGAAAAGGCGGAGACCGAGCTCTTCCGTCGTGCCATCTGCGACAGCATCTACGCCACAATGTGGTTTGGCGATGAGAATGGCGACATTTCGGACTATTCGGGCTTCTCCGGATTCTTGCGCAAAATCGTCGACATCAGTGAGGTCGACAACTCCGAGGCTCCGGTAAGCATTGTGAAGGAGGTCGTAGATTTCGCCATCGATGAGCTCTTGCACGAGGTGTGGGTACAGGCTACCCCTAACTTGCGAGCACTCACTACCGATGGACAATTGGCATACTTCGTAAGCTCGGACATCTACGATGCCTACCAATTCTATCTCGACGAGAAGGGTTTGGCAAACATCACCGGCGAGGGCAATGGTCGCCCTATGCTCTACTACCACGGCGTTCCTGTGGTGGAGCTCCCTGCGAGTCAGTACGGACTCAACCGTGCGCAGTCGTTCTGCATCCTTACCGATCGTCGCAACCTTGTCTTGGCTTTGAACACAGCCGATTCGCCCGAGAAGGAGATTAAGATGTGGTACAATCCCGACGAGATGGAGAACCGCCAGCGTGTAGTATTCCTCGCAGGTACGGCAGTTGTCGATCCGGAGCTTGTTTCGGCATATATCTTCGATAACGGAGTGGTATTGTAATGAAGACAACCTCGAACTACAAGCCTGTTGGAGGGGTGGAGAGCGTGGCTCTCTACCCCGCCGATGCGGTGGTGACGGCACTCTTTTCGAGCGATGGTTGCGAGGTTGAACTCTCGGGTATTCCCATCGAGGTGCCACTCTTGGAAGATTGCTCACAATATGAGGAAAAGTCCCATCCGGAGAGGGGCTCAACATCTGTTTCGCACCTGCTCCACCTTGTGGCAGAGAGAGGCAATGCCCAAGCGTGGATGGAGAACGACTTTCTCGAACAGGCTACCTTCGAGGGCTTCGTTGCAGTAATCGCCTTATGCGACGGTCGCCACCTTTTGGCTGGATATTCGGCTCTGTTGGGCAATGAGCAGCCACTACGACTCGAATCCCTCACCTCCACATCGGGTAAATCTCTGGGCGATATACCTTCGGTAACGCTACGACTTGTGGCGCACGATACCGACTTCTCGCCCATAATCCACAACATCTAAACCGACATACAATATGGAAAAAGCAAAGAGAAAAAACATAATTTGCACCTCAGCACAAAATAGTGCCGATGCACTCTATGCCCACGCCTCGACACCCGTCGAGAACAAAGCCTTTTGGCGTTGGGGCACCGACAACAATCTGCCCGAAGCGTTGGCGCTCCTATCTCGACGCTCGACAGCCCATCGTCGCATCATAAACGACAAGGCGGACTACATCTCGGGCAAGGGATTTAACTACGACGCGACAATTCCATTGTTAGGCAATATCGTAAATCGTGCAAATGGCGAGGGCGAGTCGTTGCGACAGGTGCTGAACAAGCTCGCCTTCGACAAGT
>JAGBRY010000121.1 GCA_017632115.1 Alistipes sp. | reverse complement strand
GTTATTGCGAGGTGTTACATACACCGAAAAGAGAGGAAGCTCCGAGATTGAGATTTCGGGCCTGACCTACGACTCTCGCACTGCAGGGGAAGACTACTGTTTTTTTGCCGTTGCGGGCACGGTGGTGGATGGACACAACTATATCGCTAAAGCGGTAGCGAGCGGAGCCAAAGCGGTCATCTGCCAACATATCCCCGAGGAGGTTGCCAACCTCAATTGCACTTTCGTGGTAGTCGAGGATTCTAACCTCGCAATGGGTGTTATTGCATCGAATTTCTATGGCAACCCATCCAAAGAGTTGAAGGTTGTGGGCGTAACGGGAACAAATGGCAAGACCACCATCGCCACACTCCTCTACGATCTGGTGCAATCGATGGGTTACAAGGCGGGACTCATCTCGACCGTAGTATACAAGGTGGGAGCGAAGGAGATTGTTTCGACCCACACCACGCCCGATGCCATTCGCCTCAACGCAATGATGCGTGAGATGGTGGATGAGGGATGCGACTACTGCTTTATGGAGTGTTCGTCGCACGCTATCGTGCAGCAGCGCATCGGTGGATTGCACTTTGTGGGCGGACTCTTCACCAACATTACACACGAGCACCTCGACTACCATAAGACCTTTGCCGAGTATATTCGTGCCAAGAAGTCATTCTTCGATGCGCTTCCAAAGGAGGCCTTCGCATTGGTGAATATCGACGATAGGAATGGTGAGGTGATGTTGCAAAACACAAAGGCCGCTCGCCACACTCTTTCGTTGCAGAAGATGGCCGATTTCCGAGCTAAGGTTATCGAGATGATGGTCGAAGGCATGGAGCTTCGCATCGACAACAAGGAGGTTTGGGTTCAGTTCCTTGGCCGATTCAACGCCTACAATCTATTGACCGTCTATGGTGCAGCACTCCTGCTCGGTTTCGAGAAGGAGGAGGTATTGGCCCACTTGAGTATGTTGCGTCCCGTAAGTGGTCGCTTCGAAACGGTAGTGGCTAAGGATGGCACCACTGCTATTGTCGATTTTGCCCATACGCCTGATGCACTCGAAAATATAATCAACACCATCGACGAGTTGCGCCAGGCAGGACAACGCCTTATCATCGTATGTGGTTGCGGTGGCGACCGAGATAAGACAAAGCGTCCGGTTATGGGAGGTATGGCCTCGAAGATGGCCGACATCGCAATCTTTACATCGGACAACCCTCGTACCGAGGATCCCGAGCAGATCCTGCGTGAGATGGAGGAGGGAGTAGAGAGCGGCAACCGCTACCTGAAGATTGCCGATCGCCACGAGGCTATCAAGACCGCTGTGATGTTGGCAGAGCCTCACGACATAATCCTTCTTGCCGGCAAGGGCCACGAGGATTATCAGATTGTCGGCACCGAGAAGTTGCCGTTCAACGACAAGAAAATTGTAAAGGAGTATTTTGAGAAATTTAACAGATAGAAAACTATGTTTTATCACTTATTCGACTATTTGACAAGCCATTTCGACCTTCCGGGTTCGGGTTTGATGCGTTATTTGAGTTTCCGTTCGGTTATGGCGGTGGTTATGGCGCTGCTCATTGTCATCTACTGCGGCAAGGGTATCATCCGTGCTTTGCAACGCCATCAGATTGGCGAAGAGATTCGTGATCTCGGACTGGAAGGCCAGCTCGCAAAGCGAGGAACACCAACCATGGGAGGTGTGATTATTCTCCTTGCGATAGTCGTTCCGGTATTGCTCTTCGCACGACTGGACAATATCTATACTATTTTGCTCCTTGTGGCAACGGTATGGTGTGGTGCGATTGGCTTTCTCGATGACTATATCAAGGTGTTCCGCCACAACAAAGAGGGTTTGCAGGGTAAGTTCAAGATTGTAGGCCAGATTGGTTTGGGCCTTATCGTGGGAACAGTAATGTGTTTCTCGGAGGATATAGTTGTGCGTGAGCATACCACCGTACCTATCGAGCAGCAAATCGTCGACGAGAAGACGGGCGAAACAATTCTCATCTCATCGCAGCAGATTCGTATGAGCGAGGATGTCATCAAGACCACCAAGACCACCATTCCATTTATCAAGGATAACGAGTTCGACTATAGCTGGTTGGTTGGCGGAAACAAGACGCTCGCCTGGATACTCTATGTGCTGGTGGCGATATTTATCATTACGGCGGTGTCGAACGGAGCAAATCTGACCGATGGTCTCGATGGTCTGGTCACAGGAGTTTCTATACCGATAATCGGCGTTTTGTCTATATTGGCATACCTCTCGGGTAATATCATCTACGCCGACTATCTCAACATTATGTATATCCCTAACAGTGGAGAGTTGATAGTATTTGGCGCAGCAATGGTAGGAGCTTTGATCGGCTTCTTGTGGTACAACTCGTTCCCTGCTCAGATATTTATGGGCGATACGGGTTCGCTTGCTATCGGAGGTGTGATTGCCGTATTTGCGCTCTGCATTCGCAAGGAGTTGCTATTACCGTTGTTGTGCGGAGTGTTCCTTGCCGAGGCACTGTCGGTTATGGTACAGGTATCCTACTTCAAATATACCAAGCGCAAATATGGCGAAGGTCGCAGAATTCTGTTGATGTCGCCACTCCACCACCACTACCAGAAGCAGGGTGTCTTCGAGACGAAAATTATGATGCGTTTTATGATTGTTTCGATTATCCTTGCGGCACTTACACTCGTAACTCTTAAAATTCGATAACAATGGCAAAGTTCATAGCAGTACTCGGAGGAGGTATCAGCGGTTACGGCTCGGCAATACTCGCCAAGAAGCAGGGATTCGATGTCTTGCTCTCGGATATGGGACAGATTTCGCCACTCTACCGAGCTCGACTCGATGAGTGGGGCGTGGAGTATGAGGAGGGCGGCCACTCGGTGGAGCGCATCCTCACCGCCTCGGAGGTTATCAAGTCGCCTGGTATTCCCGACAAAGCACCTTTGGTGAAGGCTCTGCACGAGAAGGGTGTGCCTGTAATCTCGGAGATGGAGTTTGCCTGCCGTTATATGGGCAAGGCGAAGACCATCTGCATCACAGGCAGTAATGGCAAGACCACAACAACCTCGCTCATCTACAAAATCATGAAGGATAGCGGAGCAAATGTGGCTCTCGGTGGAAACATCGGCGAGTCGTTTGCCTACTCGGTAGCAACAGGTGAGTACGATTGGTATGTCCTGGAGTTGAGTTCGTTCCAGCTCGACGGCATGTTCCGCTTCAAGGCGGATGTCGGTGTCTTGATGAATATTACACCCGACCATCTCGACCGCTACGACTACTCGTTCGAGAAGTATGCCGCATCGAAGATGCGTATAACTCAAAATCAGAACTCGGCCAACTACTTTGTCTATTCGGCCGACGACGAGACGATTCTCCGCCAGATAGAGCAACACGAAATCAAGGCGAAGGAGTTGCCATTTATGATTCACTCGGCCATCGCAAGTGGTGCGGGCGATGCCTACCTTGTTGAGCCAACCGAGTTCATCGCTACGGTAGGTAAAAAGTCGCTCAAAATCGACACCTCTCGTCTTAAAATCAAGGGACAGCACAACACCTACAACGCTATGGCAGCCGTTTTGGCAACCCTCGCAGCGGGTATAGAGCCCGAGCAGGTAGAAAAATCGCTCTACGACTTCAATGCCATCGAGCACCGACTCGAGCCTGTAGGCACAAAGGAGGATATCGAGTATATCAACGACTCGAAGGCAACTAATGTCGATTCGACATGGTATGCTCTCGAGAGTATGACCCGCCCGACGGTGTGGATTGCCGGAGGAACAGACAAGGGTAGCACCTATGCTCCACTCTTCGACTTTGCACAAAAGAAGGTGCACACGCTCATCTCTATGGGTGTGGACAACGCTCGACTCGAGAAGGAGTTTACGGGCATTGTTCCGAATATCATCTCGTGCCACACATTCGAGGAGGCTATGCAGGCGGTGGTACGCTCAGCACGCAAGGGCGATGCGGTATTGCTCTCACCGGCATGCGCAAGTTTCGACCTCTTCAAGAACTACGAGCAGCGAGGCGAGATGTTCAAGGCGTGGATTCGAGAGAATATACTCAACAAATAGCACACTATGAAACAAAACGAGATAGACAAAATGGGGCAAGGTGTAGAGCAGGATGTGCCTTCCATTCTCACCAAGCGCAGATTGTTACCCGGCGACAGAGTACTATGGGTAATTGTGGCGATGTTCTTTGCAATATCGCTGGTTGCGGTATATACAGCCTCGTCGAAGCTCGGTTTCAGCGAGGGCACAATGGATAGCGAGCTGCGTCGACACTTTACGACCATCTGTCTATCGGGAGCCTTCCTATTCGGATGCTACCTTCTCGGTGCAAACCTTATGCGCACCTGCACAGGCATTGCCTATTGGGGAGCGTTCGCAATGACACTTATACCCTACTTTCAGGCCCCTATAAATGGAGCTCACCGCTGGTTGGATCTGGGAGTTTTTGTATTCCAGCCTTCGGAACTATTGAAAATTGCTACGATTATGTTGCTCGCAGCACGACTCTCGGCCAAGCACCATATGATCCGGAAGATTCATCTGCTGCCCACAACTTTCGACCCTCGCAAGTGGGTCAGCGAGCGTGAGCGCAACATAATCTTCGATGAGATGATGCCTATTATCTCGCCAATAGCCTTCACATGTATGGTTATTCTTCCGGATGCGACATCTTCTGCACTTCACATCTTCTTCGTGTCGCTGATTATGCTCTTTATTGCCGGCATTCGCTTCAAGGAGATTGCAAAGTTGGTAGTTGTAGCCGCCTTTGTTGGTCTGACCGTACTCTTTACGGTTGGTCGTGGCGACACAGTTGTCAGCCGTATCAAGAGTTGGGCCGGCATCGAAACAGTCGAAAATGGTAGCGTCAACAAAGACTCCTACTACTCGAAAATGGCCATTCAGAATGGCGGATTCTTCGGAGTGGGAGCCGGTCGCAGTATGATGCGTACCAAGCTGATGCACCCCGAGAGTGACTACCTCTTCGCCATTGTTGTCGAGGAGTTCGGACTCTTGCTCTCATCGGTAATTATCCTACTCTATCTGTGGTTATTCTTCCGTTCGTTGCGCATCTTCGAGAGGTGCGAATGGCTATATGCCGGTCTGCTGGCCGTAGGTCTGGCACTGCTTGTAACGAGTCAGGGCTTCCTACACATCAGCGTAGCCCTGGGCATACTCCCCGAAACGGGACAGAACCTGCCATTCCTGACACACGGTAAGACCGGAATGTTGTGTGCCTCGATAGCCGTAGGTATAATTTTAAGTATTAGCCGCCAAAGTGAGCAGGGAACACTCCTGCCACCTTCGCAGCAGAATAAAAACAAGCATATATAGCAATGGAGGTAAGACTCGATAAATATCTGTGGGCCGTACGCATCTTCAAGACACGAAGCGATGCGGCAGATGCTGTACGCAACAATCGTGTACTCGTAAACGACGCCTATGCCAAGCCATCACGAGAGGTAAAGGTGGGCGATAGAATAAGCGTAAAGCGCACGCTGGTAACCTACTCATACCTTGTCAAGGATCTGGTCGTAAATCGCCAACCGGCAGCTAAGGTGCCCGACTACTGCATCGACACCACGCCACAAAGCGAGCTCGACAAGCTCAACAAACCGAAGGAGACCATTTTCGTATTCCGTGAGCGAGGAACGGGACGACCAACCAAGAAGGAGCGACGAGAGATTGACGCTCTGATGGATAGTTTCTACTACGACGAGGAGGATTAGTCGCTACTCTCGAATAGTCTGTGCATCGAAGGCAAAGGCGATAAAAATCATCATCGAAAAGGCGAGTAACGACGAACCTCCATAGGAGATGAGCGGAAGCGGAATACCCATGACGGGAACAACGCCCATGGTCATACCTATATTTATTAAGGTATGGAACAGAAGTATAGAGGCTACAATATAGCAGTATACTCGACCAAAGGTCTCTCGTTGTCGATCGCCCATACGCATAAGGCGGAAGATAAATAGCATTATTAAGATCAAGACGGTGATAGATCCCGCAAAACCGAACTCCTCACCTATGGTGCAGAAGATAAAGTCGGTATGCTTCTCGGGAACCAATCCGTAGCGTATATGCGAGCCTTGCAGATATCCCTTGCCAAAAAATCCTCCCGAGCCGATAGCAATCTTCGATTGGCGCACATTGTAATTGAGCGAAGCGTCATCGGTGATACCCAGGAAGGTCTTGATACGGTTCTGCTGGTGAGGCTTCATCACATTGAACATCGCATTCGATGTTGGTGTAATCATCACCGACACCACAAAGAGCGATACCATTATATATATATTGCGCAGGCGTGTGCGATAGGCATATACGCAAGCACCTATCATCGACAAAAGAGTTGTCGAAAGCAGCACCTCGTAATAGCTGAGTGAAACGGCAGGCACCACATTCAATAGAAGGAAGAGCAGTGTGCTGCCACCAAAAAGCGATGCAAGATATATCACTCCGTGACGCCAATTGCGATTGGCGAAACACTCCGACAGGGTAAATACCAATATCAACGCTACGAGCAACACCGTAGGCGAATAGAGGAACGAAAGGAGGAAGAGTGCGGCTATAAATATAATAGGTATGCAGAGCGATTTGTTCAACCCCTCACGATAGAGCATAACTACAAAGGAGCAGAACACAAGTCCCGAACCGGTATCGTTCTGCAGATAGGTTATAGCAAGAGGAACAAGCAGGAGCATGGCCACCTTAGCCAAACTTCGGAACGATGATATCGAAAAGGCATATTCGCTCATCAGTCGAGCTGTAGCCAATGCAATAGCAATTTTTGCAAACTCCATAGTCTGAAGTCGTATAGGTCCAAACTCAAACCACGCCTTCGCACCATTTACTGTACGACCAAAAAGAAGCGTCGCCACTAAAGCCAATATCGCTGCAGCATAGAGGAAGTAGGCTATCTTGTGCCACAGACTACGGTCGAGCAACATTATCACCACGCCCATAACGAGCGAGATGCCGAGCCAGACAATCTGCTTGATGTAGTTATGAGAAAAGGCAAAGAAGTTCTCGCTACCCTCTACCCACGAAGCCGAGAATACCGCCACGACACCCACTGCTACGAGCATAAAGTAGAGCAGCAGTGCCACACTATCGACACTACCGAACAACGACTCTCTTTTTCTCTGTCCGTACTCCATTACATCTTCTTTCTATACATCGGATAGGCGATCTTGCGATTCTTGACATACTCAACCAAGTGAGGTCGGCAGATTGTATCCGTCAAATACTTCTCTTCGATGAGCGAAGCGATAGGTACCGCCATCTCGGCACCAAAGCCTCCGTGCTCGACATATACAGCTATGGCAATCTTTGGATTGTTGCGTGGGGCAAACGATATAAAGGTTGAGTGGTCCTCACCCTTCGAGTTCTGCGCCGTACCCGTCTTTCCACAGACATCATACCCTTTGAGGTAGGCTCCCTGGCAGGTTCCATCCTTATTCACACCTCGCCACATACCCTCGACAATATGGTCGAAATGTTTGGAGTCGACCTTTGTATATTGCTTCTGATAGAAGCGGGTATCGAGCGAGTCCTGACCCTCGATCTCACGCACAATATGCGGAATATAGTAGTAACCACGATTTGCGACAATCGCCGCAAGGTTTGCCATCTGCAGCGGCGTACAACCCAACTCACCCTGACCAATTGAGAGCGAAAGCAGCGTCAGAGCATTCCACGACTTGCGATAACGCTTATCGTAGAACTCTCGTGTAGGTACATAGCCTGCACCCTCGCCAAGAAAGTCTGAGTCGAGCTTGCGACCAAAACCGAACGAAAGAACATAATCTCGCCACGCCTCGAAACCATCTTTGGCGATGGCATACTCCCTCTTATTCTCGAGGATGTTGCGGAATACATAACAGAAGTAGGCGTTGCACGATGTGGCAATCGCATAGCTCAATGCTAAAGGCGAACGATGCTCATGGCAGCCGATATGCTCGCCACCAAGGTGGTAGCCCATATTACACGAATAGGTGTAGTGAGGTCGCAACACACCCTCCTGCATACCAATCAGTCCCGTAACAAGCTTGAAGGTTGAACCCGGCGGATAGCGGGACTTTACGGCACGATTCCACAACGGCATTCGAGGATTCTGTATCTCTCGGGCGTAGTTGTTTCCACGCTCCTTTCCAATCACAAGTTCATCGGGGTTGAAGGTTGGTGACGATACCATTGTCAGGATCTCGCCCGTCGAAGGCTCGATGGCAACCACCGCACCTACCTTATCCTTCATCAACTCCTCGGCCAGCTGCTGCAACTCGGCATCGATGGTGCAGATTATCGACTTTCCTGCCACAGGCTCCTTCAATACCGTATTGCGCTCGGCCTGTGGAGCGTATATATCCTGCAGGACAACACCCTTCTCGCCACGCAACACATCCTCGTAGGCGAGCTCCAAGCCCTCCATACCGATATAGTCGCCTACCGAGTAGGAGTCATCCTTCTCGATTTTCGCCTTGGTAACTTCGTTGATACTACCCAATAGATTTCCTCCGATTTTGCGAGGATATTGGCGCACAGTACGCTGCGAGGTGTAGAAACCTCCGATATTCATCTCGTCGAGCAGCAGTTTCTGCTCTACCGTAATCGGGTAGCGTGTCAAACGGCTCTCACGACGATATGGCGACTGCTTAATCTTCTTGGCAAGAGCCTCGTGCGACATACCTACGATGTGGCTCACCCTTACCGTATCAAATCCATGCTTTGGCATATCCTTGCGCACAATCGACACATCGTAGCACAGACGATTCTGCGCAAGCAACTCGCCATTGCGGTCGTAAATCTCGCCACGAGGCGGATACAACACCACATTTCGGAGATAGTTTCTATCCGACAACTCGTCGTAGCGGTCATCCACCAGCTGGATATAACCCAGGCGCAGACCAAGCACCGCAAATATCAAAATTACGATAATTCTTGCCACAAGAGCTCGTGGCGACAATCCTCCCTCTCTCATAGCCTATGCAGACAATCGTTTCATAAAGAGGGATATGATAATATAGTCGAGCACCAGAGAGCAGAGTGTGCTAAAGATGATTCGCAACACCAAGGTGCCGAAATTATCGAACGACAACCACTCAACAAAGTAGAAGAGTACCGAGTGGAGTATTATCATAAGGATAAAGTAGCGATGAAAACGCATACCAAGTCGCTTGATCGAAGGTATACCCTCCTCCTTCGATATCGACGAGAGTCCGCCCAATGCAAAGAGTAGAGGTCGACGGAAGAAGGCTATCGGCAGGGTTACCATCGTATTCAGACCCGGAGTACCCATCGTAATATCCATCAAGATGCCGAGCAGCAATCCCACACTCAACATCTTCCACTGCAAAGATTCGATAGGCATAAGCAGAATCAGGATAATATAGACCATAGGGGCTACAAGCGGCGATATCGAGAGGTTGTTCAATACGAACACCTGCACGAAAAGCACCACCAAGGTCAATACCGTATATACTCCTGTTCTCATCTCCTTTAGCCCATAGCTTTTATTAGTTCTTTGTTCTCTCCTCAAGCGCCTGAGCCTCGCCGGCACCTGTATTACGAACCAGCACCACATTGAATAGACGGTCCATATCGGCCGCCAAGCGCACCTCGCAATTGTAGGATGTACCATTCTCGGCAAGTTCCACCTCCTCGATATTTCCTATTATGGTCTCCTTCGGGAAGTAGTGCGAGAAGCCTGCTGCACGCACCAAGTCGCCCCTCTTCACATTTGCATACTTGGAGAGTTCCACAAAGTTTATAATCTGAGTGTCACCACCTCGCCATACCACCGAACCGTGGCTACCATCGTCGGCAAGCACACCTCCAAGGCGCAAGTCAACATTCAGAAGAGTCTTTGCCACAGCAAAGTGCTCCGAGCAATCGACCACCACACCCACAGCATAACCCTCCGGAGTCATCACTGCCATATCGGCAAATACGCCATCCTGGAAACCCTTGTCAAGGGTTATAAAGTTGCGACGACGATTTGTTGTAGAGGATATTACACGGGCAGAGCAATACTCATATTGCTGCAACACGCCCTCAATTGGCACCTCGCCCTTCGGCAACACCGCCTCGAGTGTGCTAATACGATTCTCGAGCGCAGCAATACGCTCGGTAAGACGGATATTCTCCTTGCGTAGAGTGAAATAGTTGGAAACTCCCGCAAAGGTCGAGTGGACATACCTCACAACACTATTCGACCACACCAACAGGCGAGCCTGCGTGTATGGCGTGGAATAGGCATAAGTGCGGATGGCGATAATCTCCAAAATTACAAAGAGTATCGCCACCGCAGTTTTGCGTATGAAGTAGATCAACTTCTGCATAAGCGGAAACGGAAAACTTTCATCTCCCTATATTCCCTATATTCCCTAATTTCCCTAAATTCTCCAAACTCCCTAAAAATTGCTTATGGTGGAGGAAATTTTGTGCGATGTCAGGCGACAAATCCGCAGCATAGTAAACCTATGTGAGAAATTTGGAGTCCGACACACTCGTGCAAAATTTACTCATCAGAACAATTTTTTATCGCATTAGGAAGGAGAATCGATTGATATTCTTAAGTGCGATATTCGTTCCACGAACTACTGCACGCAATGGATCCTCGGCGATATGGAATGGGATACCGGTCTTCTTCGAAAGACGACGATCAAGACCCTTGATAAGTGCACCACCACCAGCGAGGTAGATACCGTTGCGAACAACATCGGTGTAGAGCTCAGCAGGCATATCCTGCAACACCTTCATAAGTGCAGCATCGAGCTTTACGAGCGACTTGTCGAGTGCGTAAGCGATCTCGTTGTACGACAAAGTGATTGTCTGCGGAAGGCCTGTGAGCATGCTTGGACCTGTTACTACGAAATCCTCAGGCTCCTCCTCCAGCTCTGGAACTGCAGCACCAATCTTACACTTAATCTCCTCGGCAGTACGCTCACCAATACGCACGCTGTGCTGCTGACGAACATACTCCATGATGTCGTTGGTGAATACATCACCTGCGATATCGATAGACTCCGATACTACGATACCACCCAACGAGATACAAGCGATCTCCGAGGTACCACCACCTATGTCGATAATCATATTACCCTCTGGTGCCTCGACATCGATACCTGCGCCGAGAGCAGCAGCCATAGGCTCGAAAATCATCGCAACCTCACGGCCACCGGCGTGCTCTGCCGAGTCACGCACGGCACGAATAGCAACATCGGTCGAACCCGAAGGGATGCAGATAACCATTTTGAGCGAAGGCGAGAAGAGCGAGCTTCTGGTCTTAATCTTGCGAATCATACCACGCAACATCAACTCCGTAGCGTTGAAGTCGGCGATAACACCATCCTTCAACGGGCGGATGGTGCGAAGGTTAGGGTTGGTACGACCGATGAAGGCGTGAGCCTTGCGACCGAGCTCTACCAACTGGCCTGTCTGCACATTTACCGCAACGACAGATGGCTCATCAACAACCACCTCGTCGTTATAAACAATCAGAGTATTGGCT
>JAGBRY010000120.1 GCA_017632115.1 Alistipes sp. | reverse complement strand
CAACGATACCTGTAGGGATGTGGGTGAGTCGGATAGCCGAATAGGTGGTATTTACCGACTGACCACCGGGACCCGATGCACAGAAGATATCCTTGCGAATATCGTTCCACGAAACCTCACAGTCGAACTCGTCGGCCTCGGGCAATACTGCAACCGACGCTGCCGAAGTGTGAACACGGCCCTGAGTCTCTGTCTGTGGCACACGCTGCACACGGTGTACGCCCGACTCATACTTCAAGGTGCCATATACGCTGTCGCCGGTAACCTTGAGGATAACCTCCTTGTAGCCACCTACAACGCCCTCCGAGAACGAGGTAACCTCGTAGCGCCAACCCTTCGACTCGATATACTTGGTGTACATACGGAACAAGTCGCCGGCAAAGAGTGCAGCCTCGTCACCACCGGTACCGCCACGAATTTCGAGTACGGCATTCTTGCCATCCTGTGGATCCTTAGGGATAAGGAGCAACTTAATCTCCTCCTCCATCTGCTCGATTGCGGGCTCCAACTCGGCAATCTCCATACGAGCCATCTCACGGAACTCCTCATCCTTCTCGTTTGCGAGGATATCCTTCGCATCTGCCAGAGCCTGAATAGCCTTGCGGAAACGCTCCGAAGTCTCGATGATAGGCTCCAACTCCTTATACTCTTTGTTGTACTGTACAAACGACTTGACATCTGCAATCACCTCGGGGTCGGTCAACTTCTGTCCCAACTCCTCGTACTTGATCTTTAGACCATCAAGACGCATCAAAATTGAACTTTCTGCCATAAATTTTATAGTGTGTTAAAATTATTATTTCAACTCCTTCAACCAGCGGAGCAACAGGTGCTGCCACTCCTTCTGATAAGAGAACTTGTCGTAGTTGCCCCAGCCGTGCTTACCCTCAGGGAAGATGTACATCGCAGCCTTAACACCGTGGTAGCGCAATGCTGCGTAGTAGATTGCTGCACCTGCTGCAGGAACGGTAGCATCGTCGTCGCTCAAGAGGAGGATGGTTGGCGGAGTGTGCTCGCTTGCCAACTTATCCATCGAGAACTCATCTGCATCGGCCTGAACAAAGCCCTTGCCGAGAAGGTTGCGGAACGAACCTACATGCGAAGTGTAGTGGTTTGCAATCACCACAGGGTAGAACAAAATCGAGAAGTTCGGTCTATCCTCTACTGGTGGGATATTCGAAGCCGAAGCTGCCAAGTGTCCACCTGCCGAGAAACCCATGATGCCCACCTTTGTAGGGTCGATATTGAACTTCTTAGCCTTCTTGCGTACTACACGGATAGCCTCTACAGCATCCTCGAGAGGTACCTCCTTGTGTCCGTTAGGAAGACGATACTCGAGCACGAATGCTGTAATTCCGTTCTTTGCAAGCCACTGGGCCATAAGGAAACCCTCCTGGTCCATCGAGAGCTTTGCATAGCCACCACCCGGGCAGAGTACTACTGCCTGGCCTGTAGCCTTCGACTCGTTGGCCCTGTAGGCGTAGAGCACCGCCTCGGTGGTATTTACCAAGCGGTGAGTAGCTATTTCATACGCCTCACCTGTCAAGCCGTTTGAGTGAGGAGCATTATCATTGTTCCAGAGAACAATTTTCTCGTCCTGAAAGTAATCCGTTGTTCGCTTCATTTCGCTCTTCTGCTGTGCTGTTGCAACCATTGTTGCCAACATTGCTGTTAATATAAAAAATCGTTTCATATGGTGTATTATTTGTTATTCAACTGCTCCATCCAACGCTTAAGTTGGTGCTTCCAATCCTTGTCGTAGCGGAAATTATCTCGACAAACCCAGCCATGTCCGCCCTCTGGGTAGATGTGCATTGCCGCCTTCACGCCGTAGTGCTTCAATGCCTTGTAGTAGAGTACCGAGCTGATTGGCGGTACGGTCTTATCGTTATTGCTCAAGAGCAAAATTGTTGGCGGGGTGGTAGGAGTTACATTGTTGTTGAGCGAATACTTCTCACGCAAATATGGAGCGTGGTGCTTGCCCAACAAGCGGTCGAATGTACCCTGATGAGTCATGCAGCTCTCGCCCGAGATGACAGGGTAGAAGAGTACTGTAAATGCAGGCTTCTCCGCATCCGGAGTAAAGGTTGAGGTGTAGGCTGCGAGGTGGCCACCTGCCGACGAGCCTGCGATACCCACCTTCGTAGGGTCAACTCTCCACTTCTTGCCATTTTTGCGCATATAACGCAATGCCTCCTGCGCATCCTCGAGAGGTACCTCCTTGTGTCCGTAGTTTGGCAGACGGTACTTCAATACGATAGCTGTAACACCGATGCTCTGGAAATACTCGGCAAGAGCAAAGCCCTCCTTTTCGATGCACACTGCACCATAGCCGCCACCCGGGCAGATAACTACGCCCTGACCTGTGGCCTTCTTCTTGTCGGCCTTGTAGAGGTAGAGAACCGTCTGCGAGGTGTTGTAGATGTGACCCTTGCTGTTGCGGTTCTCATCTTTGCTCTCCTCGTTCGAGTGTGGAGCCTTCTTGTTGTTCCAGAGTTTGATGGTTTTGTTGGCCTCGCAAGGAATCTTGACGATTGTCTTTTGAGCCGATGCCGAAAGTGCGGTGGCAATAACGATTGCCATTGTTATCACAAATCGTTTCATATTATATCTGTTTTTCTTGTTATTTCTTGGTCAATCCGAGCCAGTCGAGCCAATCGAGAATTATTTTGCAACGCTCCTCGTCGTTCTTCTTCATGCCGTGTCCACCACTTGGGAAGATATGCATCGACGCCTTCACGCCGTGGCGAATAAGCGCCTCGTAGTAGGTTGCCGAGCTATGTGATGGTACGGTGCGATCGTCGTCGCAGAGCAATAGTAGTGTTGGCGGAGTATTTGGTGTTACCATATTCTGCACCGACATATCCACAGCATCCTGATAGCAGTAGTTCCTGCCCATCAGAGCGTAGTTGCACGGCTTTGTCGAGTAGAACTCGGTACGAGTGATTGACGGATAGAGAGGGATTGCAAATGCCGGCTTCTCCTCGTCGGCCATCGTATTCGACACCCATGCTGCAATGTGTCCACCTGCCGACGAACCTGTAACGCCCACCTTTGCAGGGTCTACACCGAGGTCGGTACGAGTGCGGAGGTAGCGTACTGCCCCTATTGCATCTTCGAGGGTAGCCTTGTTGTGTCCGCCATTCGGAAGACGATACTTTACGAAGGCTGCGGTGATTCCCTGCGAAGCATACCACTTTGCAGTTGAGGTGCCTGAGCCTACACTCAAAAAGCCTCCTCCCGGGAATATCACTACGCCTATACCCGTATTCTTCTCGGCTGCAGCCTTGAAGATGTAGACCTCGCACGATGAGGTGTGCTTTATGGAACTCTTTTTCTCATTGCGCCACTGCTCGTCCTTGGTTTCGTAATTCGAGTACTTTGCGGTGGTGTTGTCCCACAGACGCACGATCTCGTCTGCGCCTTCGAACGACAAGGTCTTTTGAGCTGATGCCGAGAAAGTGACACCCGCCATTAAAACCAACAATGCAAAAATCTTCTTCATATTTTATCTATTTCTTGGTTATTACATTTAGGTACTTGAGCCACTCGATAACTATTGGTTGAAACTCTGCCGTGTGCTTGGTGACGCTGTGTCCGCCAAATGGGTAGATGTGCATCGATGCCTTTACGCCGTGACGAATCAGAGCCTCGTAGTAGTTTGCCGAGTCCTCCGACGACACGGTTCTATCGTTGTCGCAGAGCAACAAAATTGTAGGCGAAGTGGTTGCGCTTACCATATGATGGGTCGAAAGGTCGATAGCATCCTGCAAAGAGTGACCTTTGCCGAGGAGTTGCGCAAGAGCGCTATATTGCGCCTTCGAATGGCTGTTTACAAGGTCTATCCACGGATAGAGAAGTACTGCAAATGCTGGTTTCTCCCCATCGGGCATTGCATTCGATACCCACGATGCGAGGTGTCCACCTGCCGATGAGCCCATAACGCCCACCTTGTTTGGATCGATGCCGAGGTCGGTGCGGGTACGAAGGTAGCGAACAGCACCCATAGCATCCTCGAGTGTCGCTTTGTTGTGTCCGCCATTAGGAAGACGATACTTTACGATGGCTACGGTGATACCATGCGAAGTCAGCCAATCAACGAGCCACTTTGCAACATTGAGTCTGATGTATGCGCCACCCGGGTAGAGAGCGACCGCAGTTCCCGTGTTTTTGCCCTCTGCAGCTTTGAAGATGTAGAGTTCGCACGACGAAGTCTGCATAAACGCTCTGTTCTTGTAGAAAATCTCGTCACGACTCTCGCAGTTCGAGTGTTGTGCCGTAGAGTTATCCCACAAGCGCACACTCTCATCTGCGCCTTCGAGCGATACGGTCTTTTGTGCCGATGCTCCCCACGCCAAGACGAGAGTAAATATAACTGCTAAAACCTTTTTCATCATCAAAAAGCTAACGGCTGACTGCCCAATTATTTTACAATGTTGATAATCTTGCCCGGTACAACGATAATCTTCTTAGGAGCTGCACCCTCCAACCACTTCTGTGCCTCCTCCTTGGTTACGATATCCTTCTGAATATCGGCCGGCGAGGTGGTGAGTGGATACTCCTGCTTGAAGCGGAGCTTACCGTTGATCATTACAGGGTACTCGAAAGCGCTCTCTACGAGATACTTCTCCTCGCATACAGGGTACGATGCATCGCACGCACTATCCTCGTGACCGAGCATTGACCACAACTGCTCTGTGATGTGCGGAGCAAACGGATTGAGGAGAATGGTGAGTGGCTCCAAAATCTCTCGCTTGTGGCACTCGCCCAACTCGTTTACGCAGATCATAAATGCTGCTACCGATGTGTTGAACGAGAAGTTTTCGATATCTTCCCTAATCTTCTTAATTGTCTTGTGCAAAGTTTTGAGCTCCTTGTCGGTCGCCTTCTCGTCGGTTACTGCCCACTCGCCTGTGCGGGTGTGGAACAATCGCCAATACTTACGCAAGAACTTGTGAACACCGTCGATACCGTTGGTATCCCAAGGCTTCGACTGCTCCAATGGACCGAGGAACATCTCGTACATACGCAATGTGTCGGCACCATACTGCTCGACGATATAGTCAGGATTTACCACATTGAACATCGACTTCGACATCTTCTCTACAGCCCATCCGCAGATATACTGTCCATTCTCGAGGATAAACTCTGCATCCTTAAACTCAGGACGCCAAGCGCGGAAGGCATCGAGGTCGAGGATATCGTTTTTAACGATATTTTCATCAACATGGATCTCCTGTGTTTCGTACTCGTTACGGAGATTGAGCGATACGAACTTGTTGGTGCCTACTACGCGGTAAACGAAGTTCGAGCGGCCCTGAATCATTCCCTGATTAACGAGCTTGCGGAATGGCTCGCTCTCGCACACATAACCGAGGTCGTAGAGGAACATGTTCCAGAAACGCGAGTACATCAAGTGACCTGTTGCGTGCTCGATACCTCCGAT
>JAGBRY010000119.1 GCA_017632115.1 Alistipes sp. | reverse complement strand
TTGTAGCAGCCCTCTTGTTGAAGGCTATCGGCAACAACGTCGTATGCGTGCATGTTAACCACGGTTTGATGCGTAAGGGCGAGTCGGAGGTTGTAGTAAAAATCTTCGGTGAGCAGCTCTGCGCTAACCTCGTGTATGTTGACGCTACAGAGCGTTTCTTGACCAAGTTGGAGAATGTAGAGGACCCAGAGCAGAAGCGTAAGATTATCGGTGGCGAGTTTATCCGTGTATTCGAGGAGGAGGCACGCAAGTTGGAGGGTATCGACTTCCTCGGTCAGGGTACTATCTACCCGGATATCGTTGAGAGTGGTACCAAGACTGCAAAGATGGTTAAGTCGCACCACAATGTAGGTGGTCTTCCAGAGGACTTGCAGTTCGAGTTGGTTGAGCCATTGAAGCAGCTTTTCAAGGATGAAGTTCGTGCTTGCGGCGTTGAGCTAGGCTTGCCACACTATATGGTATACCGTCAGCCATTCCCAGGACCGGGTTTGGGTGTTCGTTGCCTTGGTGCAATCACTCGTGACCGTTTGGAGGCTGTTCGTGAGTCGGATGCTATCCTTCGTGAGGAGTTCGCAAAGGCTGGCTTGGACAAGACCGTATGGCAGTATTTCACCGTTGTGCCTGACTTTAAGTCGGTAGGTGTGCGTGACAACGCTCGTTCGTACGATTGGCCGGTAATCCTTCGTGCAGTAAACACTGTAGATGCGATGACAGCAACTATCGAGCATATCGATTGGGCAATCCTCGGTAAGATCACCGACCGCATCTTGAAGGAGGTTCCAAATGTAAACCGTGTTTGCTACGACCTCTCTCCAAAGCCAAATGCTACCATCGAGTGGGAGTAAATAAAAAACAGCCTTCGGGCTGTTTTTTTTAGTTAGTAGTTAGTAGTGAGTAGCGAGTAGTGAAGATGCTATTGCTAATAGCAAAAAGCGGAACATACTTTCGTACATTCCGCTTTAAGTCTGCGTTTACCTACTCCTACCACACTGCAGGCTCGAGAACCAAGGTTGCAATAACCATAGTCTCGCCAACCATAGTGAGAGCGATCTCTACCTCTACAGCCTCCTCATACGACTCCGGAGTCTTGATTACACGGAAGCCAACGACATTCATACCACGCATACCCGACAAAGCCGAGCTGAAAGTATACTCTTCAACCTTGAAGTGACCATCCCAGAGATAGGTCTCTACATACTCCTTACCCTCGCCCTTAACCTCGAGAGTCCAATCTGCGTTAGGGTCGATACGGTACTCCAAGAATGTAGCCATACTCTTGTTATCCAAGAGGCTTGCCTGGAAACCTACACCCTTTGCATTGGTGTAGCCATCAGCCGAATCGTACGACCACTTCCACTCACCCGAATCCTCATCCTGCGAATAAGTAGCATACTTATTGTACGGGAATGCAGGCACCAAAGTTGGCTCCTTCGGCTTCGCACAAGATACAAACAGAGCCGATGCAACGATCGCTGCAAGACTCAACATCGAAATAAACTTTTTCATAATTTTTTTGTGTTATTTAGTTAGTAATAAATTATTTCTCCTTTATATATTTATCTATGGCCGTTGCAGCCTTACGGCCTGCCCCCATAGCCAAAATAACCGTTGCTGCACCCGTAACAGCATCGCCACCGGCAAATACACCTTTGCGAGATGTTACGCCATAATCGTCGGCTACGATACATCCTCGACGATTTGTTTCGAGCGCATCGGTAGTCGAGGCAATAAGCGGATTTGGAGATGTTCCGAGCGCCATAACTACAACATCGCACTCAATCTCAAAGTCCGAGCCTTCAACCACAACAGGCGAACGACGACCACTCTCGTCGGGTTCTCCCAACTCCATCTCCACGCAGTTTACAGCACGCACCCAGCCGCTCTCATCGCCCAAAATAGCGGTAGGGTTGGTCAGCATCTTAAACTCGATGCCCTCCTCCTTGGCGTGGTGAACCTCTTCAACTCGAGCAGGCAACTCCTTCTCGCTACGACGATATACGATTACAGCCTCAGCGCCCAATCGCTTTGCTGTACGCACTGCATCCATCGCAACATTTCCACCACCCACAACTACGACCTTGCGGCCTACATATATAGGTGTATCGTACTCCTTATCGTAGGCGTGCATAAGGTTAGCACGAGTGAGGAACTCATTTGCCGACAATACGCCATTAAGGTTCTCACCCTCGATGCCCATAAAGCGAGGCAAGCCAGCTCCCGAGCCAATAAATACGGCATCGTAGCCCTCCTCGTCGAGCAACGAATCTACGGTAATGGTGCGACCTACAACCACATCAGTCTCGATCTTAACACCAAGAGCCTTCACACTCTCAATCTCGCCCTTTACGACCTTCTCCTTTGGCAGACGGAACTCGGGAATACCATAAACGAGAACGCCTCCTGCCTCGTGCAAAGCCTCGAAAATAGTAACCTCATAACCCATCTTTGCAAGGTCGCTTGCGCAAGCCAGGCCTGCAGGGCCACTACCTACAACAGCCACCTTGTGGCCATTCTTAGCAATCTCTACTGCAGGGCGACCATTCTCCAACTGCCAATCGCCCACAAAGCGCTCCAGCTTTCCAATAGCCACCGACTCGCCCTTAATGCCGAGGATACAAGCACCCTCACACTGCGACTCCTGTGGACATACACGACCACAGATGCTCGGCAACGACGAATCCTGAGCAATAACCTCGGCTGCACCCTTAATATCGCCCTCACGCAGACGCTCGACGAAACGAGGTATCTGAATACCTACAGGACAAGCCGCAACGCAACGAGGGTTCTTACAGTCGAGACATCGGGTAGCCTCCAACTGCGCCTCCTCGACATTATAGCCGTAGCACACCTCCTCGAAGTTGGTTGCTCGCACCTTTGCGTCTTGTTCTCTTACCGGAACACGAGGTATCTTATTTGCCATAGTCTACTTATCCAAACCTATATTGCACTTATGTCCGGCAGCACGCTCACGCTCGATAGCCAAGGCTCGCTGCTCCTGAGTGCGGTACATTCCCTGACGGCGCATAGCCTCGTCGAAATCGACATCGTAGGCATTGAACTCAGGACCATCCACACAGGTAAACTTGGTCTTACCCGCAATGGTCACACGACACGCTCCGCACATTCCGGTACCATCCACCATCAAGGCGTTCAACGATACGATGCACGGCAGATTAAACTTCTTTGCCGTCAGCGTAACAAATTTCATCATTATCATCGGACCGATAGCCACGCAGCAGTCATACTGCTTGCCATCCTCCGTAACGAGCTTCTCGAGTAGGGTAGTAACCAAACCATGAAAACCCTCCGAGCCGTCATCGGTTGCGATGTAGAGATTGGTCGCAACCTTACGCATCTCCTCGGCGTAGATGAGCAAATCCTTGCTCTTGGCACCGATAATAACATCGACCTCGCAGCCCTGCTCAGCCAACCACTTGACCTGAGGATATACAGGTGCAGCACCAACGCCGCCACCCACGAAGATATACTTACGCTTGCGCACCTCCTCGATAGGCTCTGCCATAAAGTCCGAAGGACGACCAAGCGGACCTGCCACATCAGCGAGATACTCGCCGGCACCCTTTGCCACAATCTTACGAGTTGAAACTCCCAAGGCCTGTGTCACGAGAGTTACCGTTCCCTCCTGCTCGTCGTAGTCGGCGATAGTGAGAGGTGTACGCTCACCCACCTTGTCGGCACGCACAATAACAAATTGTCCCGGCTTTGCCGAATGGGCAATGCGGGGTGCCTTTACACGGGTAAGAAATATATTCTCCGCAAGTTCTCTCTTCTCTACTATCTCGAACATCGCTCTATTATCTTTTTTATCGCTACCTCTCCACAATTGCCGAGACTCTGATGGTCAAAACGGGCATCTTCGGGTCATTGCTTACAATTCGCAACCTTTCGACCACTGCCCCAAATGGCAACTGCGAGGGGTAAATCTCTACTTTAACTTTTCGTCTGCCTCCTGCTTCAATAGTGCTATCCCCCTCAATATCAGCAGAAAAGCCCTCTTTCGAAATCTCTACTTTTCGTATCTCAATCGCTCTGTCGCCCTCATTGCGCACCTCTATCGTATGCGACAACTTCGCAACATTACACTTTACGGCTCCAAATTTAATAAAATTTTCGGACATAGCAATCATTTGCGAACGATTATTTGCATTTTCCTCGAAAGAATCTATCGCCATTCCGTTTAGAATAAACGGGTATTGTGATTTTTGACCATCCACAACCAGCCAAACCGAGTAGGAAACCGAACCATAAACTGAACTATTTTCGGGCAAGAAACATCCGAAATTTATTGTTGCCTCCTCGCCTGCGCCCAATCGCTCGGGAAGATAGAACTCCAGCTCCGGATATGGGTTCTCAATAGCAAGCGACACGCTCTTCTCGGAGTGGTTATAGAGTTCAAAGGTAGACTGTTTCGCCTTGCCGTGCTCAAGATATCCAAACGAATGCGCATTCGCATCTGCACGCACACCTCCGCCCATGCGCATAGGATAGCGCTCCTCCAGCGACTTCTTGCGAGGTATCACCTTTCCCGTAACAAGCAGCGGATCTTTCAATGGACCATCAGCAGTCACAAGGATCACCTTGCGTGCGAACATTCCCGGATAGTTCATCGGATCGAACACCACCTTTACAGTCGCCGAACTATCGGGCATAACGGGCTTGCGTGAGAATTCCGCCTTGGTACAGCCACACGACGCATGAGCCGACACAAGCACCACTGGCTTAGCCGAGGCATTGCGAAAGGTGAACAGATGCTCAACTTTGCCACCATCTTCGGCAATCTCTCCAAAGTCGTGAGATTTTTCAGAAAAAATTATTTGTGCACCTACAACACCATAAATCAGTGTAAATAAGGCTGTAACGGCTATAGCTCTAAACTTTTCCATTGGTGCAAAGATAAAATTTTTTAATTTTTTTTGCAAAAGATTTGGTGGAATAAAATTTTTGCCATATATTTGCACTCGCAAAACGGAAACAACCGCATTGCAAGGTTCTAAAAAATGCCTGAATAGCTCAGTCGGTTAGAGCACATGACTGTTAATCATGGGGTCCTAGGTTCAAGTCCTTGTTCAGGCGCTATAGTGCGAGGGTTGCAAAAAGAGATTTTTCAACGAAGTGTCACAAGAGTGGCAAACGAGTAAAAGTTGTTGAAGTGGATAGCAACAGACTTTGAAGATGAAAAGTTAGCAGTCCCAAGCCTTTCGGGAAGGGAGTTTAGCTCAGCTGGTTTAGAGCATCTGCCTTACAAGCAGAGGGTCGGCGGTTCGAATCCGTCAACTCCCACGAAACAAACAAAGCAATGAGATGTCGAGTAATCAACATCTTTTTTTTGTTTTATACCTTGACATAGGCTTTGACAACATTCTCTTTCATAGTGGTTTGTTATTCGTTATTTTTCACTATATT
>JAGBRY010000118.1 GCA_017632115.1 Alistipes sp. | reverse complement strand
TCACATAGCTCTACTATGCTCCGCTCTCGCTACTTCGCTTTGTACAAAAATAATCTCATCATTGACGATTTTTTGTACTCTGCCGTTCTGAAGAGTTCTTTTTGCACAAATCTTCAGATATCGAGATGCTCACATAGCTCTGCTATGCTCCGCTCTCGCTACTTCGCTTTGCACAAATCATCAGAGAAAAAAAAGTGGAGAGTCGATCTCTCAACTCTCCACTCTAAATTTCGATTGCCTGATTACTTTAGACTCTCGGGTGCAGCCTCAGCAGTTGGGGCAGCCTTTGGACAAGCGGCCTTCTTTGCACACTCGGTCTTTTGTGGGCACTCAGCAGCCTTTGTGCACTCAGTAGCCTTTGTGCACTCTGCCTTCTTAGGGCACTCTGCGCACTTCTCGGCTGGGCAAGCAGGCTTAACCTCCTCAACCTTTGGACACTCAGCCTTTGCCGGGCACTGCTGGCACTCAACCTTTGGCTGGCAGCAAGGCTCGCCACAAGCGCCCTGCTTCTTAGGTTGTCCACAACAAGAAATCATAGCTACTGATGCGAGGGCGATAATCGCCAATGACATAATCTTTTTCATAGTCGTAAAAATTTTAAGGTTAAAAAATCTGTTCATTGAACATTGCTCAGAACAAATATAGGAAATTGTTTGCGCAAAACCAAATTTTTATCCTCCGAAAGCGGATAAATAGCGGTAAAATACCCAATTTATCGGGTAAATCGCCAAGTCGCTACTTTATCAACACCTCAAACTCTTCGTTCAGGCCATACTCAAAGAGGCGATATTTATCTGCCGATGTAGGCACGGCATTGATATACCAGCTGTTCGGGGTAGCACGGCCCTTGTAGTCGTGGAAGTGCGGTCCGTAGAGATTGTATAACGAACCGATGCAGCATACCTCGATGTTGTTAATTCCCTCCTTGGTATACTTAGTGATATCCAGCGTGTATGGCTTTGCGAAAATCGCACCGGCCTTCTTGCCATTCACCCAAACTTCGCATACGGTACCTCTCCAGTTGCCGAGCTTAACCACTTTCGAGCCTTCGTGTGGCAGGTCAAACGAACGGCTATATGCCACATTCCAAGCGTAGAATGGTGCGCCCTGCTTGTGCCATGAACCGAGTTGCATACTTTGTGGAGCGGCAATCTTCCAGCCAATTTTATCGGGTACAACTGCAAAGTCGCCTGCAATGAAAGCGCATGCAATTTCGGCATATATCGACATTGGTGTGCGGTGCAGTGTTACCACATTCTTGCCGAGACGGATATGGTCGCCAATGTGGAAACTTCCATTGCGGGCATCGAGCGGATGCTCTCCCTCAATAGGTTCTATCTTGTGGTCATTGATGCGTACCTCCCAAAGCCATGGTCTTTCACATACAAACTTCATGCTCGACCAGTCGAACTTCTCTGCTACATTGAAGTGATAGTAGACAGTGATATCGCCCGTCTTGATAGAGTCGGCAGCAAGGATGTTATTCTTGTAGTGCATTGTACGCTCCCACGGATTCTCCAATCCGAAGTTCTCAAACAATAACTGACAAGCCTTGCCTACAAAGATATTTCGGGTTTCATTATTGTCAATTTTGAGATCGCAGAACTCCAAAGTGAGATAGTTGTTACCTACACGACGCACCTTCAAGTCCGAAACAGCCTTAGCCGTGGTAGCCTCTTTAAGGCAATTACACTTTGTAATAGGGAGTTTATCGAGCGAGGATGCTCTCTTTGGGGCGAAAACCAGAAGGTGACCGGCAGGCGGGATATTGAATGAGAACTCCACCTTGCCACCCTTTGCAATCGCCTTGTCGTTGCGGAATATCTCACCTGTGTAGGTATCAAGCACTTTCAAGCCTGCACCGCATAGGGTTACTGTGCCCTTTGCGCTCTCCTTGAACGATGAATTGGCAAGGAAGAGCAACTCTCCATCCTTGTACTCTCGACGATGATGGAAGAGATTGCCACCCTCGATATTGGCAAATGCGATATGGTTGTTTGCAAACTCGGCTATATTAAGTTCACGCTTGATATTCTGACCACTCCAGAGTGTTGCAAACTCCTCGTTGAAGATGCCATCTACACGGTCGGGAGTGCCGATGGCGATGATTTGTCCACCCTCTGCAGCAAATTGCTTGAGCATGGCAGCGGTCGAGCCAAAGAGGTTCTCGCACTCGGCAGGAATAATTACGGTAGAGTAGGCTCGATTGCCGACTACGAACTTTCCGCCTTTGACCTTGCCCCGGTTGCGGATAATCATCTCGGAGCCGAGGTCGAACTCGACCTGTGCCTTCTCCAGCATTGTGATAAATGTTTGGAACATCTCGCCAATTTTACCTACGGCAGGGTGGTTGTAACGATGAGTGTAATACATCCATATTGTGGAGTTCGGTTCCAATACAAGGATGTCGTTCATCTGCTCGCCTTGACTCAATGCGAGCGAGAGGCGTGCTACATGGTCGTTGAGGAGTTTGTAGTTGCTCCACCAAGGCGAGTAACGAGTGAAGAAATCGGGATAGTCGTACTTGCGGGCACCTGCGATGGATGTTGGGGAGAAGTGCTGATTGGTGTAGTTTACACCGAGGGCATACTGCCAATCGGCATACAGCTTGAACTCCTCGAAGGTCTGCTCCCAGCCACCTCCACCATAACTCTCGCAGAGGGTGCGGGTCTGTCCTACCTGGTTGGCCGCACTACGCAACTCCTTTACTATACGCACATTACCCCAATGGGCATTAGGCGACTTCTCGTCAAAATTGTTGAAGAGCAGATCGATGCCCGGTTGCTGATGCCACTCGTACATCGCCATATTGTCGCCATTGCGACGCATATTTGGCCAATAGTGGTCCCAATAGTGACCGGTCCATAGCAGGTTGTTTTTCTCGCAGTAGTTGTACCACGGCATCGACCAACGCTCGATAAAGAGTCGTTGTTTGGTGGCAAGAAATTGGTAGCGCACCTGCTTCCAGTTGCCAATCTCCTCCTTGAGCATCGGCAGATGGGTGCGGAGATTGTAACCCCACTCCTTCTCGAACTCGGTAAACATATCGGGAGTCCAACTCTGCCACTCCGCCTCGTCGGTAAAGATACCTTTGATGGCTTTGCCAAAATCTTCGCCGAAACGCTCCTCGTATCCACGAGTTGTGATATCGATAAAATGCTCTGTTGTACCTTTGTAGAGAAGGTCGGGGTAGGCAAAACCGCCCAGCCAACGCTTCTTTCTCGGCTTAACCTCTTTATAGAGGAAGTAGCGACCCTTCTCGTCGGTGCGAGGTAACAAAGTTATATCCTTGAATTTGTCCCCCTCCTGCTTCAGACAGATGCAGTATGGCGAGAGATCCTCGGGTAGCTGCTCCATAATCTCGGGCCTAAGTTCGGTAGCATGTTCTACCGACTCGGGAAATTCGGTTGGGACATGTCCGCCTGCAAAACCACTCGGATAGGAGTTCTCGTCGTAAATCCAAATCTCCAATCCCAACTCCTTTGCCTTGCCCAGACTGTATCGCCAAAGGTCAAACCACTCATCGGTCAGGTATGTTGTAATCATTCCGGGGCGTGGATGCACATATACACCTCCAAAGCCTTGCTCTTTGAAGTCTGTCAGCATGCGGTCGATATCTTCGTAGGTCACCTTCTCGTTCCATACCCAAAATGGGGCAGGACGATAGGCCGCTCCCGGCTCGGCAAATTGACCCTCAACCTTGGCAAAAGAGTGCGTGCGCTCATGACCCAATGTCGGGCCGGTGCAACTTGCCGTAAGTAGCAAGAGTGCAATAAACCATAAAATATAGGTTTTTTTCATGGTGGTATGTTAGATTGGTTTATTTTTGGGGTTATCGGGTGAATTCACCGATGTTTATATTCTCTCGCATAATAAATGCCTTCGGGAAAGTGCCTCGTAAACGACCCAGCAAAATCATCGCCTCCTCCTGTGAGGTGCAGTTTCCGACCGCCACCTTGAAGTATGGGTTTTCGTAGGTCAGATAGGAGTGCTCTTGCGGAAAGAGCTGGGCAAAGTTCTCTTGCGCCATCACTGCATCTCGGCGTGCGCTCTGGGCGTTGCTCATGAAGATGACGATGCGATATCCGTTTACGGCTTTAGGTGCAACTTTCAGATTCTTCTCTACAATGGCTGCAGCATCCCCATGCTCGGCAATCTGTACGGTCTGGTGGATGGTGGTCAGCGAGTCGCACTTTACGGGCGAGGCAAGGTGCTCCTTTATCTCCTTGCGAGGTGCGACCTCTTGCGGTGTAACCGTTTGAGGTGTAACAATATCCTGTGCCGAAGCCGAGAGCGAAAGGAGTAGGGCGAAAATAGCGAAAAATATCTTCATATCTTCTATTTTTTAAGTCCGAAATTAAACTGTTTTGCAAGTTGCTCGAGCGGTACATTCACCTGTTCGAGGGTGCGATGCGAAGCGAATGCCGTTATGGCTATGTTGTAGTCTACCGTAACGCCCGAGAAGTCGCCCTTTCGCACCTTGTTGAGTAGCGAAAATGCGGCAATCGGATTCGATAGTGTTATGCGCAAAGGCACCTCCACCTGCGAACAACGACGGCGTGGTAACACCACCTCGCCATCGAGCACAACACGACCAATTTTTCGCCCATTGTGGCGGATGTAGGCCGAGGCGTCGGTGATGTGAACATTCGATGCGGTGTTGTTGGCAGCGGTAAGGGTTATTCTCCACCCCTCACCAATCGAACCGCTCACCTTGTCGAGCGAAACAATCTGGAACTTCTCTTTGCGTTGGCGTGGCTCGCCCTGCTTGGCGCAACTGCCCAGCAATAACGACACAGCGACAACAAGTGCGAGAAGGGTATGTTTTATCAAAAATTTCATATCTGTTACGCCTTGTGAGCAATGTAAATGTGTGCAATACCCATCGACTGCGATTTGCGCTCGATATGGTCGAAACCTACCTCCTCCAGAAGTGTAGTGAAGGCCTCCGGCGAGGCAAATTGGTCGATAGACTCGGGCAGATAGGTGTAGGCTGTGGCGTGCTTCGACACCAAGCGACCAATCGCCGGAAGTATGTAGTGCGAATAGAGTCGGTAGCACCAACGCACAAAGGCGCATTTAGGGTTCGAGAACTCCAAAACAATGAGGTGTCCACCCTTTTTAATGGTGCGTTTCATCTCGGTAAGAGCCTCTCTTTGGTGCTCGAAGTTACGCACTCCGAAGGCTACGGTTGCAGCATCAACAGCCTCGTCAGCGAGTGGAATATCCTCGGCATTGCACTCGGTCAAAGAGATGCGCTCCGAGAGTCCGAGCTGCTCGATCTTCTGCTTAGCTACGGCCAACATCTCGCTCGAAAAATCGGCTCCATAGATTGTTGAGCCCTCGATATTGCGAGCCATTGCAATAGCCAGGTCACCTGTTCCTGTCGCCATATCCATAATGTGTTTTGCGCCGAGTTTACGGACAATGCGCACCACTCGCTTGCGCCACAACTTGTCGATATCGAGCGAAAGAATATGGTTTAATTTGTCGTATGTAGGTGCGATGTCGTTGAACATTCCTCGCACCATTTCGCCTTTACTGTGCTTTTCCATTCGTTTAGTTGTATTTTATCGCTTCGGCAACCTTTATGCGACCTACGATTGAGGTGGCAAGGTGAGTCGCTACGAGAATTATTGCTACAAAAACTATATTTATTGCCACTATCCAACCCACTCCGAGCGACACCGGTACCTCCGAAAGGAAGTAGCCCGTTTCGTCTAACTTTACGAGGTGCAGATGCTTCTGCAAAAGGAGCAATGCCACCGCCAAAGCGTTGCCTATGGCGATGCCTGTTGCGATTATGCGGGCGGCTCTATAGGTAAATATCTGGCGTATGCTACTGTTTTGCATACCCATAGATTTCAGAATTCCGACCATTCTGGTGCGTTCCAAGACCAGAATGAGCAGCGCTGTAACCATATTAAATATCGCCACGACGAGCATAATGGTTATGATGACAGTGGCGTTTACATCGTGAGTCTCGAGCCAACCGAAGATTACCGAGTGTTGCTCCTTGGCACTTATGGCATAGAGGCTATCTTCACCCTCGTACTCGTGCATCAGACGCAAGTTTACGATGTCGGCAGTTTGGTAGGCGGCATCGTTGTCGTAGACACGGCAGGCGTAACCAGAAATCTGCGACGGCTCCCAGCCATTCAGCTTCTGCACATTGCGAATGTCTGTCAGTGCCAACTCTGCTCCTGTTTCGCCCAGTGCCGAGCGGTAGATTCCGCACACCTTGAAAAGCTCCCGACGAGGTCTATCTCCATCCAAGAGCAACAACTCGACACGGCTATTGGTCGATGCGCCAATCTTCTCGGCAATACTCTTCGAGAGAAGAATCTCTTTGCGTCGGGAATCCTCTATTCGTGGCATTATTCCGCTCTCCAATCGCTCGGATATAAGCGAGGTGTTAGCCTCTTGGCCAATGCCCTTCAATGCTATTCCGACAGCGCCATTTTCGCCTCGGATAACTCCGCTACGCAGAGCGTATCGCTCTGTGTGGGCTATATTTCTTGTCGAAACGAGAATATCTCGGAGTGTTTCGTTGTCGCTGATAGGGTGGAGTTCGGGTTGTCGGTCGGCATAGGGATTTGTGATGGTTATGTCTGCCACCGTACCCGATACAAGTGCTGAAATCTGCTCCTTGAAACCAAAAATCACCGACAAACTCACCACTACAACGGCAATACTTACCGCTACGGCTGCCGTAGCGATATGCACCATCGCATTTTGCGATTGCGTGGCATTGCGTGCGATATGTCGGGTGAGGTTTCTCATATTTAGCAGTTGGCAATTGGCTCCTTAGTACTCGATCTTGTCCTCCTTCTCGGCCCAGGCTCGGAAGCCGGCAAGGGCCTCCTCACGCATAAAGTTGTGGCACGGAATAGCTCGCATGGCGTAAGGCTTGGCGATCTCATCGTAGATGAACGAATCGTCGAAGTTTATCGCTTTGGCATCCTCTTTGGTGTTGCCATAGACGATGCGTTCAACCCCTGCCCAATAGAGTGCCGAAAGGCACATCGGACAAGGCTCACACGAGGTATAGCAGGTACAACCGGTCAACTTGAAGGCCTTCTCCTTGGCACATGCCGAGCGAATGGCGCTAACCTCGGCGTGTGCTGTAGGGTCGTTGTTGGCGGTAACTCTGTTGGTGCCGGTCGAGAGCACCTCACCGTTGCGTACAATGACAGCTCCGAATGGTCCTCCGCCGTTGGCCACATTCTCTATCGAGAGATCTATTGCCATCTGCATAAACTCTCTATCCTGCGGTGTGAAATCCTTGTTACTCATAGGCATTGCGTTCTTAGGACACTTTTTAAGTGTCGTATCTGCCACATTTTTGGCAAATTTAAACAATTTTTTGTATTTTTGTGCGTATTATTAACGATTAGTAACCAAAAATCGTACACAAAATTTATTAGAAATGTTTTTGAACTTGTTACAAGCCTCGGTAGAGGGGCAGAGTCAGTTCCTCTCGAACCTCACTACGAGCGAGGCGTTTTTGATGGTGATAGCTGTCGGCATAGCCGGAATGTTGGTGCAGTTGCGTCTGCGCTCGGTGGTGTCGAAGTATTCGCAGGTGCCTATGCCTACAGGTATTACAGGTGCCGAAATAGCAGAGAAAATGTTGCGCTACAATGGTGTGAATGATGTTGTAGTAACCCATACAGGTGGCTATTTGACCGACCATTACAACCCTGCAACAAAGACCGTAAATCTCTCGGATGAGGTCTATCACGGTCGTTCGATTACCGCTGCAGCAATCGCTTGCCACGAATGTGGCCACGCCTTGCAGCACGCCAAAGGCTACGCTCCGTTGAAGATGCGCTCGGCGCTTGTGCCGTTGGTGCAGTTCTCTTCGACAGCGGCAACCTGGATCATTATTACAGGTTTGATTATGACTGCATCATCTGGCAGTCAGACTTTGTGCTGGATAGGTATAGGTCTGATGTGTATGTCGGCGCTCTTCTCGATTATCACCTTGCCGGTGGAGTACAATGCATCGGATAGGGCCTTGAAATGGCTTGAAAGTAGCGGTTTACTCTTTGGCGAGGAGTTGGAGGGTGCGAAAATTTCGCTCCGCTGGGCAGCACGAACCTACCTTGTGGCAGCCCTTTCGGCTATAGCTTCGATATTGTACTATGTGGCGTTGATAAATGGCAGAAATAGAGATTAAAATCGTTCTGATGAGTTCTTTTTGCACGAATGCGTCGGTCGCTGAAATGCTCACATAGGCTTACTATGCTGCGCTTTCATCGCCTAGCATCGCACAAAAATAATCTCACCATTGACGATTTTTGTAGATGGAAATAGGAACAAATAAAAACTCAAAATAATATGAAGAAACAGACAAGATTAGTCATTGGACTTGCAATTGCGATTATTTCGTTGTGTATTAGCATATTGCGCATCACCGATGTAATCCCGGCATCACCCAAGAAACCGAAGTATGTATTCTACTTTATCGGCGACGGCATGAGCTTCAATCACATCCTCGGTACCGAGCACTACAACACCGAGAAGGCCGGTGCAAGCAAAACCTTGCGTTTGAACTTTACGCAGTTCAACACTCGCAACTTTGTTACCAACTATTCGGCATCGAACCTCGTAACCGACTCGGCCGCTGCAGGTACCGCTCTTGCCTCGGGCAAGAAGACCGGAAATGCTCATATCGGAGTTGATATGGAGGGCAATGAGTTGCACACCCTTGCCGATGTAGCTTCGGAGCAGGGCTACAAGGTTGGTTTGGTCACAAATGTGGGTATCAACCACGCTACACCAAGCTGTTTCTATGGTCACACCTCGGACCGTTTTGGCTTCCCTAAGTTGGTGGATGACTATATCGCAAGCGATGTGGCATTTATAGCAGGCTCGACCATTATGGATATGAAGAGTGGCCCACAGGACCCTAAGTATAAGCCAATCACCACGGCCGAGTTGGCTGAGCGTATTCGTAATGCGGGCATTGAGCTTACGCTCGATATCGAGCAGGCTGCCAAGTGCTCGGGTAAGCGTGTGGCATTGGTGGCTAACGACAAGGAGAATAAGCATGTCCCTTATGTGATCGACCGCAAGGGCGATGAGCAGCATACTCTGCTCAACCATAGCAAGGCGGCTATCGAGTATCTCACTCGTGAGGCGGAGGATGGTTTCTTCCTGATGATTGAGGGAGGTAAGCTCGACTATGCTGCCCACGAGCAGGATGCCGTGGCAACCTTCTGCGAGGTTAATGAGTTTGCCGAGTGTGTGCAGCTCGCTCTCGAGTTTGCAAAGCAGCACCCTAAAGAGACCCTTATTGTAGTAACTTCCGACCACGAAACAGGCGGTATGTCGCTCGGCTGGGACCACTACGAAATTCGCATGAACCTTCTGATGGCACAGCGTGCTTCGGCCATACAGATGACAAAAACAATTCAGCAGATGCGTGCTGAGGGCAAGCGTAATTGGAACGATTACAAGCAGGCCCTGAGCGATGGTTTTGGTCTTTGGAGCCTTGTGCCTGTTTCTGCAGAGGATGAGGCAGTTTTGCGCCACGACTTCTACGATATCTTCTTGAAGTATGGACCTATGGTCGATGGCTTGTACAACAAGAGCGAGTTCCTTGTTTACGATGCAATTCGTATCCTTAACAAGGCTGCCTCTATCGACTGGACAAGCCTCTATCACACAGGTATGTATACGCCTCTCTTTGTCAAGGGATTTGGCGAGGAGAAGTTCCTCGAGTGTCGTGACCAGACCGATATTCCGCACACTATTGCAAGCCTGATGGGTGGTAAGTTGTAAAATCGTTCTGATGAGTTCTTTTTGCACGATAGTGTCGGACGCCGAAATGCTCACATAGGCTTACTATGCTGCGCTTTCATCGCCTAACATCGCACAAAAATAATCTCATCATTGACGATTTTTGGAACGGAAAACTGATTTTGCATTTTTGAACTATGTACACTTTCGACCACGATCTTTTCTTGTGGCTCAACTTCGATGGTGGGCCAATAATGGATAGAGCTATGACAACCATATCGGGCACTGCGATGTGGATTCCGCTCTATCTGCTTATCATCTACCTTGTATGGCGAAAGGTGGGTTGGCAACGAACTATCGGCTATGTCGTATGTTTGGCATTGGCGATAGGTTTCTCGGATATTATCTGCGGAATTTTCAAGCACTCGGGCCCGCTCAAGCATCTATGGCCATCATTCCCTGTGCGTCCTCGACCAATGTGCACCGAGGAACTTAAAGGGTTGATTCACACCTTGGAGTACCCTGCAAGAGTCGTCTATGGCACAGTTTCGGCTCACGCCGCTACAACGGTTGCATTGGCGTGGATGTCGGCATTGGCCATTCGTCGAAATTGGTACAATTGGCTGATTGGTGTATCGGTGTTACTTATTTGTTACTCCCGCATCTATCTTGCCAAGCATTTCCCTATGGATATCCTCCTCGGAGCGATTGTGGGCACAGTTTTGGGGCTTTCGATATTTTTCCTTTGGAAAAAGTTTGATAAAACGATAGAAAAGTCATTGAAATAAGCTATCTTTGCGCCCGAAAATTGTTTTGATTGGCTCTTTTCGTACAAGTCTGCAGATGTCGAAATGCTCACATACGAGCAAGTATGCTCCGCTTTCGTCACTTTGCCTTGCACAAAAATAGCCTAATCAACTCCAATTTTGAGGTTTTGAAAATAAGAAAAACAAAAACGATATAATTTTATGGAACATTTGAGCGAACAAGAACAGTTGCGTCGTAACTCACTCAAGGCGTTGCGTGACCTCGGCATTAACCCTTATCCTGCCGAGAAGTTTGATGTGTCGGCTAACGCTGCACAGATTGCTGCAGAGTTTGACGCCGAGCCAACCAAGTTCGAGAGCGTAACCATTGCCGGCCGTATTATGAGCCGTCGTATTATGGGTAGCGCATCGTTCTTCGAGTTGCAGGACCACACAGGTCGTATTCAGGTATATATCCGTCGTGACGACATCTGTCCGGAGGGCGATCCTACACTCTACAATACCGTATTTAAGAAGTTGCTCGATATTGGCGACTTTATTGGCGTTGAGGGTTTTGCTTTCCGCACCAATACAGGCGAGTTGTCGGTACACTGCCGTAAGTTTACCGTATTGTCGAAATCTATCCGTCCGCTCCCAATCGTTAAGGAGAAGGATGGTCAGCAGTTCGACGCATTGACCGACCCTGAGGTTCGCTACCGTCAGCGCTATGTTGACTTGGTGGTAAACCCTAAGGTGCGTGATGTCTTCGCTAAGCGTGCGAAGATTATCGCTACTATGCGTGAGTACTTCAACCAGCACGGTTGTTTGGAGGTTGAGACTCCAATTCTTCAGCCAATTCCTGGTGGTGCTTCGGCTCGTCCGTTCATCACTCACCACAATGCACTCGACATCGATTTCTATATGCGAATCGCTACCGAGTTGTACCTCAAGCGTCTTATCGTAGGTGGTTTCGATGGCGTTTACGAGTTCGGCAAGAACTTCCGTAACGAGGGTATGGACCGCACTCACAACCCAGAGTTCACATGTATGGAGATCTACATCGCATACAAGGACTACCGCTGGATGATGGAGTTCACCGAGAATATGTTGGAGCGTATCGCTTTGGCAGTGAATGGCACAACCGAGGTGGAGATTGATGGCAAGCAGATCTCGTTCAAGGCTCCATTCCGTCGCTTGACTATGACCGATGCTATCCGTGAGAAGACCGGCTATGACATCACAGGTCAGAGCGAGGCTGAGTTGCGTGAGGCTTGCAAGCGATTGAATGTCGAGATTGACGACACTATGGGTAAGGGCAAGTTGATTGACGCAATCTTTGGTCAATACTGCGAGGAGGATTTGGTGCAGCCAACCTTCATCTGCGACTACCCAATCGAGATGTCGCCACTCTGCAAGCGTCACCGTGATAACCAGGACTTGACCGAGCGTTTCGAGTTGTTCGTTGCGGGCAAGGAGTTGTGTAACGCATACTCGGAGTTGAACGATCCGATCGATCAGTTGGAGCGTTTCCAGGAGCAGATGCGATTGTCGGAGCGTGGCGATGACGAGGCTATGTTTATCGATATGGACTTCGTTCGTGCATTGGAGTATGGTATGCCTAACTGCTCGGGTATGGGTATGGGTATCGACCGTCTTACAATGTTTATGACAGGTCAGACCTCAATTCAGGATGTATTGTTCTTCCCAACAATGCGCCCTGAGAAGAAGGTCGTTGCCGATGCTGTTGAGGTATACACCGAGGCCGGCGTTCCTGCTGAGTGGGTTGAGACCATCCAGAAGATGGGCTACATCACTCTCGAGGCCTTTGCAAACACAGCAAAGAGTGGCGGTATGAAACTCTTTAACGACCTTTGTGGTTTCAACAAGAAGAATAAGTTGGGCCTTTCGACCGCTGGTATCAAGGAGTGGATTGAGAATAATAAAGAATAATCAAAAAAGTTAAACTTAAATTAAATAAAAGAAAATTATGGCAAGAAAGAAGATTGTTGCAGGTAACTGGAAGATGAACACCGTTCCTGCTGAGGGTGTTGAGTTGGCAAAGAATGTAGTAGCAGGTCGTTCGGAGGTTTGCGAGTGCGTAAACTTCATCGTATGTCCTCCATTCACCCACCTCTCGCAGGTTGTTGAGGCTGTTAAGGGCTCGGATATCGCAGTAGGTGCACAGGATTGCGCTACTGAGGCTAAGGGTGCTTACACCGGTGAGATCGCAGCTTCGATGATCGCAGCTCTCGGTTGCAAGTATGTTATCCTCGGCCACTCGGAGCGTCGCCAGTACTACGGTGAGACTTCGGAGACTTTGAATAAGAAGATGGCTCAGGCTTACGCTAACAACCTCATTCCAATCTACTGCGTAGGTGAGAACTTGGAGGAGCGTGAGGCAGGTAACCACTTCGCTGTTTGCAAGGCTCAGATCGAGGAGGTAGTATTCAACCTCACCGAGGAGCAGTTCGCTAACCTCGTTATCGCATACGAGCCGGTTTGGGCTATCGGTACAGGTAAGACTGCTACTGCTGAGCAGGCTCAGGAGATTCACGCTTACATCCGTGAGGTTCTCCGTTCGAAGTTCGGTGCTGCAGCTGAGGAGTGCCCAATTCTCTACGGTGGTTCGTGCAAGCCTTCTAACGCTGCCGAGATCTTCGCTAAGGAGGATGTTGACGGTGGTTTGATTGGTGGTGCTGCTCTCGTAGCAGGTGACTTCCTTGCAATTGGCAAAGGCTTCTAATTAAAAAGCGTTTTGAGGGACTTTTACTGCGTTACGCTCGATTTGTAGATACTCACATACGCCCAAGTATGATCCGTTCTACAAATCTTCGCAGGCCTTGTAAAATCCACCTCAAAAGCACTTTTTATGGTAAATAAGGTTTTTGGGCTGTCGCTTGGCAGCCCAATTTTGTAGAAAAAAAGCTAATGGCTAATGGCCAATGGCTAATAGCAAAAAAATGAATCGTTATATCAACATCAACGACTACGACTATCCACTGCCTGACGAGCGCATTGCGAAGTTTCCGCTCTCGGAGCGTGATTCGTCGAAGTTGCTTATCTACCGTGGTGGCGAGATCTCCGAAAAGCACTTCTCGGATATTCCGAGCGAGTTGCCCGAGGGGTCGTTGCTCGTATTCAACAATACGAAGGTGGTGCGAGCTCGTCTTGTGATGCACAAACCTTCGGGTGCTCGTGTAGAGGTCTTTTGTCTCGAGCCGCACGCTCCTGCCGACTACGAACACGCCTTCTCGGTTAAGAGCGAGTGCGAGTGGTCGTGCATTGTGGGCAACCTCAAGAAGTGGAAGGAGGGTGCCGTGGAGATTCCGTTCGAGTACGATGGAGAGAACTACACCTTGCAGGCCTATATCGCCGAGCGAGGCACTCGTGAGCATATCGTACGCTTCGAGTGGAGCGCCCCTATGACCTTCGGTCAGTTGTTGGAGTATCTTGGCCGTATTCCTATTCCGCCATATCTCAATCGTGAGAGTGAGGAGATTGACAATACTCGCTATCAGACGGTCTACTCTCGCTTCGAGGGCTCGGTGGCAGCACCTACCGCAGGCCTGCACTTCACCCAACCGCTTATCGAGGGTATGAAGGCGAAGGGCTTCGACTTTGCCGAGGTTACACTCCATGTGGGTGCAGGAACATTCCTTCCTGTCAAGGACGAGGATGCTACAAAGCACGCTATGCATACCGAGCATTTCGATGTTACACTTGCAACATTGCGTAAGCTGCGTGCAAACTATGGCAAAATTGTCGCTGTAGGCACAACCTCGGTGCGAACATTGGAGTCGCTCACAGCTTTGGCGTGGCGAATTAAGAGTGGCAAGGCTTACGACTGCGAGGTGGTGGGACAGTGGGAGCTGTACGATATCCCTGCGGAGTTTTCGGGCGAGGAGGCTCTCGATATACTTATATTATATATGGAGCAACATGGCTTGGAAAGACTCCACGCTGCAACCGAGATTATGATTACTCCGCTTGGCTACTCGTTCCGCATTGTGCGCAACATTGTAACCAACTTCCATCAGCCGAAATCGACTCTGCTTTTGTTGGTGTCGGCATATCTTGGCGATGATTGGCATAAAATTTACGACTATGCCCTATCGCATGACTTTCGATTTTTATCCTATGGCGACTCCTCGTTGCTTATGAGGTAGCAAAATGAAGAGTATCTAAGAGTCCTATGCAAAAAATTAACCCAAACACAATTGTTATTAAAGAGGCTAGTTCGAAGAGCGATTTGCGTCGCTTTGTGCAGTTTGGTATAGACCTCTATAAGGGAAATCCCTACTATTGCCCTCCGATATTTTTTGACGAGGTCAATACCTTTAACCCGAAGGGCAACCCTGCTCTCGAGGTGTGCGATTTTGTTATCTATATGGCTTATCGCAACGAGCAAATTGTTGGTCGCATTGTCGGCATAATCAACCATCGTGCAAACGAGGCATGGGGTGTCAAAAAGTGCCGCTTTGGCTGGTTCGATTTTGTGGATGATTATGAGGTGTTCAAGAGCTTGCTTGATGCCGTTGCCGAGTGGGGTAGAGCGAAAGGAATGGAGCGCCTGAATGGTCCGGTAGGCTTTACCGACTTCGACCATCAGGGTCTGCTCATCGAGGGCTTTGACTACAATGCTCCAATGGCAAGCCTTTATACCTATCCGTACTATATTGCCCACTACGAGCGATATGGCTTGCAGAAAGAGGCCGATTGGATCGAGTACCAAATCACTCCGCCGGCACAAGCTCCGGAGCGAATGGTTCGCCTTGCAGGGGTTGTGGCCGAGCGTTGTAAACTACATGTTGTGAAGGTCAAGAACTCGAGGGAGTTGCGAAAAAGATATGGCTATTCCTACTTCGATGTCTTGGATGCAGCCTATCAGAAGCTCTACAATTATCAGCCAATGACACCGCAACAGAAGCAGTACTACTGCAAGATGTACTTCCCGATTCTCAACTTCGATTTTGTGACAATGGTCGCCAACGAGAAGGATGAAATTGTGGCTGTAGGTTTGGGTATGCCTTCGCTCTCGGAGGCGTTGCGCAAGTGTGGCGGTCGCCTGTTCCCATTTGGTTGGTACCACCTTATCAAGGCGTTGAAGGCGAAGCGTATGACCGACTTCGATCTGCTACTGATTGCTGTTCGTCCCGACTATCAGGATAAGGGCGTTAATGCTCTTATCTTTAACGAGATGACTCCGCACTTCCAAAAGTACGGCATTAAGCGAGTCGAGACAACCGCTATTCTCGAAACCAACAATAAGAGCCTTGCAAACTTTGCGCAGTTCGACCATATTCAGCACAAGCGTCGCAGAGCCTATGCCAAGGAGCTGTAACGAGGCGATAGAGCATAAAGAAAAACGGACCCGAAATTTCGAGTCCGTTTTTTGTGTGTTGTCCGAGTGATTACTCAGCAGCAACAACCGAGAGAGTGATCTCTGCCTTAACCTCACGGTGGAGCTTAACAGCAGCCTTGTACTCACCTACAGTGTTGATAGCCTCAACGGTAACATTCTTCTTCTCAACCTCAACACCCTTCTCAGCCAAAGCTGCAGTGATGTCAGCCGAAGTGATAGTACCGAAGATGCGACCCTCCTCTGCCTTTACAGCGAAAGTGAGTGGGAGGTTAGCGATCTTCTCAGCGAGTGCCTGAGCGTCTGCCAAAATTTTAGCATCCTTGTGAGCACGCTGCTTGAGGTTCTCTGCCAATACCTTCTTTGCAGAAGCAGTAGCAGCCTTTGCGAAACCCTGTGGAATGAGGTAGTTGTTCGCATAACCTGGCTTTACCGAAACGATGTCGTTTGCGTATCCGAGGTTCTCTACATCCTTAATCAAAATAATCTCCATAGTCTCGCCCTCCTTTATTTCATACAATCGGTTACGAATGGCAAAATTGCGAGGTGACGAGCACGCTTAACAGCCTGTGCCACCTTCTTCTGGAACTTCTGCGAAGTACCTGTAAGACGACGAGGAAGGATCTTACCCTGCTCGTTGAGGAACTTCTTCAAGAATTCACCATCCTTGTAATCTACATACTTAATGCCGAGCTTCTTGAAACG
>JAGBRY010000117.1 GCA_017632115.1 Alistipes sp. | reverse complement strand
GAGTAAACTCTTGTAGTTGAAAGTTTGGAGTGGAGAGTTGATTTGTCGACTCTCCACTTTTTTTGTCAAAATTTTGCGGTTTGCACTATCATTGCTAACTTTGTGATATGGATTTCAAACTTGTATCGGACTATGCACCTATGGGCGACCAGCCCGAGGCTATAGAGAAGCTGGTGACACACCTCGAAAATGGTGTGCCGGCTGCCACGCTGCATGGTGTTACGGGTTCGGGTAAGACCTTTACGATGGCCAATGTAATCGCCAAACTCAACCGTCCGGTACTTGTTTTGAGCCACAATAAGACCCTTGCCGCACAGCTCTATAGCGAGTTTAAGAGCTTCTTCCCCGAAAATGCGGTCGAGTACTTTGTTTCATACTACGACTACTACCAGCCCGAGGCATATATTCCTTCTACCGACACCTATATCGAGAAGGATCTTGCCATAAACTCCGAGATTGATCGTATGCGCCTCTCGGCAACCTACTCGTTGCTATCGGGCAGGCGTGATGTGATTGTCGTGGCGAGTGTATCGTGCATCTATGGTATCGGTAACCCTGCCGACTTCCACTCGACAATGGTGCAATTGAAGGTGGGCGATGTTATGGCAATGAAGCATCTGATGTATCGCTTGGTCGAGATTCTCTATACCCGTGTTGAGGGCGACTTGGAGGCTTCTACCTTCCGAGTTAAGGGCGACACCATCACCATCCGCTCGTCTATTGGCAACCACTGCTATCGCATAACCTTCTTCGACGATGAGATAGAGGATATCTCACGCATCGACGCCGATACGGGACAGCGACTCGACACTATGGAGGAGGTGAAGATATATCCGGCAAACCTCTTTGTGCCGAGCAAGGCGAGAGTGGAGCAGGCGGTGATGCAGATTGGCTACGACCTCGAGCGACAGATAGAGTTCTTTACAAAGGAGGGACGAGATGTCGAGGCAAGGCGTATCGAGCAGCGTGTGAACTACGACCTCGAGATGATAAAGGAGTTGGGCTATTGCTCCGGTATAGAGAACTACTCCCGCTACTTCGATGGTCGCTCACCGGGTATGCGCCCATTCTGTTTGTTGGATTATTTCCCCGAGGATTCGCTCTTTATTATAGACGAGAGCCATGTTACAGTTCCTCAGGTGCGAGGAATGTTTGGTGGCGACCGCTCCCGCAAGGAGAATTTGGTGGAGTATGGCTTCCGCCTTCCTGCTGCACGAGATAACCGCCCATTGCGCTTCGAAGAGTTCGAGTCGCTTGTTGGCCAGACGATATATGTGAGTGCTACACCTGCGCCATACGAGTTGGCTCGTAGCGAGGAGAGCATTGTCGAACAGTTTATTCGCCCTACGGGAATTATCGACCCGGCCCTGAAGGTTATAGACTCGACTCACCAGATAGACCGCCTTATGGAGGATATCGAGGAGTGTGTAAAGCGAGGTGAAAAGATGATTGTGACGACAATCTCCAAGCGTATGTGCGAAGAGGTGTCTACCTATCTCGAGAAGATGGGTGTACGCAGCCGCTATATCCACTCCGACCTCGACACATTGGAGCGAGTGCAGATTATAGAGGATATGCACGCCGATTTGTTCGATGTGTTGTGCGGAGTAAACCTCTTGCGAGAGGGTATTGACCTTCCGGAGGTGTCGCAGGTCTCTATTTTCGATGCCGATAAGAATGGTTATCTCCGTAACTATACAGCAATGACACAGGTGGCAGGTCGTGCAGCCCGCCACGCACAGGGTAGGGTGGTGCTCTATGGAGCAACCTGTACCGATGCGATGCGCAAGACCGTAGAGGATAGCAATCGCCGCCGTGCGCGACAAATTCGCTACAATATCGAACACGGAATTATGCCTCGTCAGGCCAAGCGCAACTCTTCGCAACCAAGCTCTCTGCTCGACGGTGTAGGAGATAGTAATATGCAGGTGGCAGACAAGGTGGCTCTATATAATAATATGGTATCGACTCCGCAGGTGGGAATGGTGGCAGATCAGCAGGCTCACTACGATGCCGCCACAAGCCTCGACTCTCTGATTGAGCAGGCCCGTGCCGATATGGAGAGAGCTGCCAAGTCGCTCGACTTTATGGCTGCCGCTAGATATCGTGACCGAATGTACGAACTCCAACAAATTAAAGAGGAGCAGCTCAAAAATCAATACTAAAAAAGGCAGACCATTGAAGTCTGCCTTTTTTGTTGTGCCTCTGTTGTAGACTACTTGCCGAGACCCATCTGGTCGATCAACGCCTTGGTCTGAGGCTTGTGGCCACGGAATGCCACATAGAGATCCATTGGGTGCTCCTTGCCGCCCGACTCGAGCAATGTGCGGAACTTCGATGCGGTAGCCTTGTCGAAGATGCCATTTTCGGTGAAGAGCGAGTAGCCATCAGCTGCCAAAACCTCGGCCCACTTGTAGCCATAGTAGCCGGCTGCATAACCGCCCGAGAAGAGGTGTCCGAAGGTTGGTGAGAGAGCGGTGCCCTCCACGATAGGAAGAACCTGTGCTGCAGCCATAGCCTTCTGCTCGAACTCTACAACATCGCCCTCGTAAGGTGCGGTGAGAGTGTGCCAAGCCATATCGGTCATACCGAACGACACCTGACGAACATTTGCGTATGCTGCCAAGTAGTTCTTTGCTGCGATAATCTTCTCGATCAACTCTGCAGGCATAGTCTCATCTGTCTGGTAGTGCTTAGCCCAGAGGTCGAGGTACTCCTTCTCGTATGCCCAATTCTCCAAGATCTGCGATGGCAACTCCACGAAATCACGGAATACATTTGTGCCGTTCAACGAGCCGTGCTTACCCTTTGCCAACATACCGTGGCAAGCGTGGCCAAACTCGTGAAGGAAGGTTGTGAACTCGTCGAAAGTGATGAGTGACGGGGTTGTCTCGGTAGGCTTTGTGAAGTTCATTACGAGCGAAACCAAAGGTCGAATATCTCCCTCTGCACCACGGAACTCGGTCATCCAAGCACCTGCACGCTTCGAATCACGAGGGAAGAAGTCGAGGTAGAGAATCGACAAATGGTTGCCATTTGCCTCCGATACCTCATATACTGCAACATCTTCGTGGTACTTTGCAACGCCCTCAGCAGGCTTGAACTCCAAACCGTAGAGCTTGTTTGCAAGCATAAATACCGCCTGCTTAACATTCTCGAGCTCGAGATAAGGCTTTACGGCCTCGTCGCTTACGGCGTACTTCTCGTTCTTGTACTTCTCGCTATAGTACGAGAAATCCCAAGGCTGGATATCGCCCTTGAAGCCGAGTGAGTGAGCATAAGCGTTGATTGTCTGGTAATCCTTGTCGGCATACTCCTTGGTCTGCGAAAGCAACTCTGCAAGGAACGAATTTACAGTAGCGGTCTTCTCGGCCATACGGTTGTCGAGAACATAGTCTGCATAGCACTCATAGCCGAGCAAGTTGGCAATCTTGAGGCGCAAAGAGGTGATCTTGCGGATATTCTCGGTGTTGTCGAACTTACCGCCGATAGCGCAAGAACTGCGAGCCTTGTAGAGCTTCTCCTTCAAATCACGCTGCGACGAATAGGTCATAAATGGACCATAGCTTGGAGCCTTCAAGGTAACTGTCCAACCCTTCTGACCACGAGCCTTAGCATCCATAGCCAAGCCCTCCTTTACGAAGTCAGGCAACTCGGCAACCTGGCTTGCCTTGGTGATGTTGAGCGAGTAAGCGTTGTTTGCTGCCAACGAGTTCTGACCAAACTGCAAAGTGAGCTGCGAGAGCTCCGAAGAGTACTGGCGATAGAGCTCCTTCTCTGCATCGGCAAGGTTTGCACCGCTGCGTACGAAGCTCTTGTAGGTATTCTCGAGCAACTTCTTGTCCTCCTTTGTGAGGAACAATCCAGGGTTCTCGTTTACCTCCTTGATGCGCTTGAACAACTCAGGGTTGAGCGATACATCGTTGCTGAGTTCGGTCAACTTTGGCTGAATACGCATTGCGATATCCTGCAACTCGTCCGAGGTGTTGCACTGCAACATATTGAAGAATACCGACGAGATGCGATCGAGCAACTCGCCCTGCTTCTCGAGAGCGAGAATGGTATTCTTGAAGGTTGGTTTTGCCGGATTGTTGATGATTGCATCAACCTCGGCACGACTTACTGCGATAGCGGTCTCGAATGCCGGCTCATAGTCCGAAACGGAAATTTTGTCGAACGGAGGTGTTGCATGAGGTGTATCCCACTCTGCCAACAATGGGTTTGTGGTGTCAATCTCAGGCAACTGCGCTACGGGCATGTCGTTGCCTGCGCAAGCACCTAAAAGTGCAGATACTGACATAATTAAAAATAGTTTTTTCATAGTGTTACATTAAATTATTTGGTTTCTTAATTCTCTGCGTTTTCTGGGTTTGGCTCCTCGGTCTGCTCGGGTTCTACCCACAAACCTCGGGCTTTGAGCAGTGGCTCACGGCTTGGCTCAGCACCACGGAACTCACGATAGAGGGTCATTCCATCCTTCTTGCCGCCACTCGAAAGGAGTTTGCGGAAGGCCTGTGCGGTGCGACGATTAAATATGTCGCCTGTCTCGGCAAATGCCGCAAAGGCGTCCTTATCCAACACCTCTGCCCAGGTGTAGAAGTAGTAGCCCGAAGAGTAGCCACCTGCGAAGATATGGGCAAAATATGGAAGGCGGTAGCGAGGCTCAATCTCCGAAATCATACCACGCTTCTCGTAGAGAGCCTTGTACTCGAAGGCGTCCACATCGAACTGCTCATACTTGGTGAGCGAGTGAATATCCAAATCGACAAGGGCAGCAGCCAACAACTCTGTGGTCATAAAACCTTGGTTAAACTGAGCGCTGCGGCCAATTTTCTCGATAAGGTTGCTGTTGATGATATTGTTGTTGCGATAGTGTACGGCATAGGTCTTGAGTAACTCCTCCTCCAAGGCCCAATTCTCCAAAATCTGCGATGGAAGCTCCACGAAATCACCCTCTACATCGAGCAATCCGTTGTATGGCACATCCGAGAAGAGGAAGTGAAGGGCATGTCCGAACTCGTGGAAGAGGGTTGTAACCTCGTCTATCGAGAGCAATGCCGGAGTGTTACCCGAAGGGCGTGTAAAGTTGCAAACGATGCTCACCACAGGGGCAATACGCTTACCGTTGCGGTCGTACGATGGACGACGGAAGTAGCCACACCATGCACCCTGCGACTTGCTTGCACGAGGGTGGAAATCGAAGTAGAGCACTCCGAGGTGTGAGCCGTCCGAGTCCAAAACCTCGTAGGCTGAAGCCTCGTTGTGATACTGCGGAACAACAATAGGACGGAAGGTCAAACCATAAAGACGGTTTGCGAGGTTGAATGCTCCCTGACGCACATTGTTGAGTGCAAAGTAGGGCGAAGTCATCTCCTCGTTGAGGTTGTATTTCTGCTTGCGAACCTTCTCGGCATAGTACCACCAATCCCACGATGCGAACTTATCGTTCTGGCCCGAGTGGTCACGCTCGAACATTCTGTTCATCTCGGCAAACTCCTCCTTGGCCTTCTCGTTTGCCTGGGTGAAGATACCCTCGAGCAATCCATAAACCGCCTCTGGCGAACCTGCCATCTGCTCCGAGGTGACATAGTCGGCATACGACTTGTAGCCCAAGAGGTTTGCCTTCTCGATGCGCAGACGAATCATATCGTTGATGATAGCCTTGTTGTCGTGCTTGTTCTCGTTGTTGCCACGATTGAGGTAGGCCTTATATATCTTCTCTCTCAACTCTCGGTTCTGCGAGTAGGTCAAGAACGGGATAAGGCTCGGCTTGTGGAGAGTGAAGAGATATTTGTCTTCTTTGCCATCGACCTTGGCTGCATCACGAACAGCCTTAGGGAGCTCCTTACAATCCTTACCATCGAGTTCCAACTTGAAATCGTTGGTCTCGGCAAGCAGGTTGTTGTCGAACTTAACTGTGAGGAGCGACAACTCCTCGTTAATCTTCTGCAGACGCTCCTTCTGCTCCCCCTTGAGGAGTGCACCCTGGCGCACTGCACCGTCGTACATCTTCTCCACAAGGCGAATCTGCTCGGCGTTGAGATCGGTGCTGTTGCGCTTATCGTAGACAACCTTTATGCGGTTGAATAGCTCCTCATTCATCGAAATTGCATCGGAGTGAGCTGCCAGCAGTGGCATGATCTCCTCCTGCAACTTTTGCAGATCGTCGCTAATCATTGCGGCACACATCATACCGAAGAGGTCTGATATTTCGGCCAATAACATACCCGAACGGTCGAGTTCGAGAACGGTATTTTCGAAGGTTGGCTCCTCCTTATTTGCGAGGATGGCAGCAATCTCCTCGTTGTGGAGCGACATCGCATATTTGAGAGCCGGTCCGTAGTGTTTTGCCTCGATTTTGTCGAAAGGTGGCACTCCGTATGGAGTAGCGAATTCGTTGAGCAATGGGTTGCTCTCCTTTTGCACCTGCTTCGAGCAGAATGTGGTGTTAAGTGCAGTCATAAGTAGTGTAAATACAAACAGTATGCGCTTCATTTCAATAAAATTTACTATATTTGCTACGCAAAGATAATAAAAAATCGTAAGCTATGCAACTATTCTACGCCGCAGACTTTACTGCTCCCGAATATATGCTCTCCGAGGAGGAGTCCCGCCACGCCGTTAAGGTATTACGCCTGGTGGAGGGTGATACCCTCCATATTACCGACGGAGAGGGAAATCTCTACCGTTGCGAGGTGGCATCAGCCCACCAGAAGCACTGTCTTGTGCGAGTGGTTGAGCACTTCGAGGAGTTCGAGAAACTGCCTTATAGCCTGACCATGGCGGTTGCTCCGACCAAGAATATCGACCGCTACGAGTGGTTCTTGGAGAAGGCCACCGAGATTGGCGTTGCCGAGGTGATACCTGTGGTGGGCGAACATAGCGAGCGCAAGGTTATCAAGCATGAGCGAGAGGAGAAGGTTATCACTGCGGCAGTAAAGCAGTCGCTGAAGGCATATCATCCTCATCTTGCGGATATTATGCCATTCGAAAAGGTGGTATGCAAAAGTTTTGCAGGGCGTAAATTTATCGCTCATTGTGGCGATGCAATCAAGGAGAAAAAATATCTAGCTTCGACCTTGCGAAAGGGTGAAGATGCGTTAATTTTGATTGGCCCTGAGGGTGACTTCTCGCCCGAGGAGGTGCGCTTGGCGGTGGAGAATGGCTTCGAGGAGATTACCCTCGGCACCCAGCGTTTCCGTACCGAGACGGCTGCCGTTGTGGCGGTCGATATGGTGTCGATTATAAATAATTTGTAGAGGGGATGTTACTGCAGCTATTTACAACATTCTTCAAAATCGGACTTTTCAGTTTCGGAGGTGGCTTTGCAATGATACCTCTCATTCAGCGTGAGGTTATCGAGAAGCACAAGTGGATTGACGACAAAGATTTTGTCGATATGCTCGTCTTGGCGCAATCTACGCCCGGACCTATTGCCGTGAATACGGCGGTCTTTGTGGGTTACAAAACACGAGGTGTTGTGGGAGCCATAGCGACAACTCTCGGCACGGTATTGCCCTCATTTATTGTGATTTTGCTTTTGGCGTTGTTCTTTGCTGAGGTACGAGATAACCGCTATGTTGATGCCGCATTTCGAGCTATGCGACCTGCTGTTGTGGCGTTGATTGTTGCACCACTTATGGGACTTGTCAAGGGTATGAAGTGGTATTTGGCAGCCCTGGCAGCGGTGGTAGCGATGGCGGTGTGGTACTTGGGCGTTTCGCCTATGTATCTGATTGGCGCAGGTGTGGTTATAGGTGTTGTTTTGGCCGTTGTGAATGGCAGAAAGGGGGCTAAACGATGATCTACCTGCAACTGTTTCTCTCCTATTTGAAGATTGGTTTCTTTGGCTTTGGTGGCGGCTATGCAATGTTGTCGCTTATCCAAAACGAGATTGTCGAGCAGCGAGGTTGGCTTACGGCTACGCAGTTTGCCGATATTGTGGCGGTGTCGCAGATTACGCCCGGCCCTATCGCTATCAACTCGGCAACCTATATCGGCTATACCGTAGCTGGCTTTGGTGGCTCGGTGATTGCTACCTTTGCGGTCTGTCTGCCGTCGCTTACGCTTATGTTGTTGCTCACCCGATTCTTCCTTCGCCACCGGGAAAATCGCTACATTCAGACCGTAGTCAAGGCGGTAACCCCTATCGTTGTGGGTATGATTGCCTCGGCAGCGTTGTTGTTGATGTTCCCTCGCTCGGGCGTAAACGATAACTTCACCGATGTATGGTCATGGTTGCTCTTCGGAGCAGTGTTGTACGGCTCCTATCGCAAGGTTAATCCTATACTTATGATTATCCTCTCGGCAGTTGCAGGTGTAGCGATTTACGCCATTATACCGATGGCGTAGCGTGTAATTAGGCAACCAATATCGTCAGCAAGCCAAAGAGTATTGCTGCAACAATCAGCACCATAAATATAGTGCCTAGGCAACCGAATGAGTGTCCAAGACAGCCATACTTTGACTCTGCATCCTTTGGCAGTGGCTCGGAGAGCAACACCAATATAAAACCTACGAGCGGAGTCAGCACTACCGACAAGATAAATGCCCAGCCGAAGCCGATATTGCGGCGGCTACCCAATAAACCTACCAAGACATCGAACAAAAGGTGTCCCGAAAGTAGACCAAAAAGTAAAATACCTGAAAACATAATTTCTAAAATTTATCGTTTCATACGGTAATATGTTCCGAATGGCAACTCCTTGCCGGCTCTGTCGGTGAAGAATAACTCGCCAAATTCCTCCTTTGCCGGAGTACCGAACATCTGATGTACAAGCGTGCGGGCAATGGTCGACGATAGTCCCATAGAGTACAAATTAAGCACCAAGAAACCATCCTCGGCAAGCAACTCAGCGCACGCCTCCAACATCTCGGCAATGTTCTGCTCCAATACCCACTTCTCGCCATTGGCACCACGACCATATGCCGGAGGATCGAGGATAATACCGTCGTAGCGATTACCTCGGCGCACCTCTCGCTGAACAAACTTCAACGCATCCTCCACTATCCAACGAATACCGTCAAGTTTGCTCGACTCCATATTCTCTCGTGACCAGGTAACCACCTGCTTCACCGAATCTACATGGGTAACTTCTGCACCCGAAGCCGCTGCTGCAAGGGTGGCTCCGCCCGTGTAGGCAAACAAGTTCAAAACCTTTGGTTTTGAGTCCTTATTTTTGAGCTTTTCGCAACAGGTGTCGTAGATGAAGTTCCAATTTGCCGCCTGCTCGGGGAAGATTCCGATGTGTTTGAAGGCTGTGCAAGCAAGTCGCATACCCAGGTGCATCCCCTTGTAGTCGTAGTTAATGACCCAACGATCCTTCATGTGTGGTTTGTTGCGCCACTCGCCACGCTCCTCGCTACGGTCGGTGCGGAGGAACGATGCGTCAGCCAAGCGTTGCCACTCACGCTCATCGAGCGACTTGCGCCATACGGCCTGAGGCTCGGGGCGACGCAGAGTGTAGCGACCAAAGCGCTCCAACTTCTCGCCTTCGCCCGAGTCTATCAACTCGTAATCCTTAAAGTTTGGTGTTCAGTTCATATTGTCTATTGTTCATCTATTATCTTCATCTGACACGCCTTGCAGTCGAACGAAAGGCGGTACTTTTTCGTTCCACGCACAAGGTAGAGGTCGCCCTTCAGGCGAGGTTTTTCGAGTAAGCACTCACCAATCTCTCGGCGGATGCAGTAGTCCGAGATGATGACCTGCTCGCCAATGGTCGAAGTGCGGCAATCCAAACCCTCGGCAATCTCCTCCACGCCGCACTCGGTGTAGAACTCCCTCGCAAGGTGGTTTGTAACATTGTCCTGCGGAGTGAGCACCTTCGACGGGTATTGAGCCTTGCACTCCCGACGGTTTTGGACTTCGGTGAGCGATGCTGACAGCAACTCGGATGAGTGATTTGACAGGCGACTCTGCTCGAGGTTGGCGAGGGCCTCACGACGCAGATTTGCCACCACCGACATAGGTACAAAGCCGATACTCTCAATCTCTGTGTTGCGAACTTCGAAGATAGTATCGCCCGAGCGGGAGAGCTGTCGGCGTAGAGCCTCCTCGCTCTTTGCCACATCTCGCACCTCCTCGTAGGTGTATTCTGCGGTTGACAAGCCTACGCAACCTGTTTCGTCGGTCGCCGTGAGAACTATTTTATCTTGCTCGAATCTCAAATGTAAATCTACTGCAATGGTGCGCTTTACTCGGCTACGCTCCACCGCTTGCGAGAATAGGCGGTTGTAGTTGCGGAACAACTCCACACCCACTGCCACACCATCGTAACGATTGAGTTGCACTCGCTCGCCCTCTACGCCCACGACATTTGTGCCGATGAGCGAACCATTTACGATAAAGCATACTCCGTCGCCTGTGGTAAGGTCGTGTTTGCGGTCGAGAACTATGCCTCGACGGTCAACCCTTACTATCTTGCCCACCTTTTCGCCCATCGCCTTCGGAGTATCGAACGACGCTACGCCACGACGCTTGCCATCGAAGAGGTATTCGCCTGCACCACGAGTGAATGTGCGAGAGGCATTAGGCTCGAACTCGATGGTGCTGCGACCCACCGAGCTGCGTTCGATATCGTTGCGCTTGGCAATCTCTCGATCGAGGAGTTGGCGGTAGAGGCTTACTATATTGCGGACATAGGTGCGGTCTTTCAGTCGGCCCTCGATTTTGAAGGATGTGATACCCAAATCTATCATCTCACCCAAGCGAGCCGAGAGGTCGAGATCACGCACCGAAAGAAGGTGCTTGCTCTTGATAATTGTTTCGCCCTTGTCGTTGCAGAGGTCGTATTCCAAACGGCACGGCTGGCTGCACTCGCCACGATTGCCGCTACGCTCCGATGTTGAGCGGGAGAAGAAACAACGACCACTCTGCGACACGCAGATTGCACCATGCACAAACGCCTCCAATTCGATATTTGTAGCTTTGCGTATCTCAGCAATCTCTCTCTTTGAGAGAGAACGCTCCAGAATAGCCCTCGCAAAGCCCATCTCTTCGAAGAATTTAACCCTCTCGATAGATGCGCAGTTGGTCTGCGTCGAGGCGTGTAGTGCTATCGGCAGATTCATCTTCCAATAGGCCATATCCTGCACGATAAGCGCATCCACGCCCGCCTCGATAAGGGCGAGAGCCTGAGCGTGTGCCGACTCCAATTCGTCGTCGAAGAGTAGGGTGTTGAGTGTGGCATAGACCTTCACACCATAGCGATGAGCATACTCCGCTACTCGGGCAATATCCTCAATTGGGTTTGTTGCCGAGTGTCGGGCACCGAACTTTCCTGCACCGATATATACAGCATCGGCACCGCAGTCGATAGCGTCGACCGCTGTGTCGTAATCTTTTGCCGGAGCCAGGAGTTCAATCTTTCGCATAACAGTTGCAAAGATAATAAAAAATCGGAATTATCCACATGCCCAAAGTGGATAGCTCCGATAAAAATGGATAGATAAAAGAGGGGAAAGTGGAAGTTTTCTATCCTCAATTTGCTAAATTTTCGCTTATTTGCATAACTTTGCATAAAATAATTTAAATATCAGATGAAAAACCTCTACTTTTTAACACTCCTACTCTCTTTGCTCATCATAGGTTGCACGCCCGATAATGGCGACGGCGTACTCATCGAGGGAACGACACCTCCGTCTGTCGTTGAGGGTGATTGTCTTTCGATTAGCTCTGTCGAGGAGTTCCGTTGGTTGTGCTACTACGGTCAAACCGTAAATGGTAAGCGCTACTCCAAAATCTCTATCAACTCGGATATAAATATGGGCGAGTATAGCGACGATGCGCTTCCGTCGATAAACCTTAAAGACGGCACAGAGGTTAATGGCAATGGCAAAACAATCATTGGAGTGAAGATGAATGGCGACGCCTCGTCTATCTTCGGAGATGTAGATAACCTTGATATCCACGACATAGCCTTTTCGAATTGCTCGGTGAATACCTCTTTGCAAACGGGCGCAGCCATCTTGGTGGGTGCGGCATCGAAAGGGTTGAGCGTGAGCAATGTTTCGTTTGATAACTGCTCGGTTGTGGCACCGTGCAAAATAGGCTTGGTGGCAGGCGTGTTGTGTGAGGGAACATTCGATATCACCGATGTTACTGCAAATGGTGGAGTCGTAGAGACTGCATTCGAGTCGGGATATTCGGGCTTGGCAGGAGGCTTGGTAGGCTACATCGCAAAGGATAAGGAGGGCAAAACAACCAGCTCAACAACATTTACCAATTGTAACATCTCGACCACCATCAAGGCCTATATGGAGAATATGAACAACTACTACGGTAAGATGGTTGGTCAGCTTGGCGGATATACGGGTGATGAAAAGTTATATTTCGTAAATTGCAACGGCGCAGATGCAACGCTTGTTCCGTTGAGCGACAAGGGTAAAAAATATGCTGAGAGCGCACGATTGGGCTATTGCGAGGAGCATAAAGCTGGATTTAGCCGAGCGGTTTTGACCTCGGCAACAGATTGCTTGCTTGGAGGTGAGCGTTACTCTCGAGGTGAGGTCTATTTCGATGGTGAACGCTTTGTTGCCACTTGGGATGGAGTTCGCACAACCTCAACCCTTACCGATACAGAGGGCGGCGCAACTCGCTACCTAATCTATTCGCCATACGATTTGGCAAAGGTGCAGGGACAGAGTTTTGAGGAGGACAAGCAGCTCATCTTTATGGCCGATGTCGATATGGGGGGAAATGTTATCAAACCTCTCAAGCGTGTCGACTACCTCGATGGAGGTGGCCACTCTCTCTACAACTTCAAGGTGGATGTCACCCATGACGCTGCGAAGAACTATGGTGCAGGTTTTATCATCTGCACCTCGTCAAAGCCTACAATCCACAAAAATATCACATTCGTAGGTGCGGATATCAGCTGCAAGCACGATAAGAGCATCGCACCTCTCGACTATGGCGATACTAATGATGGCGGTGCAGGTAATGCCTATGCCGGAGTGTTGGTTTCGAGGGTGTTGAAGTCAAACGAGCCATATACGGTTGCGAATGTCCATATCAAGGATAGCAAGGTGCGAGGAGTTTGCAAGGTCGGAGGCTTGGTAGGCAATATGACCAATTCGGGCACAGGCGCTATAACCATAGATGGTTGTTCGGTGGATAATACCGTAGTCGAGAACTACGATCCGAAGGTTGTGAACTACTACAAGATAGAGGGAACATCGTCGGGTATGGTTATCGATGGTCTGCAGTGGTGGTATACAGCAGGCGAGTGTGGCGGTTTAATAGGTTTTGTGAGTGCGAAGAGTGTAACCATCAGCAACTGCTCGGTAACAAATACCCAAATCAACTGTACCGGCCAGGAGGATAAGGATGTTGTTGCCAATATCTGGGATGAGTCGAAGTGGACAGCGAATACCTACAAGTCGGGCGTATCGATAAAGGGTAACGCTACCACAACCATTGCAGGTCGCCACATAAATCAGTTTATCGGCGATATCCGTTCGCAGCGTACCGAAACGCAGCAGAAGAACGGCACGGGCGAATACACCACAACAATTAGCAACTACACCGTGTCGGGCAATAGCTACAATGGCGTGGCGGCAGCGAGCACGAACGAATATAACCACAACTACGCTTCGGGCAAATACTGCGAGGTTGTAGGTTGTGCATACTACACAGGCGTTGATGTCAATATGATTATAAATATCCATGTCAGCCACTGTGCAGGAACGCTACACTTCAATGCGGTTGGTGCTTCGACGACTACCCTGACCGAGGCGATCGGTAGCGGTAATAATATGTCGTGGTGTGGCGGCAACAGCAAGAATGTCAGCCTCGGCCTCTTTGGCAATAATGGCACCAGCTACTATCCACCGGCTCCGACGGAGTAGGTAAGAAAAATCGAGCAGAAAACTCTGCTCGATTTTTTGTTTGCTATTTCTACTTTGTTATCAGCTCTACTATATAGTCTGTTCCCGAGGGTATCTCGTTGAGATTTAGGGTGATGGCGCCCTCCTTGTGCTTTGCAAATTTGATGGTTTGTTTGCCGTCGAAGGTGTGTGCCTTGACAACTTTGCACGAAAGGGGTAGGTGCAACTCCTTCGCTTTGAGGTCGAAAATATGCACGAACAAACGATTGCCCTTGCGAGTTGTTACGCCCCACTTCTGTGCTGGGATATCGCCCGCCGTCGTGCCATATACGCTATCGCCATATTGGCGCAGCCACTCGCCCATCTCCTTCAATCGTGCGAGCGCTGTTGCAGGCAACTCACCATTTGGTTGAGGACCGATATTGAGCAACAAATTTGCTCCTTTACCCGATGTGCTGACAAGGTAGCGAATAAGCTCCGTAGCGCTCTTATACTCGGTATCATCCACCTCGTAGCCCCAACCCTTGTTCATCGTTTGGCAAGTTTCGAGAGGCAATTTGCCGACATCCTGTCCCGAGAATCCCGCTTTGTTTTCGCCCGGAAGGTCACGCTCGAAAATCTGAAAATCTTCGCCACTGATTGGCGTTAAGTGGTGGTTGTTGCCGATAAGACACTCGGGCTTGATGGAGTGAATCATAGCATACTGCTCTTCGAGTTGCCAATTGAAAGGGGTGGCATCTTCTCTGTGATCCCACACACCATCGAACCACAACGCATCGACATCGTATTTGGTGATAAGTTCGGCAAGTTGGTTGTTCATAAACCTATAGTAGTTTGCCCAACCACCCTCGATGTGCTCCTTCTCTGTAACATATCTTCCCGCTTTGCCGACAGGGTAGTCGTCACGACTCCAATCTATGTGGGAGTAGTAGAGGTGGAATTTTAGCCCTTGACGCTTACACTCCTTTGCCAACTCCTTCACCACATCTCGTTTGAAAGGTGTTGCATCCACTATATCGTAGTCGGAGTATGCGGTATCCCACATCGAAAAACCGTCGTGATGACGGGATGTCAGGCAGATATACTTTGCTCCTGCATCCTTGAAAGCCTTAACCCACGCCTTGGCATCGAAGCGGTGCGGATAGAAGGCGTCGGCCGCCTTCTTGTACTCGGCGTGCGAGAGCTTCGATTTGTGGAGGTACCACTCACCCTGTGCAAAGGTGCTATATATGCCCCAATGGAGAAAAATACCCAATTTGCTGTCGGCAAACTCTTGACGAGCTTTCAGGTTCTCTTTGGTTGGCTGATAGGTGTTTTGGGCTGTTGTGCTGATGCAAAAAAGCATTGCCAATGCAGCAAAAAGTGCTCGTTTCATAGAATTTAGTGCATTTTTGGTTTTTACAAAGGTAATAAACTTTTATAAAATAGGTATACTTTAATACTTTTTTTATAAATTTGCAGTTTGAAATCTATTTCTCGTAAATTATTAAAAAAGAATATATAGTATATGCTTACACTACAACAATTGCGTGGCGATAAGGAGTTGGCAATTAAGAAGCTTGCCAAGAAGGGTGTTGATGCAGCACCGATTATCGCAAAGATTGAGGAGTTGGACGATGCTCGTAAGGCTCTTCAGGTGGAGTTGGACAACTGCCTTGCCGAGCAGAATAAGGCTGCCAAGGAGATAGGTATGCTTATGGGACAAGGAAAGCGTGAGGAGGCAGAGGAGCGCAAGCAGCAGGTTGCTGCTTTGAAGGCTAAGTCGGCTGAGCTCTCGGCACAGCACGAGGAGACTACCGCTGCGTTGCAGGCGCAGATCGTATTGCTCCCTAACTTCCCTGCCGACATCGTTCCCGAGGGTAAGACCGCCGAGGATAACCTTGTTGTGAAGATTGACGAGAACTACTCGGAGTTGCCCGAGAACCCACTTCCACACTGGGAGTTGGCTAAGAAGTACGACATCATCGATTTCGACCTCGGTGTTAAGTTGACAGGTGCAGGTTTCCCTGTATATAAGGGCAAGGGCGCTCGTTTGCAACGTGCTTTGATTAACTACTTCCTCGACTACAACACAGCCGCTGGTTATCAGGAGGTTGAGCCACCGGTAATGGTAAACGAGGCTTCGGGCTTCGGTACAGGTCAGTTGCCTGACAAGGAGGGCCAGATGTATCACGCTACGGCTGATAACTTCTACCTCGTACCTACAGCAGAGGTACCTGTAACAAATATCTTCCGTGATGTAATCCTCGACGAGAAGGAGTTCCCTGTGAAGATGACCGCCTACACCCCTTGTTTCCGTCGTGAGGCCGGCTCGTATGGTAAGGATGTGCGTGGTTTGAACCGCTTACACCAGTTCGACAAGGTTGAGATCGTGCAGTTGGCATTGACTGAGCAGTCGTACGAGGCTCTCGATGGCATGGTTGCTCATGTT
>JAGBRY010000116.1 GCA_017632115.1 Alistipes sp. | reverse complement strand
CAAGTTCTCCGGGCGATACATAACCTCGCTGTGGTTCTGACGGCCATACTTGAATGGGTCGCTAAACAAACCGAGGCGATACTTAACAGCCAAAACCTCGCGGCAGAGCTCGTTGATTGTAGCCTCCGAAACCAAGCCCTCCTTTACCAACTCCTCACCATAGGTGATGTAGTCGCCGTGAGCCATATCCATATTGAGGTGTGCCAACATACCCTGTCGAGCGGCATCCTTACCGTCTGCTGCTGTACCGTGTGCAATCATCTCGTGAACTGCTGCCCAATCCGATACAACAAAGCCCTTGAAACCGAGCTCCTCACGGAGAAGGTCGTGCATCAACCATCTGTTGCCCGAAGCAGGAACACCCATAAAGTCGTTGAACGACGACATTACAGTCACCGCACCAGCCTCCAAAGCCGCCTTGTAAGGTGGGAGGTAGTGGTTGCGGAACATCACCTCCGACATATCTACGGTGTGGTAGTCACGACCTGCCTGTGGAGCACCATAAGCAGCAAAGTGCTTCACGCAAGCGGCAATGGTCTTATCCGACGAAAGGTCCTCACCCTGGTATCCTCGCACCATAGCGGCAGCAATCTTTGCTCCGAGATATGGGTCCTCACCCGAACCCTCCGACACACGACCCCAACGAGGGTCTGCCGAAACATCGCACATAGGCGAGAAGGTCCAGTGGTAACCGATTGCTGCGGTCTCCTCGGCTGCGATACGAGCATACTGCTCAACAGCAGCGATATCCCACATACAAGACATACCCAAGTTCTCAGGGAATACGATACGACAACCATGAATAATGTCGTAGCCGAAGATAAGCGGAATACCCAAACGGCTCTCGTTTACGGCAATCTTCTGCATTCTTAACAACTCGTCTGAGGTCTTGCTGCTCAAGAACGAGCCAACCTCGCCAAGTCGGATACGATCATCGGTGTTGTGAATAACAGCGCCGTCGGGACCTGTCAGAACAGCACGACGAGTGGTAAACTGCTGCAACTGACCAAGCTTCTCCTTCAAAGTCATCTTCTCGATGAGCTTGTCAGCAAACTTGTAGGCCTCTTTCTCCTCCTTGGTCATCTGCGGTGCTGTCGAACACGCCACCATCGCAAATGCTGCTAATGCAAATACAAATCTCTTCATATATCTCTAACTTTTTTACTTTTTGATAGTGGCATCGCCTGTTGCGATGTAGTTGTGCTTAGTCTTGAGCACCTTGTTGATTACAGGCAACACGGTTGGCTCCAAAACCTCGGTGTAGCAGATAGCGTTCGGGTGTGCCGAATCCTTCTGATACTTTGTCATCAGACCATTTTGTGCATCAACGAGCTGTGAGTGGTAGTCCACATACGGAATCTTGTTCGCCTTGCAATACTCCTTAATCATCTTGTTGAGGCGGATAATCTCGTCAGCAGGCACAAAGTCCACATTCGGACGCCAACGGAACTTCGCAGCTGGGGTTACCGAGCAGAGGATAACCTTAATCTTGTGCAACTTTGCCAACTCGCACATCGACTTGATATTGTTGAGAATGTTCTCGTGGGTGATTTTACCGTTGTTGAGAGCGATATCGTTGATACCCGCCATGATAACCACAACACGAGGGTTCAACTCGATAACATCACGACGGAAACGCACCAACATATGCGAGGTGGTCTGACCGCCGATGCCACGACCCACGAAGTTGTTCTCCTTGAAGAAGTCGGGATGATACTTTGCCCAATTCTGGGTTATCGAGTTGCCCATAAATACTGCGTCGGGGCGAACACCCGAAGCAAGCACCTCGGCATTAAGTTTCTCGTAGCGATAGAACTTCGCCCAATCCTGCTGGGTTAAAGGTAGACCTTTTTGCGCATACACGCACGCACACGCAATAAGAGCAAGACACAAAGTCAAAAATCTCTTCATATAATCTGGGGATTTTTAATTACAAAAAAAGTGTGTTGAAACGCAACACGAAACCAAAAATAAAAACCTAAAAAACAGTTTTAGAAGGATAATTTTCAAGGCCTGCGAGGCGGAGAGTGCGCAGCATACTTTTGTGTATGTGAGCAACTCTCCGTCCGATGCGTAACGCCGAAAATTGTCTTCTAAACGGTTTTTATTTTGCTTGCCAAACAAGAGCCGAGGCACCCAATACAGCTGCATTCTTGTTCTGCAACTCACTTGGGAGAACCTTAACCTTATTCTTGAAGGCGATGAGCATATTCTCCTCCATGTACCACTTGATAGGGTCGAAGATCAAATCGCCGGCCTTTGCCAAACCTCCGAAGATGAAGATTGCCTCAGGCGAAGTGATAGTAACAGCATCGGCCAAAGCGTAGCCGAGCTTCTGACCTGTAAGACGGAAGCACTCCTTAGCGATAGGGTCGCCCTTAGCAGCAAACTGCGAGAGCATAGCAGCCTCGAGCTGGTCGAATGAGTACTCACGAAGTGGCGAAGGATCGTTCATTGTAGCCATCAACTCGAAAGCGGTACGCTTGATACCACCAGCTGAGGTGTAGGTCTCAAGACAGCCCTTACGACCGCAACCACACTCACGACCGCCACGCTCAACGATAACATGACCGAACTCGCCAGCAAAACCGTCGTGACCATAGATCATCTCGCCATTAGCAACGAATCCCGAACCAACACCTGTACCGAGGGTGATCATTATGAAATCCTTCATGCCCTTTGCACCACCATAAACCATCTCGCCAATGGTTGCAGCGTTAGCGTCGTTGGTAACATATACAGGCACATTCACAAAGTGCTTACCCAAATCGTCGGCCAAATTGAAGATACGGTCCTCGTCCTTCAATCCGGCAGCAATCTGCTCCTTAGAGTATTTCCACAAGTTCGAAGGAATCTCGACAGTACCCTTGTAGTAGTTGCCGTTTGGTGCACCGATACCGATACCTACCAAGTCGTAGTTGAAGCTGATGCCATCGAGCAAAGTCTTCATTGCAGCAGCCAAATCCTCAATGTAGCGAGGATAGTCGTCGTATGCCATATACGAGCGTGTAGAGATAGCCGACTCACCAAAGATCTCACCCTTCTCATCTACAAGGCCAAATGCAGTGTTTGTACCACCGATGTCAATTCCGAAAACAAGCTTTTTCATAGTTAATAGTTTTTAGATTTTTGTTCTATTTTTTAGTTCGTAAAAATTCGCTTCAATTTAATCATTCAAAGTTAGGCATAAATTCCAGAATTTCAAAATTTTTGATGAATATATTTCATATATATCGTGTACGCAACGAATTGGCGCATACCGATACCGCTACACAACATTCATAAAAAGAGTGCCAGACACACATCTGACACTCTTTTTGCGTACGAACAATTTCATCGCCACTATTTTATTTTTTACTTCTTGAGAATCTTGGTGATTTTAGGCATTGTATGGTTGAGCATGCGCTCCACTCCAAGGTCGTTCAAGTGCGAACCATCAATTGTTCCCTCGCCATCCTCGCCAATATAGAATCCGGGGTTGATAAAGTAGACATTCTTGAACTCCTTGCAAATCTGTTTCATCAACACCTCGGCAGCTGCTCGTTGGTCATCATTGCGTTTGCGTGCCCCAAGGTCGAAGCGTCCCGAATCACGCTTGACAGTTTGGAGGAAGATCATAGGTTTGTCCGGATGGGCAGCTACGATACGCTTTACGAAATTGTAAAGACGCTCCTCGATCATCTGCTTTGTCGAGTTGGAGAAGGTGTCGAAAAAGTAGGCATCGGCCTCTGTTGCACAAACGATATTTGCAAAGAAGTCATCAAGTTTGCACTTACCACTCAAACCTATATTCGGAGTCTCTGCATTGAGCATACGACCCATACGAGCCACATAACAAAGTCCGGGGCGGGCAGCCGAAGCTCCATGGGTAAGGCTCGATCCCACAAAGAGAATCTTGTGTTTGAAAGGTGTTGGGATAGCCTTGATTGTGGCGCCTGCATCTATACCAATCTGTAACGACTTAACACAGTTGAACATAGGCAGATAGAGCATGCACTCCTTCTCACCAACAGCCATACTCTTTACGGCTACATACTCGTGCTCCTGACCAACTGTTTTTGGACGGGCAACACCGGCAAACATCCACTTGCCATCCTCTTTGATGTAGAGGTCGAGACCACTATGGAAGATAGGGGTCATATTCGAACCCAATCTTTTGGCCGTAGTGCTCCACTTAACTCTGATGCTGCGGCTATCTGTGCTGAAGACAATGGCCAGACCTGTTGTGTTGCTGAGGCCACCCTTGGCACTCTTCGGAATATCGAACTGCTCAACATCGATACGATTGAGTGGCAGACCATCATTTTGAGCCTTGTTGATTACGGTAAGCGATGTAGCATCGACATAGCGATACTTCGGCGCAGCAAAGGCTGCCGAAGAGAGAAGGATCATTGCAACAGCGAGCGTGCAAACTCTACGAATAGATCTCATAATTTTAGGATTGTTTTGGTTAGTTTGTGCAAATATAGCAAAATTTTAATTAACAACACCGAGGGGCGATATCGAAGATTTAAAGAACTAAACTTTTATCCTGTGGCTGTGATATATTAACCAAATTTTTTGTACCTTTGAGAGTTGATTTTGACAATACGGCAAAAAATACCTTCTTTTACGATGAAATTATACACAAATAACGAGCTGTTGTCGCTCTTTGAGCGACATCTTGCACAGATGGCAACCCCCGAAGAGCCACAACGCCTCTACGCCCCTATTAAGTACGGCCTTGAGGTGGGAGGAAAGCGTATTCGACCTACTCTTTTGATGCTCTCATACAACCTGTATGCCGAGGATATCGAGCGTGCGTTGATGCCGGCAATGGCGGTGGAAATTTTCCACAACTTCACCCTTCTGCACGACGATATTATGGACAATGCAATGGTGCGCCGAGGTCGACCTTCGGTACACGCCAAGTGGGGCGAGAATGTGGCAATTCTTTCGGGTGATGCTATGCTTATTTTGGCATACAACCATCTGCAACGCACTCAAACAGATAACCTTTCAAAGGTTTTCGAGTGGTTCAACAAGATGGCGGCCGAGGTGTGCGAAGGACAGCAGTTCGATATGGATTTCGAGACCCAGCAGAAGGTGTCGGTGGTCGATTACATGCGAATGATCGAGCTTAAAACCGCAGCCCTTTTGGCCGGCTCGGCAATTATCGGAGCCATCCTCGCAGGAGCCTCCGACAAAGATTGTCGAAACCTCTACAACTTTGCATTGGAGGTGGGCTTGGCATTCCAGCTCCAAGACGATCTGTTGGATAGTTTTGGAGATGAGCGACTCGGCAAAAAGATTGGCGGCGACATCCTCGAAGGCAAAAAGACAATCTTGATGATTGAGGCCTTCTCCCGTGCCAATGAGGAGCAGCGAGAGGTGTTGCGCACAACGCATCTCCGCAACGATATCTCCGACGCTGAGAAGATTGCAACAATCAAAGCACTGTACGAGGAGTTGGGTGTTCCGGAGCGTGTTGAGCAGCAAATTGCGCAGAAATTCCAGAAGGCACTCTCAATTCTCGATGCCCTCGAAGTGCCGCAAGAGCGCACCATAGAGCTGCGCAAATATGCTGAAAATTTGGTAGGAAGAAAGAGCTAAAGAGATTATGATGAAACGAACAGATATAGAAATTATGGCACCCGTGGGGTGCTACGAGTCTTTACACGCAGCGATAAATGCGGGTGCAAACTCGGTCTACTTTGGCATTGGCCGATTGAATATGCGCTCGGCTTCGGCGGCGAATTTCTCCGAAAAGGACCTGGAGCAGATTGTCGAAATTGCCCATGCAGCGGGCGTAAAGACCTACCTTACTGTCAATACCATCATCTATGATGATGAGTTGAAGGTTATGCACGAAGTTGTCGACAAGGCAAAGGCGGTAGGAGTGGATGCTATTATTGCATCGGACTTAGCCGTTATAACCTACGCCTACCACGCAGGCGTGGAGGTGCACATTTCGACTCAGTGCAACATCTCGAACTCGGAGGCGGTGAAGTTCTTCTCGCAGTGGGCCGATGTTGTGGTTTTGGCTCGAGAGCTTTCGTTGGAGCAGATTGCCGAGGTACACAAGGCTATCGTCGAACAGGATATTCGTGGTCCAAAAGGTGAGTTGGTCGAGATAGAGATGTTCGCACACGGAGCGTTGTGTATGTCTATCTCGGGCAAGTGCTATTTGAGCGAGCACGAAACCGCTTGCTCGGCAAATCGTGGTGCTTGCCGCCAGATTTGTCGTCGCAAATATACCATTCAGGATAAGGATACGGGCGAAATGCTCGATATAGATGGTCGCTATATCCTCTCGCCAAAGGATCTCTGCACGGTCGATTTCCTCGACCAATTTATCGCTGCGGGTGTGCGAGTATTGAAGATTGAGGGCCGTGCCCGAGGTGGCGAGTATGTGAAGCGAGTGGTCGAGGCATACGACAAGGCGTTGCGACTCATCGAGGCAGGCGAATACACCCGAGAGAAGGCCGAAGAGTTAAAGGAGGGTCTGTTGCGTGTCTTCAACCGAGGTTTTTGGGGTGGATACTATGCCCACAAGCGCATTGTGGAGCACACCAATGCCTACGGCTCGTCGGCAACCCACCGCAAGGAGTATGTCGGCAAAATCACCAACTACTTCAAAAATATCGGCGTAGCCGAGATTTCCGTCGAGGCTTCGACCTTGGCAGCAGGTGACGACATCCTGATTATGGGCGAAACCACAGGTGTAGTGGAGCAGAAGGCCGAAAACATCGTCTTGAACGAGCAGATTGTCGAGGGGGTTAAGCAGGGCGATGTTTGCTCGATTAAGACCGTAGGAGTTGTTCGCCGAGGTGATAAACTTTACAAAGAGGTATTACGATAAACAGAGCAGATTATGAAGAGAGGTATCCTATTTGTGTGTTCAATTCTTGCCACCTTGTCGGCAATGGCATTCGAAACAAAGGTGCAGACCAAGTTGGTGGGCGATGTAACCATTTCAAGCAAGGATAACGCCTGGGAAATCGACGCAAAAGTGGTATCGAAGGGCGAAATCGAGGAGATTGTCATCGAGATGACTGCTCCGCAACCAACCACCCCTTCTCCTTTGAAGGTGGAGTTTACCACTCCGCAGTTGGATGCGCACCACTTGTGGCATACCAATCGTAGCAATCGCACTATTTTACCGCCCGATTGGAGTGGTAAGTACTCATCGGCATTGGCGCAAACTATACCGCTCTACTCCTTCATAAACAACAATAACCACAACCGCCTGACCATTGCAACAAGCGAGGCAAAACGCCGTGTCAATGCGAAGGTCGGACTACGAGAGGAGGGGGCTGTATTATATGGTGCATTGACCTTCTTCACCGAGGCCGAGGCTCCGATTTCGCACTACAAAACAACCATTTTGCTCGATAAGCGAGATATCTTTTGGGCCGATGCCATTCGTGAGGGTGTTGCGTGGATAGAGTCGCTCAACGACTTCAAGGTGTGCCGAGTTCCCGAGGCAGCATTCGAGCCACTCTACTCGACCTGGTATCAGTTCCACCAGCAGATTACCGACACGGAGATTGAGGCGGAGTGTCGTGAGGCGGTAAAACTCGGAATGAAGACCATAATCGTGGATGATGGTTGGCAGACCGCCGATAACAATCGTGGCTACGCCTACTGTGGCGATTGGAAGGTTGCGCCTGTCCGCATAAAAGATATGGCAGCCCATGTAAAGCGTGTGCAGGATATGGGTATGAAGTATATGCTATGGTACTCTGTACCATTTGTCGGAGAGCACAGCCAGGCCTACGATCGTTTCAAGGGTAAGTTCCTCGGCCCGAGCCATGGTGCTTTTGTGCTCGACCCTCGTTTCCCCGAGGTGCGAGAGTATCTGATTTCGACCTACGAGAAGGCTCTTCGTGAGTGGAACTTGGATGGCTTCAAGTTGGACTTTATTGACTCGTTCCGCATCAAGGGCACCGACCCCGCTGTGGCCGAGAACTATGCAGGTCGAGATATTAAGAGTCTTCCCGAGGCGGTGGATGTGCTGATGAAGGGGGTTTTGGCCCGCCTGCAAGCCATCAAACCCGATATCTTGATAGAGTTCCGTCAGAACTATATCGGTCCGGCCATTCGCCAGTATGGAAATATGTTCCGTGCAAGCGATTGTCCCGGCGATATGCAAAATAATCGTATACGCATTTCCAACCTCCGACTTACGAGTGGCACAACGGCTGTTCACGCCGATATGATTGAGTGGAATCCTAACGAGAAGCCAGAGGTGGCAGCTCGCCATATCCTCTCGGCACTGTATGGCGTAGTGCAGTACTCGGTGATGTTGCGAGATATTCCACAATCGCATCGAGAGGTGGTAAAGCATTGGTTGGAGTTCTCACAAAAACACCGCCAGACACTGCTTCATGGCTCTTTCCGCCCTTATCACCCCGAGGCTTGCTTCCCTATTTTGGAGGCAGAGAGCAAGATGGAGCGCATCATCTCTGCTTACCAGGAGGGAATGGTTGTTAAGGCCGGAGCGGCCGACCGAGAGACATATATCATCAACGCTACGGGCGCAGAGAAAGTTGTTGTTGAGTTGGAGAAGAAGCCTAAAAAGGCGGAGTACTACGACACCTATGGCAACCTTGTTGCAGGAGCAAAACTCAATAAAGGATTACAAAATGTAGCTATCCCCGTCAGCGGATATGTAAAACTGATTTATTAACGAAAACCATATAGAATATGTTTAGTGCAAATACCTACAAAAGCCGTCGTGCCGAGTTGCGCAAGCGCATTGGTAATGGCTTGATTTTGATTGCGGGTAACACCTACTCGCCTAACAACTATCCAAATAACGCTTACTACTTCCGTCAGGACTCGACCTTCCTCTACTACTTCGGTTTGAACTTGCCAACCTTGATGGCAGTGATAGATGCCGAGTCGGGCGAGGAGATGCTCTTTGGCGACGATTTCACCGTCGAGGATATCATCTGGACAGGCCCACAGCCTTGTCTTGTGGAGTTGGGTGCACAGGTGGGTGTGACGAACTGTCAGCCATTGAAGGCTCTCGACGGAGTTATTGCCGAGGCGTTGAAACTTGGTCGCAAGATTCACTTCCTTCCGCCATATCGTGGCGAGAGCAAGATCGAGTTGGCTCGCCTTCTGGGCTTACCAATTGCAGAGCTTTACAACCACAAATCGGTTGATTTGATGTTTGCCGTAGCCGAGATGCGAGAGGTGAAGTCGGCAGAGGAGATTGAGGCTCTGGAACGAGCTTTCCAGCTCGGATATGCAATGCATACCACCGCCATGAAGATGTGTAAGGCGGGTGTTGTCGAGCGAGAGATTGCAGGCGCTATGGAGGGTATTGCTAAGGCTCAGGGCTTGGGTGTTTCGTTCCCAAGCATCGTATCGCAGCACGGCGAGACACTCCACAACCTCAACAGCGACGGTGTGTTGGAGAATGGCCGATTGTTGTTGGTGGATGGTGGTGCCGAGTCGCTCGAAAACTACTGCTCGGACCACACTCGTACCTACCCTGTATCGGGCAAGTTCACCCAGAAGCAGAAGGATATCTACGAAATTGTCTTGCGTGCTCACGATGAGGCTCCGAAGAATATGCGCACCGGTGCAATGTATATGGAGGATGTGCACAAGAAGGCTCTGCTCTCGTTGGCAGAGGGCTTACACGATGTAGGCTTGATTAACTCTTCTGCCGAGGATGCAGTAGAGGCGGGAGCGATGTACTTGTTTATGCCTCACGGCTTGTCGCACGGCTTGGGTATGGATGTTCACGACTGCGAGGCGATGGGCGAGCGTAGCTACGACTTCTCGGAGATGAAGGAGCGAGCTATCGCATCGGGAACTTGCGTATATCGTGCCGCTTGGAAGTTACACGAGGGTACAGTTATGAGCAATGAGCCGGGCATCTACTTTATCCCTGCGCTGATCGACAAATCGAAGGCTGAGGGCTTATATAAGGGCATCGTGAATTACGACCTCTTGGATGAGTATCGTGACTTTGGCGGTATCCGCATCGAGGATGACATCGTTGTAACAGCCGAGGGTGGTCGTGTTATTGGCGACAAGCATATTCCATCAACGGTCGAGGAGTTGGAGGCGGTAGTAGGCAAATAAATTTTAGAGCTCTTAGCCAATGGCCATTAGCCATTAGCTTTTTATGATTATTCTCTTTCCCACTGAATTGGAGGCTGCTCGATTGAGAGAGCGTCGTCCCGACCTCGATATTCGCATTTGCGGTATCGGAGCAGTTGAGACGGCTGCCGAGGTGGCTCGCATACTCCGCACCGAGCGAGAGCCATTGCTACTTTGCGGCATTGCGGGGGCCTACGACCACAATCTCAAAAAGGGCGATGTGGTGGCCATAACAGAGGAGCGATTTGCCTACCTCTCGACAGGTTATGACCGCTCTTATCTCGCTTCGATGGTGGTCGAAGGGTTGCCTATGGTACGCAGCAACACCGTATCACACTGCTCGCAAGAGGCCAATGGTGCCGAGATTGAGAATATGGAGGGTGCAGCCCTCTTTGCTCTCGCACAGGCCGAGGGTGTGCGTTGTGGAGAGATTCGTGCCATATCGAACTATGTGGGTGAGGAGCGAAGCGAATGGGATATTCCGCTCGCACTCGAACGACTAACCGAAACTATTGCAAATCTCAATTTCGACGAAATATAATGAAGAAGCTTTCGCTACATATCTCGCCCTGCCCGAACGATACTTTCGCCTTCGATGCAATCATAAATCGTCGCATCGACCACGACTTCGACTTGGCGGTTGAGTATCACGATATCGAGGAGTTGAACGAGGGTGTATTGCGTGGCGAACCCGATATCTCAAAAATCAGTTACGCCGTATATCCACTTGTAAAGGAGCGATATGCGCTACTCGATAGTGGCTCGGCTCTTGGTCGTGGCAACGGACAACTCCTGGTGCGTCGCAAGGGCGAAACCTCGCCTATTCGCACCGTTATCTCGCCCGGCCTGAACACTACAGCCAACGCTCTGTTGCATCGCTACTTCCCCGAGGTTAAGGAGGTGCGACAGAAGCTGTTCTCCGATATTGCAGCTGCGGTCGAACGAGGCGAAGCCGATGCGGGTGTGCTCATTCACGAAGGTCGCTTTGTCTACGAACGCCGAAATTTAGAGCTTGTTGCCGACCTCGGAAAGTTGTGGGAAGCAGAAACAAATCTGCCTCTTCCACTCGGAGCTATTATCGTTAAACGAGAAATTGCAGAAAATATAATATCGAAATTCGATAACTTACTCTCAAAAAGTGTTGATTTTGCTCTCAAAAACCCACTTTTATCACGAGAGTTCGTAAAAGAGCATGCCCAAGAGTTGGAGGACGATGTTATCGAAAAACACATCTCTCTCTTCGTGAATGACTACACCTTTTCGCTCGGTGAGGAGGGCAAACGAGCAGTTGAACGACTGCTCGAAACGGAAAACTAAAAACAGAGAGCGGAAAACTAAAATTTTTCTTATCTTTGCAACACAAATAAGTTATCACGAAATATGAAAAGTGATTTTTTGGTTATTGGCTCGGGCTCGGCCGGATTGTCGTTTGCCCTGAAAGTTGCCGACACAGCCACCGTTACCATCGTTTCGAAAGGTAAACTCAACGAGTGTAACACCAACTATGCACAGGGTGGAATCTGCTCTGTAACCTATGCCCCCGACACATTCGAGAAACATATCGAGGATACCCTCGTTTGTGGTGCAGGAAAGTGCGACCCAAAGGCGGTTGAAATCGTCGTAAAGAATGCTCCTCGCTCGGCCGAGGATCTTATCCGTTGGGGAACACGCTTCGACCGCAGAGAGGATGGCGGCTTCGACCTTCATCGTGAGGGAGGACACTCCGAACATCGTATCCTCCACTATCAAGACCTTACCGGTGCCGAGATTGAGCGTGCGCTTATCGAGCAGGTGCGCAACCATCCGAACATCACAATTTTGGAGGATCACTTCGCCATAGACCTGCTTACGCAGCACCACCTCGGCGAGATAGTAACACGCCACACCCGAGGCTTGGCATGCTTTGGAGCATATGTACTCAATACCCAGACCAACGAGATCTTCACAGCCCTCGCAAAATTCACAGTTGTGGCAGCAGGAGGTTGCGGAAATATCTACCATACAACGACCAATCCTGGTGTAGCTACAGGCGACGGCATTGCAATGTGCCACCGTGCTAAGGCTAAGACCGAGAATATGCAGTTTATACAGTTCCACCCTACCGCCCTCTATCATCCGGGCGAGCGTCCATCGTTCCTCATCACCGAGGCAATGCGTGGCTATGGAGCTGTACTCCGACTCCAAAATGGCAAGGAGTTTATGCATAAGTATCATCCGATGAAGTCATTGGCTCCTCGAGATGTTGTGGCTCGTTCGATTGACCACGAATTGAAGATTCGAGGCGAAGAGTTTGTATATCTCGATGTTACCCATATGCCTGCCGAGGAGACCAAGCACCACTTCCCGAACATCTACGAGAAGTGCCTCTCGATAGGTATCGACATCACCAAAGATATGATCCCTGTATGCCCTGCAGCGCACTACTGCTGCGGAGGTGTCAAGGTAGACTATAACGGAGAGAGCTCTATCCGTCGACTCTATGTTTTGGGCGAGAGTTCGTGCACAGGTCTGCACGGCGCAAACCGCTTGGCTTCGAACTCACTCACCGAGGCTGTGGTATACTCGGATATTGCTGCTAAACACGCTCTCGATAAACTCGATAAGGTGGAGTTCCAGGAGGGTATTCCTGATTGGGATTTCGAGGGTACTGCCGAGGCAGAGGAGATGGTGCTCGTAATGCAGGATAGAAAGGAGCTTCGCTCGATAATGTCGAACTATGTGGGTATCGTTCGTTCGAACCTTCGCTTGGAGCGAGCATTGAAGCGCTTGGCTGTTATCTGGCAGGAGACCGAAGAGTTGTACAACCGCACCAAGCCTTGTCGTGAGTTGTGCGAGTTGCGCAATATGATTGCTGTGGCCTACCTCACAATCAAACAGGCACGAGAGTGCAAGGAGTCGGTAGGTTTGCACTATACCATCGACTATCCACCACAGAAATAGCGAATAGTTGAGATAATGGAGAAAATGCCGAGCATAATTTCGCTCGGCATTTCTCTTTGCTTAAAAGTTGTAGGTCAGGGTAAAACCGCCATTATAGAGGCCAAAATATCGGAAGCCCGCAGAGTGTGCTGTTTGGGGCGTACCATCGGTCAGATAGTATTCGTAGCGATATATCTCGGGGCCAAAGGCCGGGCTGTAATCGAGTGAGAGCGAAAGCGGCACCTTCTTAAAATTCACTCCGAGGCGAGCCATACCCATAACACCGAAGCAGGTCAACCATCGGTGTCCGCTGACATTGGCACCAACGCCCGCATCGAAAAACCACACACCCGCCTTGGGACTCCAGTCCATAGTGCAGATGCGCCAGTTGTGCAATAGAGCGATTTCACTGCTTGAACCGCCGATGCTCAACCACGACACTCCTATGCGACCCTCAACATAGTTGGTTTGATTGTATTGGTATTGGCCCACGGCCTGTACGGTGGAGCCAACACGCACTCCGACCGACCACCCCTGTGCCAAAGCCGTTGTGGCCAACATTGCTGCTGCAAAAAGAAGTATAATTCGTTTCATCTCTCTATTCCGATAATAGTGGTTGCCACTGCAAAGATAGCCCTTTTATCGAGAAAGACAAAAGGGCATTTTTCGTTATTCTTTGGCACAAAGAAAAATAATTCTTATTTTTGCGGCCGAAAAAACAAATCAAGCCGAAAAATATGACGCTCAACGAAGAGATTGCAAGAAGACGAACATTCGCAGTTATCGCCCACCCGGATGCAGGTAAGACCACTTTGACCGAGAAATTACTCCTCTTTGGTGGTGCTATTCACATCGCCGGTGCAGTGAAAAGTAATAAGATTAAGAAAGGTGCCACCTCCGACTTTATGGAGATTGAGCGTCAGCGTGGTATCTCGGTGGCTACCTCGGTGATGGGCTTCGACTACAAGGGTGTGAAGATCAACATCCTCGATACCCCCGGTCACGAGGACTTTGCCGAGGATACCTATCGTACCCTCACTGCGGTCGACTCGGTAATCATCGTTATCGACGGTGCAAAGGGTGTCGAGACACAGACCCGCCGACTGATGAATGTCTGCCGTATGCGCAACACCCCCGTGATGGTCTTCGTGAACAAGATGGACCGCCCTTGCAAGGATCCGTTCGATTTGCTCGATGAGATTGAGCGTGAGTTGCAGATTAAGGTGCGACCTCTCGCCTTCCCTATTTCGAGCGGCCCGTCGTTCAAGGGTGTATACAACCTCTATGAGCACAACATCTCGCTCTTCACTTCGGACGAGCGCTTGACCGCAAACGCCTCGACCGTAGAGATTGACGACATTTCGTCGCCAGAGCTCGATAACCTTATCGGCGAGCAGTATGCAAACCGCCTCCGTGAGGATGTGGAGTTGGTCGAGGGCGTCTACGACGAGTATAACAACGACGACTACTTGGCAGGTAAGCTCGCTCCTGTCTTCTTCGGCTCGGCAGTAAATAACTTTGGTGTGCGAGAGTTGTTGGAGTGCTTCATCCGCATTGCCCCATCGCCTCGTCCATCGACCACCGAAACACGCCTCGTAGAGGCCCAGGAGCCAAAGATGACAGGTTTCATCTTCAAGATTCACGCCAACATGGACCCGAACCACCGAGATCGTATCGCCTTTATGAAGATATGCTCGGGCGTGTTCGAGCGCAATAAGAACTACCTCCACGCAGCAAGTGGCAAGCAAATGAAGTTCTCCTCGCCAACAGCATTTATGGCAGAGAAGAAGTCTATTATCGACTTCGCATATCCGGGCGATATTGTGGGTCTGCACGATGCCGGAAACTTCAAGATTGGTGACACCTTCACCGAAGGTGAAAAACTCAAGTTTACGGGTATTCCTTCGTTCTCTCCGGAACTCTTCCGCTATATCGAGAATGCCGACCCGATGAAGTTCAAGCAGTTGGCAAAGGGTATCGACCAACTCATGGACGAGGGTGTGGCACAGCTCTTCACCTCGTCACTTAATGGCCGCAAAATTATCGGTACGGTGGGACAGCTTCAGTTCGAGGTTATCGAGTACCGCTTGGAGCATGAGTATGGAGCAAAGTGCCGTTGGGAGCCAATTTCAATCCATAAGGCTTGTTGGATCGAGAGCGATAACGCCGAGCAGTTGGCAGACTTCAAGCGCCGCAAGCACGCCAATATGGCGAAGGACAAGCACGGCCGAGATGTCTTCCTTGCCGATACAAGCTATGCCTTGGCCTTGGCACAGGAGAAATTCCCGGATATCAAGTTCTACTTCACCTCGGAGTTCTAAAAACAAGTCGAATAATTATGCGAATTGGAGGGATTTTGCTATATTTGCAAAGAATCTCAACCAATAAAAAGCACTAATTATGAAATTTGTTCGCTTTCTCCTATTCATTTTATTAGGACTGTTTGTCTATTGGGCTGCCGCTTACGACACCTTCGCAAACTTCTTGACAAGCTTTACCGAAGATGCTCAACCTTTGGCAGAGGTGATCGATGCCAAGACAAACGCATTTATCGACAAGATCAACGCTGCCGATATAGATGCAGTGACAACCTATCTCAATCGAGGTCTGTTTATTGCGAGTTGCATTGCGCTGGCACTGTCGTTGCTCTATCTCGTGGTGTTTAGAAAGGCGGCAAATAAGCGCAACACATATAGCGATATCAAAACCTACGCCGTTCTCTCGGCTGTGTGCATCATTCTGACTCTCTTCAAGCAAGATACCGCAAATTGGTGGGTAATACCGACGATACCTGTCATCTCGTTGGTGTTGTGCTACCCATTGCTCTATCTGCCACACTACCGCTATTTTAGGTGGTTATTCGCCCTATTCTACGATATTTTGGTGGTTGTTGCGGGTTTTGTGTATGTGATACTTTGCCTGACAGATGCTCCATTCCTTGTTACGATTGCGACATTTGTTGTAACCATTCTTTCGACTTGGTATGCGTGGACACACCGAAAGTTCGATGCGTGCGAAAAGTGTAAAAAGCATGTTGAGTATATTTATGCGGGTCGCACTATCGACAAGACCGAGATTGACTACAAGGATTTTGATCAGGAGCAGGTTGCGAGTTACAGGGTGAAGAGCACCTACAAGAATGGAGATAAGGTTAGCGAGGAGCGAACACCAACAAGTTGGCGAAGGGTGAAGGGCACAACCAAGTATATCAATAGGTACTATACCGACCTCTACCGTTGCCCATATTGCGGACACGAGCACACCACATCGGATGTCGATGAGCAGACAAAGTCGCTGGGCTACAAGCAGCGTGAGGAGTCGGCAGGAACATACGATGGTGATCTGCCAAATGCATAGGCAAGGCAGCAAGACCGGTAGAATTGGTTTGGTATTAAACCATAAATGGTCGGAGTTATCCACTTTAGGCGTGTATAACAAATCGAGATTTAGAACTTTGGATAGAGCTTCTACATAGTTTTCGACGGCATTGCGAGGTGTTTTTTGCAGAAAAAAGCGGTAAAAATGAATTTTTTTAAGAAATTTCTTGCACGATAAAAATTTTTGCCTTATATTTGCACTCGCATTTGGGAAATATCCCACTGCAAAGTTCTAAAAATTGCGGAAATAGCTCAGTTGGTAGAGCACAACCTTGCCAAGGTTGGGGTCGCGAGTTCGAGTCTCGTTTTCCGCTCAAAGTCCAAAAGTTTTAAGGACAAAATCAAGCAAAACCCTTTGAAACATCGTTTCAGAGGGTTTTTCATTTATTGTCGGTCGGTATCGCTCCGACACGGAGGAGCCCCTACCCGACATAGCCAGAACCTCGAAGTGTCCCTCCGAAT